>DASVBE010000207.1:0-5195 GCA_036375995.1 Streptosporangiaceae bacterium | reverse complement strand
GCGCCGTCGGGCGGGTACCTGACCGGCAAGATCCTCGAGGTCGATGGCGGCATCCAGCTCCCCAACCTCGACCTGGGCCTCGAGGACCTCTGACCCGGCCCACCGGCAGCCCGCCCGGCCCCACCCGCGAACGCTGGCCTGCGGGCCGCCGGGCCGGCGCCGGCGGCCGCTGCTGACGGGCTTGGCGCCGGCGACGGCCGGCCTGGCGGCGGTTGGTCAGGGCTGGCCTGCCGGGGTGGTCCACACCGTGGCGGGATCGACGGGGACGATCGTGGCGGGCGCGGCGGCGGTGACCAGGTCCGCGCCGAACAGGGCGCCCGGGGTCCAGGCTCCGGCCAGCGATCCGGCCTGGCCGTCCAGGATGCGGCACACGGTCTCGGCGGTGATCGCCGCGGTCACGTCCAGGCCCAGGCCCAGCGTGGCCAGGGCGGCGACCGCGTTCCCTTCATTGTCCTGCGCCTCGGCGTAGGCGTACGAGGTCCCGTCGGTGACCGGGCGCTGGCCGGGGACCGCGAAGAACGCGATCACGTCCCCCGCCCCGCTGGCCCGGCGGGCCGTTTCCAGCTCGGCCGTGGCCGCCGGGATCATCGGCCAGGCGTGCCCGCCGAGCGTCATCAGCGTGCCGCCGGTGCCCAGCGGCGCCCGGGTCAGCTCGCCGCCGGCGTACCAGGCGGTCCCCTCGGCGGCGGCCTGCGCGGCTGTGGCCTGGATCCCGGGGGAAACCGGCCCGTCCGGCGCGCTCGGCGCGCCCGCCACCCGGACCCGCGTGGCCGGGCCGGGCAGCGTGGGCAGCAGGCGCAGCAGCATCGACTCGGTCACCGCCGGGCCGAAGCCGGCCCCGGTGACCAGCACCGTGCCGGTGGCCTTCGCCTGGCCGTCCAGCTCCAGCAGGCTGGTGGTGGCCGTGAGCTCGTTCGCGATGTCCACGTAGGCCACGCCCGCGGCCAGGCTGGCGGCGGCCAGCGCCGGCGCGTGCGCGGCAAACGGCCCGACGGTGTTCGCCACCAGCCGGGCCTGACGCAGGACCGGGCCGGGACGGGCGATGTCGGCCTCGGCCACCGCCGCGCCAAGCTCATCGGCCAGCGGGGCCAGCGTGCCGCGGTTCCGGCCGGCCAGCGTCAGCGGCACCCCGCGCGCAGCCAGCGCCCTGGCGATCCGCTGCCCGCTCGCGCCGGACGCGCCCATGATGACCACGTTCTCGTTCACTTGCGTCTCCTCGTGGTGTCCCTACACTGAGAACTCAGTGATGCGTCAATTGATGATGTGTCATTTAATGACGTATCATCAATATCAGGTGAGGGAGGCCGCCGTCAAGGTGGTCACGCTGGAAGGAGGGCCGGTGCCCGGACCCGAGCCCGTGCCGCAGCCCGCGCGCCCCGCGCGCCCCGCACCCCCCGGGCGGGCGGCCGATGAGCTGCGCTACCTGATCCTCGCGGTCCAGCGGGAAGGCAGCCGCCGCCTGGCCGCCCGCCTGCGGGACGCCGGGCTCACGCCCGCGCAGGCGGAGGTCCTCGACGTGCTGCGTGACCGTGCGCCGCTCTCGCTCGCCGAACTCGGCCGCCTGCTGGTCTGCGAGACCGGCAGCCCCAGCCGCCTGGTCGACGCCCTCGTCCAGCGCGGCCTGGTCACCAGGACCCCCAGCCCGCAGGACCGCCGGGTCGTTTCCCTCGCCCTCACCGAGGCCGGCCGCGAGGCCCAGGCCGTCTCGGCGGGCTCCGCCGACGTGCGCGAAGTCATCACCAGCCGCCTCACCGGCCAGCAGATCGGCCAGCTGTCCGGCCTGCTCAGAAGGCTCATCGAGGGCACCCCCGGCGGCGCCGCCATCGACGCCCGCTTCCCCGCCGAGGGCCGCTGAGCGTTGCCAAGCCTGGCGGTCCGGCCTGCATCATGACCAGCCCGGCGTTTCGCGGGCCGCTTTCGATGGATTACGGAAGGTACGTGGTGACCCGCCCAAGCCACGGCTCATGACGCGGGCGGTATCGCCGCGGTGCCAGCCGCCCGGGCCCGGTCAGCCGGAGGGCGTGGCGCCGGGGGCGGCCGCCTGGACGAGCCAGACTCCTGCGCCGAGGTGCACGCCTTCGGCGCCGGCGTGCTGGGCGAGCGCGGCGCGGACGGCGGTGAGGGCCCGCTCCGTCGTGGCCTCGTCGGCGCCGGCCAGCATGGTGCGGCCGATCGTCGCGGTGCGCAGGAATTCCGCCGTGTCGTCCACGCTGCCACCGCCGCCGACCAGCAGCCTGACCTGCTGCGGCGTGATCTGGATGTCCGTCCAGCCGGCGCCGGCCAGGATCTCGTAGACCAGGTTCTGGTCGGCGAACGCGAACATGCCCGGGCCGCCCGCGGTGCCGAAGTCGCCGGGCGGCACGTGCTCGGCCAGCGCGGCCCCGGGGACCAGCAGCCAGTCGTTCGATGCCAGGGGCTGCCAGCAAGCGAACACGAGGCGGCCGCCGGGACGGACCGCGGACCTGATGTTCGCGAACGCGGCCACCGGGTCCTCGAAGAACATCACCCCGAACCGGGAGACCACCGCGTCGAACCGGGCCGGCCCGAAGGGATACACCTGGACGTCGCCGTGCTCGAAGGCCACGTTGGCCAGGCCGGACCCGGCCGCCCGGTCCTGGGCCACGGACAGCATCGGGCCGGACAGGTCGACGCCCAGCACCGGACCGGGCGCCACCCGCCGGGCGGCCGCGAGCGTCGTGGCCCCGAAGCCGCAGCCCACGTCGAGCACCTGCTCGCCCGGCCGCAGGGCCACCAGCTGGAGGATCAGGTCCGCGAACGGCTGGAGCATCCGGTCGTACCGCTCCTGGTTGCGCAGCCAGTGCGCGATCGCGTCGCCGGAGTTCCAGTGCTCGGCCTGCGCCGTGTTCGCGATGCTCATCGGTCCTCTCTCAGCCGGTGAATCCGGCCCGCGGCGTCGGCGACCGCGCCGACGCGGGTCTCGTCCAGCGCGGCCAGCAGCTGGTCGCCGCTGGTCGCGGTGGCGGCCCGGCCGGCCAGGGCGGCGGCCAGCCGGTCGGCGAGCGTGCTGGCCGCCCCCTGGAGGATAAGCAGCCGGCCGCGCCGGAACAGGTCGGGCAGTTCGCTGGCCCGGCTGGAGGCCGAGACCGGCTCCCAGACGGCGGTCACGATCAGCCGGGCCAGCTTGTCGGCGAGCGCGGCAAGGTCCTCGCTGAGCGTCTCGGCGAAGTCCAGCATCTCGCCGAGCGGGACGCCCAGGTGCACACCCTCGGCGACCAGCCCGAGCAGGGCCGGGCTGCGGACCAGGAAATGGTCGTCGCCGTGCGGGCGGATGAGGCCGGACTGGCGGGCCCGGCTGAGCGCCCCGGCGTCCAGCGCGGGCAGCCGGTCCAGCAGTTCGGCCCGGGTCAGCCGCAGCGGCGTCTCGTCCAGCGGGGCCTCGCCGCCGCCGACACCGAGCAGCGTGGTCAGGTCGCTGCCGCTCTCCCAGGCGCCGAGCAGGTCACGGATCCCGGCCAGGGAGTAGCCGCGGCGCTGGAGCCGGGCGATGAGCTGGAGCCGCTCGATGTGCCGGCCGCCGTACAGGCCGACCCGTCCCTGCCGCAGCGGCGGCGGGAGCAGGCGCATCGTGTGGTACTCGCGGATTGTGCGGACCGGCAGCCCGACCCGTCGGGCCAGGTCATCGATGGTCAGCTCATCGGGAGCGTCGGCTGGGGCGGACATGTCTAGACAGTATCATGAGATACTGTTACGGTAAATACCGTGACGGTTAACACTGAACTTTCTGGGCAGTTGCTGGATGTGCTGCGGGCCGTGGCGGGGAAGCCGGGCCTGGCGTATGACCGCCGGCCGGAGCCGATGCACGGGGGTTTCTGGGCGGAGCTGTGCTCGTTCTCACTGGCGGAGCCGCCGGACGGGTGGCCGAAGGAGCTGGTGGCCCGGGTGATGCCCGATCCGGGGGCGGCCCGCAAGGAAACGATCGTGCAGCGCGCGGTGGCCAGGGCGGGGTTCCCGACGCCGATGGTGCGGGCGTCGGGCGGTCCGGGGGATGGCCTGGGGCGGGCGTTCATGATCATGGACCGGGCTCCCGGGGGGCCGCTGCTGGCCGGCCTGGACGGGGCGGGCGCGGTGGCGTCCGGGGTTGGGCTGCTGCGGCGGATCCCGGTTGTGCTTGCGGAGGCTATGGCGCGGCTTCATGCACTGGACCCGGACCCGGTCCGCGGCGAGCTGGTGGCGGCTGCCGCGCCGGACGGCCCGGACGGCGGGGCGGGCGGCGCGGCCGGCAGGGCCGGCGCGGACGGCGGCGCGCCGGTGGTGGCGGGCAGGCTTCCTGACCGGGTCGGGTACGCGCCGGTCACGGTCCCGGGGCTGCTCTCCGGGCTGGCCGGGCACGCAGGTGAGTTCGGGCGGACCGACCTGGCCGGCGCCGCGCGCTGGCTGGCCGCTCATCCGCCCGGGCCGGCCCCGGACGTGATCTGCCACGGCGACCTGCACCCGTTCAATCTGCTCGCCGACGGCGGCCGGATCACCGTGCTGGACTGGAGCACCACGCTGATCGCGCCCCGCGCGCACGACGTGGGCTTCACGACGCTGCTGCTCAGCGAGGCACCGCTGGACGTGCCCAGCTGGGCCCGGCCGGCCGTGCGGGCCTTTGGCCGCCTGCTGGCCAGCCGGTTCGCCCGCCGCTACCAGCACACCGCCGGGGTGCGGATCAGCGCTGGGGAGATCCGCTATCACCAGGCCGTGGTCTGCCTGCGCGCGCTGACCGAGGTGGCCGGCTGGGTCCACGAGGGCACGGCCGAGAAGCGGTCCGGCCATCCGTGGCTGGTCAGCGGTTCGGCCTTGGCCGGCCGCCTGTCCCGGGTGACCGGGGTTCCGGTCCGCCCGCGCTGACCGGGCCCGCGCCGCCGGCCGGGCCCTACCGGCCGGGCACTGCCGGCCGGGCAGTGACCGTGGCAGCCCGAACCAGGGCAGGACGCTGTTGTCGAACCGGGTCAGTGCCCAAGTACGTCGTGAGCTCGAGCCTCGGCGAGCCCTCGTGGAGCAACTCAACAGTGCTCAAGGGCCAGATGGATGACGAAGTCGCACAGCTGGCTGCCAGCCTCGACGGCGATCTCGTCGTTCCCGGCAGCTTCCAGCTCGTCCGCGCGCTGCTCGAGCACGATCTGGTCGACGAGCTGCGGCTGAAGGTCTTCCCGGTCGTGCTCGGCACCGGCGGGCGGATGTTCGGCCAGGCC
>DASVBE010000204.1:0-4227 GCA_036375995.1 Streptosporangiaceae bacterium | reverse complement strand
GCAGGAGCCCGGCTTCATCGGCTTGAGGGCCGGCAGCCCGCTGCCCAGGAACCCGCCGGTCTCGGTCTGCCACCAGGTGTCGACAATCACCGCCTGTCCCTTGCCGACGACGTGGTAGTACCAGCGCCACACGTCCGGCTCGATTGGCTCGCCGACGGTGGTCATGTGCTTGAAGTGGTGGGCGTTCTTGGCCGGTTCGTCCGGACCCAGCTTGCGCAGCATTCGGATCGTCGTCGGCGCCGTGTGGAAGATGTTCACCCCGAGCTCCTGGGCGATCCGCCAGGGGCGGCCCGCGTCCGGGTAGTTGGGTGTGCCCTCGTAGATCACGCTGGTGGTGCCCAGCGAAAGAGGGCCGTAGACGATGTAGGAGTGGCCGGTGATCCAGCCGATGTCGGCCATGCACCAGTACACGTCGTCGGGGTGGATGTCCTGGTAGTACTTGGACGTCCCGGTGACGTAGGCCAGGTAGCCGCCGGTGCTGTGCTGGCAGCCCTTGGGGCGGCCGGTGGTGCCACTGGTGTACATCAGGAACAGCGGCGCCTCAGCGGGCATGGACACCGGCGCCACGGTCTGCCCGGCGTACTGGCCGATCAGGTCGTCGACGTAGAAATCCCGGCCGTCGGCCATCGGCACCGCGGACGCGTACTGGCCCGCGTGCCGCCGGAAGACCAGCACCTTGTCCACGTGCTGGCCCTGCCGCTGCGCCTCGGCGACAGCCTCGTCCGCCTTGACCTTGTGGTCGAGCAGATCACCGCTGCGGTAATAGCCGTCTATGGTGATCAGCACCCGGCTGCCGGAGTCGGCGATGCGGGTGCCGCAGGCGTTGCCGCTGAAGCCGGCGAACACCTGGGAATGGACCACGCCGAGCCGGGCGCAGGCCAGCATCGCCACCGGCAGCTCCGGGACCATCGGCATGTGCAGGGTGACCCGGTCGCCCGCGCTCAGGCCGCAGAAGTCCCGCAGCAGCGCGGCAAACTCGTTGACCCGGCGGTACAGGTCCGCGTAGCTGATAAACACTTTGGGGTCCGTTTCCGGCTCCTGGACCCAGATCAGCGCGGGCTTGTCCGGGGTGGCTTCGGCGTGCCGGTCAACGCAGTTATACGAGACGTTCAGCTTTCCGCCAGTGAACCATTTCCAGAACGGCGGGTTGCTGGTGTCGAGCACGGTTTCCCAGGGCTCGTCCCAGGACACAAGGTCCGCGTACTCCTTAAAGCAGTCGGGGAATTTGTCCTCGGCGAACCGGTCGTAGATCGCAGGGTCGGAGGCATTTGCCTGCGCGATGAAGCTGTCCGGCGGGTAAATGTACTCTTCTTCGCGCCAATGTACGGCAATCTGAGCTTCGTTGGCCTGCGAATCCTGGCTTTCCGTCACGCTCGTCCTCCTGCTTGCGGATAATTCGCGGCCCTGGGCCAATCCGCAGATTGACTGTCGCTTCGGCGGGAGCAGAGGCCGCATGCCGCCTCTCTTACCCTGTCAGGACCACAATGCTATCGCCGCCGGACAAGAGCGGACAGGCGGATAGCAGCCGGTACGCCTGCAGGCAGGCGGTTGACATCATCGCGATCGGCGGTATCTTTCTGCCCAGTCCAGCCCCGGCTAGCCCGGCTGGCTGGACACGGGGTTGGGCCCGGAGGGGGCCCGGGCGGCCAGTAGACAACGGAGGCGGGTCCCGCCGCAGGCGGGCGGGGCAGTCACCGGTCCGAAGGTGTGCCCGGGCCCTCCCCTGTGCCCGGGGGGCCTGTGCCCGGGGACGCTGTGCTGAGGGGCCCGGTGCTGAGGGGTGCTGTGCGGGCCGGCGTGGCGGGCCGCACGCCGCTCTGGGAACCTGGGGGGCGCCGCAGGCGTTGCAGGGCCAGGCGCCGGGCGTCCCGGCCCGCAGCGCCGGGACGACATCAGAACCAGGCTGAGGCAGGAACTGTGACCGGAACCGACCGCGCGCGCGGTCCGCTGGGCCGGGTGGCCGTGATCATCCCCACCTACAACGAGCGCGGCAACGTCGAGCAGATCACCACCCGGCTGCGGGCCGCGGTGCCGGACGCCGAGCTGCTGGTGGTGGACGACAACAGCCCCGACGGCACCGGCGATATCGCGGACAAGCTGGCCGCCTCCGATCCGGCCATCCACGTGCTGCACCGGCCGGGCAAGGCGGGCCTGGGCGCGGCGTACATCGCCGGGTTCGGCTGGGCGCTGGAGCACGGCTTCGGCGTGCTGGTCGAGTTTGACGCGGACGGCTCGCACCAGCCCGCCGAGCTGCCCCGGCTGCTGACCGCGCTGGAGGGCGCCGACCTGGTCATCGGCTCCCGCTGGGTGCCCGGCGGGACCGTGCAGAACTGGCCGAAGTCCAGGGAGATCCTGTCCCGCGGCGGCAACATCTACGTCCGGCTGATGCTCGGCATCGGGGTGCGGGACGCCACTGCCGGGTTCCGCGCCTACCGGGCCGAGGGGCTGCAGGCGATCGACTACGCCCAGGTGCGGTCGCAGGGCTACTGCTTCCAGATCGACCTGGTGCTGCGGTTCATCCGGGCCGGGCTGACCGTGACCGAGGTGCCGATCAACTTCGTCGAGCGCACCCGCGGGGCGAGCAAGATGAGCCGGGCGATCGTGGCCGAGGCGCTGTGGCGGGTGGCCCAGTGGGGCGTCAAGGGCCGCCTGTCCCGGCTGACCGGCAAGCGCGCCTGACACGCCGGAAGCCGCGCCACAGGTGGCGCGGCTCCCGGTCGGGCCGGTGCGGCGGCGGAGGGCTAAGCGCTCTTGCGCTGGCGCCGCGGCTGGGCCGAGGACGGTGCAGCATCCTCGGCGCCGCGCTGCCCGCGGATCACCGCGAGCCGCTCGGCCAGAACTTCCTCCAGGTCAGCTACGGAACGCCGTTCCAGCAGCATGTCCCAGTGGCTGCGCGGCGCCTTGACCTTCTTGGGCGCGGGCAGGTCCCCGGACGTGGTGAAGGCGGTCGCCCCGCACACCCGGCACTCCCAGGTGGTCGGGATGTCCGCCTCAGCGGCGAACGGCACCGTGAAAGCGTGGCCTTTCGGGCATTCGAAAGCCACATCCTGCCGCGGGGCCAGATCGGTGTTACGGTCGTTCTCGTAGCTCGTAGCGCCGAGCCGGGTCCCGCGAAGTGAGCGTTCGGCCATCAGTCTGCTGCCTCCCAGCGCTCAGCCGTCCTTGGGGTTACAACGGTGAGCTCCCGGACAAGATTCCCAGCTTGCCGCGATTCCAACCCTGCTTACTGGCGAGCGCAGGGCCGCTATGCGCGCTGCCTTCCCTTCCTCGCTCCTTGGCGCTCCTTCGTCGCGCCGCGTCGCTCGTCGGGAAAACAGCGCCGCGGCCCTCCGCTCGCTGGCCGGCTCCGCCGGCGGCTAGTTGCCTGCGGGTCGCAGGGAGAGCCAGGCCGGCGTGCTAGGCCGGCCATTGGCCGCGGGCGGACAGGACGTTGCGCAGCGCCACCGTGTCGTCGGTGATCAGCCCGTCCACGCCGGCCTCGAGGAGCCGCGCCATCTGCGCCGGGTCGTTCACCGTCCAGGCGTGCACCGGCCAGCCGAGCGCGTGGGCCCGGCGCAGGAACGCGGGCGTGGCCATCCGGGCCGGGATCTGGGCGCACTGCGCGCCCCGGGCACCGCGGCCGCCAAGGCCGGCCGCCACCGCGGCGATCGCAGCGGGGGAGGCGGCCGTGCACACCGGCCGGCCCAGCGCCCGGCGGGCGGCCCGCAGCCGCAGGGCCGAGAACGAGCAGACGCAGACCCGGTCCCAGGCCGCGGTCCGGCGCAGCACGCCGGCCAGCGGGGCGACGGACGCCGGGTGCTTGACGTCGATGTTGAACCGGGCGTCCGGCCAGCTGCCGAGCAGGTCCTCCAGCTTCGGGATCGGCTCCCGGCCGTCGATCAGGGCCGTGGCGACGGTCCGGTAGGGCAGCTCGGCGACCCGGCCCGCTCTTCCGGTGACCCGGTCGAGGGTCTCGTCGTGGAAGGCCAGCAGCACCCCGTCCGCGGTGGCCCGGGCGTCGGTCTCCAGGTAGCGGTAGCCCAGGCCGACCGCGTGCTCGAAGGCCCGCCAGGAGTTCTCCGGATGGTGCGCCGCGCCGCCCCGGTGGGCGAACGCCAGCGGCCCGGGCGAGTCCAGGAACGGGCTGGTCATCCCGTCAGTATGCCGGGGCGGTGCGGGCCGCTGTGCTTGCTGGCGAGCTCCGGGCCGCTGGAGAGGCGCTGCCTTCCCTCCTCGCTCCCTCGGCGC
>DASVBE010000200.1:0-10343 GCA_036375995.1 Streptosporangiaceae bacterium | reverse complement strand
GTACAAGGAGCTGGTCGCGGACACCGAGGAGGCGGCCGGGCCGGGCCGCGAGCAGACCATCGCCGTACGGGCCAGCCTGGCCCTGGCCTACCGCGCCGCGGGCCGCCTGGAAGACAGCATCTCGCTGGCCGAGCGGGTGGTGACCGAGTGCGAGCGCGCGTTCGGCCCGGCGCAGCCACCCACCACGAAGAGCCTGCACGCGCTGGCCGGCGCCTACGCCGGCGCCGGGCGGGACAGCGAAGCGGCCGCCGTCCTGCGCCGCTGCCTGGCCGCCAGGGAGCGGACCGTCGGCCTGATGCAGCCCGGCACGATCGCGGTCCGGCAGCAGCTGGCGGAGCTCTACCGCCGGGCCCGCCACGCGGACGAGGCCATCGGCCTCTACCAGGACGCCCTCACCCGGGTCGTCAAGGCGGCCGGCCCGGCCTACCCGGACGCCGTCATCGCCCGGGAGCACCTGGCCGCGGCCTGCGACCTGGCCGGCCGGGCCGACGCCGCCGCCGCGACGTTCGCGCACGCCATCACCGAATGGGAGCGCGTGCCCGGGTCCGGCCCCGGCAACACCTTCGCCGCCCGGGCCGGCCTGGCCGCCATCAACTGCCGCAACGGCCGGCTGCGGGCCGCGCTCCCGCTGTACGAATCCGTGCTGGCGGACCTCTACCAGATCAGCGGCCCCGGCCATCCGGACACGCTCCGGGCACGCTGGAACGTGGCCGCCGTCTACCACAAGGCCAGGCGGCTGCCCGACGCGGTCGGCCTGGGCGAGACTGTCCTCGCCGACTGCGAGCGGTTCCTCGGCCCGGGCCACTGGGAGACCCTGAGCACCAGGGCCAACCTCGCGCACGCCTATCACGCAGCCGGAAAGCTCAAGCGGTCAAGCGCCCAGTTCGACCGTGCCCTGCGGGACTGCGAGCAGGCCCTCGGCCCGGACGACCCGCTCACCGCGGAGGTCCGCGTGCTGCGCAACCGCTACCTCGCCGGACGCCAGGGCGCCGCCCCGATCATCACCGCCCCGGCCGCCTGGGTCCGCGCCAGCCAGCAAGGCCACGGCTCAGGCCCGGACGGCAGCCCCTCCTGGCCCGCCGGGCCTCAGCTGTAGGCGAGCGAGCCGTCGTCGAGGTCGGCCTTGGGCAGGATCTCCCGTTCCTCGTCGTGCTCCATCAGGTGCGTCCACGGCTCGCGGTCGCCCTGCTTGAACAGGATGTGCTGGGAGCGCATGACGTAGCCGGCGTTGAAGTTCTCCGGGTCCGACCACGGCCGCAGTTCCATGTCCCCGTCCTCGGGCAGCGTCGGCACGACCATCGTGGCGCCCTTGTCCGCCATCGTGGCCAGCAGCCGGGTGACCAGGTCGCTGACCAGGTCAACCCGCAGGGTCCAGCTGTGCCGGAAGTAGCCGAACACATAGGCCATGTTCGGCACGCCGCTGACCATGACACCGCGCCAGGTGACGCGCTGGGTGAAATCGACCGGCTCGCCGTCGACGGTGAAGTCCACGTCGCCCAGCACCGACATGTTGAAGCCGGTCGCGGTGACCACCACGTCGGCCGGGATCTCCTCGCCGGACGAGACCCTGATCCCGTGCTCGGTGAACTCGTCGATGGTGTCGGTGATGACCGAGGCCTTGCCCTCGCGCAGCACCTCGAAGAAGTCGCCGTCCGGGACGACCGCGATGCGCTGCTGCCACGGGCGGTAGCGGGGGGTGAAGTGCTTCTCGATGTCGGTGCCCTCGGGCAGCAGCGGGCGGATCGACCCCATCAGGAACTCGTGCAGCTCGTCGGGTGCGTCGAACCCGGCCCGGGCCAGGAAGTGGTACTCCATGATGTGCTGGCGGCGCATGATCTCGTGCATCCACTCGTCGGGGAGATCGAGCGGCGCCAGCTGCTCGGCGAGCGCGTGCGTGGTGGCCGGGGCGTAGTAGTAGGACGGGGAGCGCTGCAGCATCGTCACGTGCCCGGCCTGCTTGGCGATGGCCGGGATCAGCGTGGCGGCCGTTGCCCCGGAGCCGATCACGACCACGCGCTTGCCGGTCAGGTCGAGGTCGTCGGGCCAGCTCTGCGGGTGCACGAGCGTGCCCTGGAACCGGTCCAGCCCTTCCCACCCCGGCCGGTAGGGCTTGGCGTGGTTGTAGTAGCCCTGGCACATCCACAGGAAGCTGGTGGTGAACCGCAGCCGCTCCCCGGTGTCTTCCCTGGTCACCTCGACCGTCCACCGGCGGTCCTCGGTCGACCAGCTCGCCGAGGTGACTCGGTGCTGGTAGCGGATGAAGTCACCGAGGCCGTATTCCGCTATAACCTCGTCGAGGTACTCCAGGATCGCCTCGCCTGCGGCGATCGACGGCCCGCGCCAGGGCTTGAACCGGTAGCCGTAGGTGAACAGGTCGCTGTCCGAGCGCACGCCCGGATAGCGGTGCGTCCACCAGGTGCCGCCCCGGTTGTCCTGGGCGTCCAGGATCACGAAGGTCCGGTCGGGGAACTGCTCGCGCAGCTCGTGCGCGGCGCCGATGCCGGACACCCCGGCGCCGACGATGAGGACGTCGACGTAGCCGGCATCCTGAAGCTCAGCTGTGCTCTCTTCGGATGGGGTCGCTGGTGCAGTCGTCGTCATGACTGGCCCTCCGGGAGGCATGCACGGTTGCCGGTAATCGTAACCCCGGAAGTTATGCGGCCATTCGGCCGGTTTGGCCGCCGGCCGATCCCGGTCAGCTCGGCCTTGCCGTCCCCCCTGAACCACAGGTCGCCCAGTTCGCGCAGCCTACGCCCGGGGCAGAACCCTGCCAGGGCGGTGCTGGCCAGGCACGGGGTTAGCCGGGAGGACCTGAGGTCGGCGTTCAGCGCGGGCAACGGCTGGCGGCTCGATGCCCTGGAGCCGGACCGGGTCCAGACGAGATACCACGACGAGGCCGGCGCCCCGGCCTGGCTCGCAACCGTCAGCCGGATCTAACCCCTCCGGAATTTAGGTAGATCGACCTACCTACTCTAGGTAGACTGGTCTACCTAGATTTCGTGAGCGGGGAGCATCCGATGAGCGAGGATGGTGCGGCGCCGGCCGGGCGCCGGGGGAGGGCGCGGCAGCAGCTGCTGGAGGCGGCGGCCCGCCGGTTCTACGCCGACGGCCTGGCGGCGACCGGGATCGACACGATCACGGCCGAGGCCGGCGTGGCGAAGATGAGCCTCTACAACAACTTCGCGTCCAAGGCCGACCTGGTCCGGGCCTACCTCGAGGCCCGGCACGAGGAGTGGCTGGGCCTGTACCGGCGCCGGCTGGAGCGGGCGCACGGGCCGCGCGAGGGCGTGCTGGCCGTGTTCGACGCCTACGCGGACCATGCCGAGCAGGCCTACGAGCACGGCTTCCGCGGCTGCGGCCTGCTCAACGCGGCCGCCGAACTGCCGGCCGGCGACCCGGGCCGGGCCGTGGTCCGCGCCCACAAGGAAGAGGTCGAGGACCTGCTGGCGGGCCACCTGGACGGCCTGCTGCCCGGCCGTCCCGCCGAGGCCCGCGCGCTGGCCGAGCACCTGTCGTTCCTGCTCGAGGGCGCCGTGGCCCGGGCCGGCCTGGAGGGCGACAGCGTCCGCCTCCGCCACGCCCGCCAGCTGGCGTCCGCCCTGCTGGACACCCTGTGACCGCCCCCGCCGCAGGCGGCGCCGCCGCAACCCAGCGCGCCCGCGCTGGTCTGCGCCGGCCGCCCGGTAACGCTAGCCAGCGGCTACCGGACCGTACCGCTCCCGGGCCGGCCGCCCATCCCGGCCGGGGGGCGCTGTGCGTGCTCGCGGCCTCCGTGCTGTGGGGCACCACGGGCACCGCGGCCACGTTCGCGCCGGCGGTCGGGCCGCTGGCGATCGGCGCGGCTGCCATGGGCCTCGGCGGCCTGCTTCAGGCCCTGACCGCGGCCCGCCCGATCACCCGTGAGCGTGCCGCGCTCAGCGCACAGCGCCGCCTCGTCCTCCTCGGCGGCCTGGCGGTCGCGCTCTACCCGCTGGCGTTCTACACCTCGATGCGCCTGGCCGGGGTCGCGGTCGGGACCGTCGTCTCCATCGGCTCCGGCCCGCTGGCCTCGGCCCTGGCCGAGCGCGTCCTCGACAAGAACCGCCTGACCGCCCGCTGGCTGGCCGGTGCCGCCCTCGGCCTGGCCGGCATGCTCCTGCTCTGCCTCGCCGAAGCCGCCCAGCCCCGTCCCGGCCACGCGTCCGCCGGCGCCACGCTGCTCGGCGTGGCCCTGGGCCTAGTCGCCGGGACCACCTACGCGCTCTATACCTGGGCCGCCCACCGCCTGATCGGCCGCGGCGTTTCCGCCCGGGCCGCCATGGGCGCGGTCTTCGGCCTCGGCGGCCTCCTGCTCCTCCCGGTCCTGCTGGCCACCGGCGCGCCGTTCGCCGCCTCCTGGGCCAACGCCGGCGTCGGCACGTACATGGCGCTGGTCCCGATGTTCACCGGCTACCTGCTGTTCGGCTGGGCGCTGGCCCACGTCCCGGCCACCACCGCCACGACACTGACCCTGCTCGAGCCCGCCGTCGCCACCCTGCTCGCCGTGACGGTCGTCGGCGAGCACCTGCCCGCGGCCGGCTGGGCCGGGCTCGCGCTCATCGCCGGGTGCCTCGTCATCCTCACCGCGCCGCCCTGGCTGCGCCGGCCAGGAATGAGCGGCTTGACCTTCCAGCGACGGGAGGGCTCAGAGTGGCAGGCATGGCGGGCGGAGAACTCCTGACGATCGGGGAACTGGCACGGGCGGCCGGGCTCACGGCCAAGACCGTGCGGTTATGGCTGACCGAGGCCCTGCGCCGGCACTGACCGCGGACGCCTGCCGCCGCCGCTGACCGCGGGCTGGCCCGCGCGGGCCAGCCCGCCGACTGGCGCAGGCGGATCAGCCGGTGACCGGGTCGATCGGCGTGATCGGGCCGAGCCGCTGCTCGATGATCCCGGCGACCGCGAGGCAGCGCAGGTCGGTGAACCTGGCCCCCATGACCTGGACGCCCACCGGCAGCCCGTCGGCCATCCCGGCGGGGATCACGGCCGCGGGCGTGCCCAGCAGGTTGGCGGGCAGGACCGGGCGCATCAGCTCCAGCGTGCCGGCCGCGCCCTCGGAGCTGCCGATGTCGTAGTCCAGCGGGAACGCGGGCTGCGACCAGACCGGGCTGAGCAGCAGCGGGTAGTCCTGGTACCAGAGGCTCCAGCGGCGGGCCAGGCCGTGCCGCGCGGTGTGCGCGGTGGCCCAGCCGGCCAGGTCCGCTTCGGGCAGGTGATTCAGCGCGTGGCCAAGGAACGTCCTGCCCGCCTCGCCCATCAGCTGCTCCAGGATCGGCTGCATCACCCGCAGGTCCACGGCCAGGATCGAGCTCCACAGCTCGATCGCCTGCTCGTAATCGGGCGGCGCGGTCTCGGTGACCTTGAAGCCCTCGTCGGCCAGCGCGTCGGCGGCCCGGCGGACAGCCGCCGCGACCTCGGGGTGCGTGCTTCCGCCGGGCGGCTCCGGCAGCACGGCCACCGCCGGGCGCTCACCGGGCGCCAGGTCGGTGAACACCGCGGGCACGCTCAGCGGGTCGCGCGGGTGCGCGCCCGCGACCGCGGTGAACCCGGCCCGGACGTCGGCCACCTGCCGGGCCATCACGCCCTCGACGGCCATGAGCTGGAAGGAGATGCTGAAGTCCTCGGGCGGGATGACCGTCGCGGCGGGCACCGCGCCGAGGGACGGCTTGATCGAGGCGATGCCGCAGCAGTGCGCCGGGTTGCGCAGCGACCCGCCGAGGTCGTTGCCCAGGCCCAGCGGGCTCATCCCGGTGGCCAGCGCCGCGGCCTCGCCGCCGCTGGACCCGCCCGCGGTCCGCTGCGGGTTCCACGGGTTGCGGGTCAGGCCGTGCAGCGCCGAGTCGGTGTGCACGCGCAGGCCGAAGTCGGGCAGGTTGGTGCGGCCGATGGGGATCATCCCGGCCGCGCGCAGCCGCTCCACCTGCGGCGCGTCGACCGGGGCGACGGCCTCGGCCAGGGCCGGGATGGCCTGCGTGGTCGGGGTGCCGGCCACGTCGATGTTCTCCTTGACCGTGCACGGCACACCGTGCAGCGGGCCCAGCGCGCTGCCGTCGGTGACGGCCCGGTCGGCCGCGTCGGCGGCCGCGAGCGCCCCGGGCAGGACGCGGACGATCGCGTTGACGTGCGGGTTGACCGCCTCGATCCGGTCGAGATGGGCCTGGACCACCTCGCGGCTGCTGACCTCGCGGTCGCTGATCAGCTTGGCCAGTTCCACCGCGCCCTTGCGCCACAGTTCGCTCACGCGTCACCCCTCCCGGGCAGTTTCCGGCCACCGTAAGCCACCGGGCAGAGGCCGGTAAAGGGGGCAAACAGGGAGCGATACGAGCGCCACCTGGCTGTCCGCCAGCCAGCCGTCACGTCCGGCAGGAACGCGGCCGGCGACCGGGCCGGGGGGCCCGGCCCGGGCTACCGGCCCCAGCGCAGGATCATCGGGTCGCGCTGCCGCGCGAGCTCGATCAGCCCGCGCCGGGTCCGCGGCGACACCGGACCGAACGGCGCGCGCGTCCGGTCGGAGCCGATGATCCCGCCCTCGGCCAGCAGGATCTTCTGGGCCCGCAGGCCGCACTGCCGGTTCTCGAAGTGGATCAGCGGCAGCAGGTCCTCGAACGCGCGCACCGCCTTGCCCCGGTCGCCGGCCGCGTGCGCGCGGACGATCTGGCCGAGCTCACCGGGCACCATCGAGCTGGGCATGGTCCCGGTCGCCCCGGCGTCCAGGTCCGGGATCAGCGTCACCGACTCCTCACCGTCGAACGGCCCGGCCAGGCGGTCGCCAAGCGCGCTGACCAGGGCGTTCAGCTTGTCGGCCGCGCCCGGCACCTCGATCTTGGCGTACTGCACCTGGGGCACCTGCTGAACCAGGTCGACCAGCAGCCCGGCCGGCAGCGGCGTGGCCGACAGCGGCGCGTCCTGCACCATAATCGGGATGTCGATCGCGTCCGCGACCCGCCGGAAGTACTCGATCACGCCGGGCCCGGGCACGGTCATCGTCGCACCGAAGAACGGCGGCATGACCATCACCATCGACGCGCCCAGTTCCTGCGCGGCCCGGCTGCGCGCCGCTGCCACCCGCACGCTGTAGTGGCTGGTGGTGACGATCACCGGCAGCCGCCCCGCGATGTGCCCGAGCAGGCGGCGCCCGATCTTCTCCCGCTCGGCGTCGGTCAGCGAGAACTGCTCGGAGTAGTTGGCCAGCAGGCACACCCCGTCGACCCCGGCGTCGATCAGGTAATCCACGACCCGGACGGTGCCGTCCAGGTCCACGGTTTCGTCGTCATGGAAGATCGTCGGCACCACCGGCACGACGCCGGACAGCAGAGCAGCCATAGGCCCGATACCTATGTGACGGATGGTGCGGCCGTCAAGCAGCCGGCGCTGGGCCCTCTCAGGGGCGACCCGGGGCACACTAGGGACCGTGCGGATCACCATCCGGATCCGGCCCGGCGCCAGCCATCCGGGCGTCGGCGGCCAGCACGACGGGGCCCTGGTCGTCCGGGTCAGCGCCCGCGCGGTGGGCGGCCAGGCCACGGCGGCGGCGCTGGCCGCGGTCGCCGCGGCGTTCGGGGTCCGGCCGCGCGAGGTCACCCTGATCACCGGTGCGGCCAGCCGGACCAAGATCGTTGACGTGCCGGGCGGCGACCCGGCCACCCTGGCCCGGCTGCTGGCCCAGGACAGCACCCCTGGCCCGTCCGCCGGCCGCGCGTAGCCCGCACCGGCGGGCTCCCCGCGCCGGGCCCATCAGCGGCGGCGGCTCCCGGCGAAGGCGAGCGCCTCGCAGGCGGCCGGTCAGCGCCGCGTTTCGGCGAAGGCGAGGGCCTCGTGGGCGAGCGGCAGCCACGGCTCGGCGGACTGCGGGTCGAGGCTGAGCCATTCGCGCATCGGCGTGCCCTTGTTCGCGTCGAAGTGGTCGCCCGCCCCGGCCGCCACCAGCGCCTCCACCCGGGCCGCCGGGAGCTTCAGCACCAGCCGGCCGCGGACCAGCATGGCGAAGATCTTCCCGTGGAAGCGCAGCGCGGACCGGCCGAAGCCGCTGCCGCCCGGCGGGACCGTGACCCCGGCCTCGCCTGCCAGCTCCATCACCAGGTCGGCATACCGCGCCCGCGGCCCATCCGGCCCGCCCTCCTGCTCGTCCATGCGGCCACGGTAGGCCCCGGCACCGACAGGCCGGCCGGAAATCCGCTGGGCGGCCCGCCGCGGCTGCTGCTAGAGAGACTTCATGGATGCGCTCAGCGCGGCTGCGGCCCTGCTGCCGGACCTGCGGGTCGAGCCGGCCGGGACGCTGCGCCGGTCCGACCGCTCCGAGGTGCTCAGGGTGCGGGTGTCCGGCCGCGGCTGGACCGGGCCGGACACGCTGATCGTGAAGCTGTGCCCGGACGCTGGCGAGAGCTGGGCCAGGGAGAGCGCGGCCTACCTGACCGTGCCGTGGCCGTCGTGCTGGTGCTGCTTCACGCTGCCGGCCGGGGTCACCCGCCAGGCCCTCGGCCGCTACCGGTCCGCGGCCGCCGGCCGGCTGCCCTACCTGGGCACGCCCGCGTTCGAGCACGACGTCGCGCTGGCCACCGCAGGCTGGGCGCTGGTCTCCTCAGCCTGGTTCCTGGGCCGCGCGCTGGGCGAGGACCAGCCGTTCGGCAGCGAGACTGACGAGATCGAAGGGCTGCCGACGCGCCGGGCGGTCATCGCCCACCGCCTGGCGACCGCGCAGCGCACCAGCAGCCTGCCCGCACTGGCCGCCCTCGCGGCCCGCCTCCACGCCACGCTGATCAAGCGCCTGGGCGGCGAGCCGCCGCTCCGCCTCGCGCCCGCGTTCCGGCCCGGCTAGCTCGCGCCCGCGTTCCGGCCCGGCTAGTTCGCGTCACGGGCCAGCTAGCCGGACGTGTCGCGGGCTTCGGCCTGGGCCTCGGCGATCAGCTGACGGGCGACTGCCTCGTCGGCCGGGTCGACCAGCACGCGGACGCCCTGCAGCTGCAGTTCCGGGTTGGTCCCGCCCGCGTCGTCGGCCGAGATCCCCGCACGCAGGCCGTTGCTGCGCAGCAGGCCGACGATCAGGTCGGCCTCGGTGCGGTTGTCCACCATCGCCACCTCGACTGGCGCGCCACTCATGCCAAGCTCCTCTGCTAGCCGAAGGTGAAAGCGTAAGCGCCCACGCCAGCGTCCAGGAACGTGATCTCGAAGGTCCGGCGGGCGACCGGGCCCGGCTGGCGGATGAGCTGGTGCAGCCGCTGCTGCGTCACCGTGCCGTGACCCTGCTCGTCGGTGTCGGCCCCGTGCGCCGGGCCGGGCGGCTCGCCGTCGAGGAGCACGCGGAACCGCGCCGACGTGCCCGCGGCTTCCGGCCCCATCACGAGGTGAAGATCACGCGCCTGGAAGGAGTACGCGATCTTCCCGCCGGCCTCGTCCACGATCGCGGCCTGCGCCCCGATGGTCCAGTCCCCGGCCAGGGCCCAGTGATTCAGCCGCAGGTCACCGGGGACCGAGTAGGACTGCCGCTGAGCCGGGACCGCGCCGCCGGGCGAGGCGAAGTTCTCCGTGCGCGCGTAGCCGGTGTAGTTCTCCGGCGAGCGCAGCGAGTCCCAGTCGGCCGGGATCTCCAGGCCGGCGGCGTCGACGGCGACCACGTCGGGGCGTCCGCCTTCACCTAGCCCGGCCTCGGCCAGCAGCTGCTGGATGACCATCTCCGACTGCCGGTACCCGCCTTCGCCGTAGTAGTGGTGCCGGATCTGCCCCGCCGCGTCGGCGAAGTACAGGGCGGGCCAGTAGTGGTTGCGCAGCGCCTCCCAGACCGCGTAGTCGCTGTCGATCGCGACCGGGTACCCGATGCGCATCTCCCGGACCGCCCGCTCGATGTTGGCCACGTTCCGCTCGAACCTGAACTCGGGTGTGTGCACGCCGACCACGACCAGGCCCTGGCCGGCGTACCGGTCCGCCCAGGCCCGCAGGTAGGGCAGCTGGCGCAGCCAGTTGATGCAGGTGTAGGTCCAGACGCTGACCAGGACCACCTTCCCGCGCAGGCCCTCGGCGGTCAGCGGGGGAGAATTGAGCCACCCGGTCGCGCCGTCGAAGGACGGCAGGTGGCCCTCGACGGGCAGCCGGGGCTTGGCCGTGTGCAGCCCGGCAGGCATGGGCCAGGGTTTGGTCATGGCGCTCACTATCGCGCACCGGCCGGGCCGGGTGCACCCGTGAGGTCCCTGGCCGTCCTACGGGCCTGACCGGGCGCCGATCTCGGCCGCGCAGCGGTAGCCGCTGCGCAGGGCGCCCTCGATGTAGCCCTGGTAGTCCTGCGAGGTGTGCTCGCCGGCGAAGTGCAGGTTGCCCTCGCGCTGGCCCTGCAC
>DASVBE010000175.1:0-9097 GCA_036375995.1 Streptosporangiaceae bacterium | reverse complement strand
ATCCGGCACCAAGAGCGGCGCGACGACGGAGTCGGCGTGCTGGCCGAGTGGGCCGTACATGCGCAGCACGATCGTCTCGCCCGGCGACGCCTCGCCGACCCGGATCTCCGCATCGAGCCGGGAGTCGCCCTTCGGCTTGCGGCTGATGATGGCGAGGATGCGGCACGGGTGCTCCCGGGCCGCCTGGTTGGCCGCCCGGATAGCGTCGTACTGCGCCGCCTCGTCGGTCACGATGATCAGCGTGAGCACCATGCCGAGGGTCATGCCGCCGAGCCGGCGCCGCGCCTCGTTCAGCGCGTGGTCGATGGCGCCGGTGGTCGTGTCGGTCAGGTCAATCGTCATCGGGATCTCCTACAACCGTCGCCAGGCGCGGCCGTTGCGCGCCATCATCGCGTCGGCGGACGCGGGCCCGGCCGAGCCCGACGCGTACTGTTCCGGCTTGGTGTTCTCGGCCCAGAAGTCCTCGATCGGGTCGAGGATGCGCCAGGAGAGCTCGACCTCCTCCTGCCGGGGGAACAGCGGCGGGTCGCCGATCAGCACGTCGAGGATGAGCCGCTCGTAGGCCTCGGGCGAGGACTCGGTGAACGACTCGCCGTAGGCGAAGTCCATGTTCACGTCGCGGACCTCCATCAGCGAGCCAGGGACCTTGGAGCCGAACCGCAAGGTGACGCCCTCGTCTGGCTGGACCCGGATCACGAGGGCGTTCTGCCCGAGTTCCTTCGTGTCAGTAGCCGCGAACGGCAGGTGCGGCGCCCGCTGGAACATCAGCGCGATCTCCGTCATCCGCCGGGTGAGCCGCTTGCCGGTGCGCAGGTAGAACGGGACGCCCGCCCACCGCCGGGTGTCGACGGACAGCCGCACGGCCGCGTAGGTCTCCGTCCGCGAGTCGGCGGGGATGCCCTCCTCCTCGAGGAAGCCGGCCACCTGGCGGCCACCCTGCCAGCCGGCCGAGTACTGGCCGCGCGCCGTCCCCTGGCTGAGGTCGGCGGGCAGCCGGACGGCCGACAGCACCTTCTCCTTCTCCTGGCGCAGCGAGTCGGCTTCGAACGACACCGGCTCCTCCATCGCGGTCAGCGCGAGCAGCTGGAGCAGGTGGTTCTGGATGACGTCGCGCGCGGCGCCGATCCCGTCGTAGTAGCCGGCCCGGCCGCCGATCCCGATGTCCTCCGACATGGTGATCTGCACGTGGTCCACGTAGGAGCGGTTCCAGATCGGCTCGTACAAGGTGTTGGCGAAGCGCAGGGCGAGGATGTTCTGTACGGTCTCCTTGCCCAGGTAATGGTCGATGCGGAACACCGAATGCGCCGGGAACACCGCGTCCACGATCGCGTTCAGCTCCCGGGCGCTGGCCAGGTCGTGCCCGAACGGCTTCTCGATCACCACCCGCCGCCACGGCTGCCGGCCGGCCACCGCGCCGCCGGGGTCGGACAGTCCCGACCGCTTCAGCTGCCGGACCACCAGCGGGAACGCCTTCGGCGGCACGGACAGGTAGAACGCGTAGTTGCCGCCGGTGCCGCGGGACTGGTCCAGCTCGGTCACGGTCTTCGCGAGCTGGTCGAACGCGTCGTCGTCGGCGAACTCGCCGGACACGAACCGGACGCCCTCCAGCATCTGCTGCCACACCGCGTCCCGGAACGGGGTGCGCGCGTGCAGCTTCACCGCGTCGTAGGCGACCTGCGCGAAGTCCTCGTCGGCCCAGTCCCGCCGGGCGAACCCGACCAGCGAGAAGCCGGGCGGCAGCAGGCCGCGGTTGGCCAGGTCGTAGACCGCCGGCAGCAGCTTCTTGCTGGCCAGGTCGCCGGTCACGCCGAACATGACCAGCACGCAGGGGCCGGCCACCCGGGGGATCCGGCGGTCCCGCGAATCCCGGAGCGGGTTACTGAGCATTCGTTACCTCCGGGTGGTTCGTCCGGTCACTTTCCTGATTCGAGGTCCAGCTGGCCCTTGATCGAGGCGAGCATCTCGTTCCAGGACGCGGCGAACTTCTCCACCGCCTCCGTCTCCAGCACGCGCATCACGTCGTCGTAGCTGATGCCGAGCGCCTCCATGTCCGCGAGGACCTTCCTGGCCTGGTCGTAGGTGCCGCGGATGGTGTCGCCGCGCAGCTGGCCGTGGTCGGCGACGGCGTGCAGGGTGGGCTCGGGCATGGTGTTCACCGTGCCCGGCGCGACGAGCTCCTCGACGTACATGGTGTCCCGGAACGACGCGTCCTTGGTGCTGGTCGACGCCCACAGCGGCTTCTGCGGCCGGGCCCCGCGGGCCGCCAGCGCCGCCCACCGGTCCGAGCTGAAGCGCTGCTCGTACAGCTCGTAGGCGAGCCGGGCGTTGGCGATCGCGGTCTGGCCGCGCAGCGCCGCCGCCTCCGGCGTGCCGACCTTGTCGAGCCGCCGGTCCACCTCGGTGTCCATCCGGCTGACAAAGAACGACGCCACCGAGGTGATGCCGGCCAGGTCCCGGTCCCCGGCCTGCTCGAGGCCGGTGAAGAACGCGTCGACGACCTCGCCGTACCGCTCCAGCGAGAAGATCAGCGTGACGTTGATGCTGATCCCCTCGGACAGGCACTGGGCGATCGCCGGGACGCCTTCCGAAGTGGCCGGGATCTTGATATAGGCGTTCGGCCGGTCCACGGCCCACCACAGCGCGCGGGCCTCGGCAATGGTCGTGCCGGTGTCCGCGGCCAGCCGCGGGTCGACCTCGATCGACACCCGGCCGTCCACCCCGCCGGACGCGTCGAACGCCGGGCGGAGCACGTCCGCCGCCCAGCGGATGTCGTAGGTCGTGATGGCCCGGCAGGCCTCCTCCACCCCGATGCCGCGCAGCGCCAGGTCCCTGAGCTGGTCCTGGTAGTCGTCGCTCTTCGCCATCGCGTGCGCGAAGATCGTCGGGTTGGAGGTGACGCCGGTGACGTGCTTGTCCCTGGCCAGCCCGGCCAGGTTGCCGGTGATCAGCCGCCCCCGGCTGATGTCGTCGAGCCAGATGCTGACTCCGGCTGCCGCGAGCTGGCCGAGGATGTCGTCGTGCTGGTCGGTCATGGCCATTCGCTCCTTGGTTCCGCTGCTTGGCTGAGGGATCGTCCTGCCGCTACTGCCCGGTCCCGGCCGCCCGAACCAGGCTGCTCCGCGCGGCCTGGACCACCCGTTCCGCGGTCAGGCCGTACTCCTGGTAGAGCGTCTCGTACGCGGCCGAGGCGCCGAAGTGCTCGAGGCTCACCGACTCGCCGGCGTCGCCCACGAACTGCCGCCAGCCGAGCGCCACGCCGGCCTCGATGCTGACCCGGGCCCGGACCGCGGCCGGCAGCACCTGCTCCTGGTAGGCCGCGTCCTGCTCGGTGAACCACTCCACGCAGGGCATGGACACCACCCGGGTGGGCGTCCCCGCGCCCTGCAGCTGGTTCCTGGCGTCCAGCGCGATGGCCACCTCGCTGCCGGTCGCGATGATGATCACCTCGGCGGGCCCGCCGGCCGCCTCGGCCAGCACGTACCCGCCGCGGGCCGTGCCCTCGGCGCTGGCCAGGCCGTCCGGGCTGGCCGGGGACCGGTCGAAGACCGGGATGTTCTGCCGGGTCAGGATTAGCCCGGCCGGGTGGTCGGTGCGCTCCAGGATCGTCCGCCAGGCCACCGACGTCTCGTTCGCGTCCCCGGGCCGGACTATGTCCAGGCCGGGAATGGCCCGCAGGGCCCACAGCTGCTCCACCGGCTGGTGCGTGGGGCCGTCCTCGCCCAGGCCGATCGAGTCGTGCGTCCAGACGAACGTCACCGGCTGGCGCATCAGCGCGGCCAGCCGGACCGCCCCCCGCATGTAGTCGCTGAAGGTCAGGAAGGTGCCGCCGTACGGGCGGGTCAGCCCGTGCAGCGCGATGCCGTTCAGGATCGCGCCCATGGCGTGCTCGCGGATGCCGAAGTGCAGGGTCCGGCCGAACGGGTTCCCGGGGAACATCTCGGTCTGGTGCTCGGACGGGATGAAGGACGGCTCGCCCTTCATCGTGGTGTCGTTGCTGCCCGCCAGGTCCGCGGAACCGCCCCACAGCTCGGGCAGCACCGGGGCCAGTGCGTTGAGTACCTCGCCGGACGCCTTCCTGGTGGCCACGCCCTTCTCGCTGGCCGGGAACTCAGGGAGCGTTTCCGCCCAGCCGCCTGGGAGTTCCCTGACTGCCAGGCGGGTCAGCAATGCGGCCCGGTCCGGGTTCGCGGCCGCCCAGGCGGCGTGCGTGTCCTCCCACGCGGCGTGCAGCTGCTTGCCCCGGTCGGCCACCTTGCGGGCGTGCTCCACCGCCTCGTCCTCGGCCGGGAACGCGACCGCCGGGTCGAAGCCCAGGATCTCCTTGGTCGCGGCGACCTCGTCCGCGCCCAGCGCGGAGCCGTGCGCCGCGCCGGTGTTCTGCTTGTGCGGGGCGGGCCAGCCGATGATCGTCCGCAGCCCGATGATCGACGGAGCCGCGGTGTGGTCCCGCGCCGCGGCCAGCGCGTCCGCCAGCGCCGCCACGTTCTCCTGGTAGCCGTCCGGCCCGCGCCAGTCCACCTGCTGGGTGTGCCAGCCGTACGCCGCGTACCGGGCCAGCACGTCCTCGGACTTGGCGATGTCCGTGTTGTCCTCGATCGAGATGTTGTTGTCGTCGTAGATGACGATCATGCTGCCCAGCTGCTGGTGCCCGGCCAGCGCGGAGGCCTCGTGGCTGATGCCCTCCTCGATGTCGCCGTCCGAGCAGATCACGTAGATGTGATGGTCGAACGGGCTGGTGCCGGGGGCCGCGTCCGGGTCCAGCAGGCCGCGCTCGCGGCGCTGGGCCATGGCCATGCCGACCGCGTTGGCGATGCCCTGGCCCAGCGGGCCGGTGGTGGCCTCGACGCCGGGGGTCAGCCCGTGCTCGGGGTGGCCGGGGGTCAGGCTGCCCCAGGTACGCAGCGCCCTGATGTCGTCCAGGGTGAGCCCGTAGCCGGACAGGTACAGCTGAAGGTACAGGGTCAGGCTGGAATGGCCGGCCGACAGCACGAACCGGTCCCGGCCGAGCCACGCCGGGTCGGCCGGGTCATGCCGGAGGAACCGCTGGAAGATCAGGTAGGCCGCGGGGGCCAGGCTCATCGCGGTGCCCGGGTGCCCGGAGCCGGCCTGCTGCACGGCGTCCATCGCCAGCACGCGGATCAGGTCAACCGCGCGGCCGTCGGTCTCGGTCCATTCGAGGGAGGTCTGTGCGGTCACCGCGGCATCAACTTCCTTCCCGTCTGCCCGGCATAACGCAGGCACGGCACTGACCTTATCCCCGCTACCGGACGGTAACCTCACCGTGCCGGGCGCTGTTCATACGCTCGCCGGTCCGCCGTCATGCAGCGCGAACGTCAGGCGAAGCGCCGTCACCCAGATCAGCACCGCGCCGGTGACATGGACCCAGACCAGCCCGGCCGGAAGCCCGGCGAAGTACTGCGCGTAGCCGACCGAGCCCTGGGCCAGGATCAGGCCGATCAGCAGCCAGCCCGGGCGCATCGCCCGCGGCGGCGCGCCGGTCAGCCGCAGGCCGGCCACCAGCGCCACCGTCAGCCCGGTCAGCAGCCAGCCGATGTCCGCGTGCAGCTGGGTCACCCCGGCCAGCGGCAGGTGATACCGGGCTACCCCGCCGGCCCCGGCCAGCGGCCCGGTGCCGGTCACCACCGTGCCCGCCGCCACCATGGCGGCGGCCACCGCGGCCAGCACCACCGACAGGACCCGCAGGTCCCGCCGTGCCGGGGCGGGCGGCGCGGCGGGGGGAGCATCCTGGGCCAGCGCCGGAACCCGCGCGTACAGCATGACGGCGAGGCCGGTCAGCGCGATCGACAGCAGGAAGTGCACCGACACCCACACCGGGTCGAGCTTGGTGAGCACGACGATGCCGCCCAGCACGGCCTCGGCCACGATGCCGGCCGGCTGGGCCAGCGCGAGCAGCAGCAGGTCGCGGCGCGGCCGTCCGGTCCCGTCCGGCCGGAACCGCCACGCGGCCACCGACACGCCGACGGCGACGATCAGGATGGCCGCGGTGACCAGCCGGTTGCCGAACTCGATCCAGCGGTGCACCAGCGTCTGGCCGGTGGCGCCGGTGGCGCCGATGCTGTGCGCCGTGCAGGCGGGCCAGTCCGGGCAGCCAAGCCCGGACTGGCTGAGCCGGACCGCGGCACCGGTCGCGATGATCGCCACCGAGGCGAGCACGCCCGCCAGCGCCCACCGGCGCAGCGCCACCGCGGACGGCGCGGTCAGGCTGCGGGCCAGCCCGCGCGCGGCGGCGGGCAGTGACCGCGACGGGCGGGACGAGGGCGGCGGGGCGCCAGGGCGGGCGCTTCCCGGGGCGGAGCCGGTGAGCACGCAGCCGAGCTTAGTCCCGGCCGTGGCGGGATGGGCCGGCCGGTCAGGCCTGCGGCGGCGGGACGGCGCGCGGCGTGGCCCGGGCCGCGCCCGCGCTGGCGACCGTGACGAAGACGATCGCGACCCACTCGCGGGCCTGCAATGACTCGCTGAGCAGGGCCAGGCCGACAAGCGCGGCGATAGCCGGCTCCATGCTCATGAAGATGCCGAACACCCGCGTGGGCATCCGGCGCAGGGCCTGGAGCTCGAAGCCGTAGGGGATGACCGATGAGAGGAGGCCGATCAGCGCGCCCATGGCGAGGAATTCCGGGCGGAGCAGCGCGGCGTGGCCGGCCGCGATCGCCGGGGGGGTGACCGCGATGGCAGCGATGATCATGGCCAGGACCAGGCCGGAGGAGCCGCTGAAGCGGCGCCCGGTGGACCGGCTGAGCATGATGTACGCCGCCCAGCAGGCTGCCGCGGTGAGTGCGAATAGCGTCCCGGTGACGACGAGGCCGGTGTCGCCCGGGCGGGCGCTGTGGGCCAGGCTGGTGCCGCCGCGGGTGAGCAGGAGCACGCCGGCGCCGGCCAGGCCGACCCAGAGGAGGTCGAGCAGGCGGCGTGACGTCACGACCGCGACGGCCAGCGGGCCGAGGAACTCGATGGTGACCGCGATGCCCAGCGGGATGCGGGCCATCGCCTGGTAGATCGAGTAGTTCATGGTCGCGAGCACGAGGCCGAAGGCTATGGCGATGCCCGCGTCGTGCCAGGAGCGGTCGCGGATCAGGCCGCCGATGACCGGGGCGAGGCTTCTTCCTCCGATGGCCGCGATGATCAGGGCGGCCGCCCAGAGCCGCAGGCCGGTGACCGCGGCGGCGGGGAGCTGGGTGAAGAGCCGTGCGGCCAGGCCCGCCCCGATCTGGACGGAGATGCCGCCGGACAGGATGAGGACGGTGGGCGGGACGCGGCCGAGGGGGCCGTCGCTGCCGGGGCCGCCACGGCTGGCCGGCTGGGCTGGGCGGTATGCGGTGGCGCGGCGTGCGTCAGCCCCTTGTGCCCCCGTGGCCGGCACCCGCTACTCCCAGCGGAAGGTGCGGGCCGCCAGGGCGATCGCGGCCACCGCCCAGGCGCACAGCACCAGCAGGTCACGGACGGGCAGGCCGGCGCCGTGCTGCAGCACCGCGCGCAGCCCGTCGGACAGCGCCCCGCCGGGTAGCAGCCGCAGCCCGGGCCGTGCCCCGGCCGGGAACCTGGCCAGCGGGAACACGATCCCGCCCAGGCCCAGGAAGACCAGGTAGAGCAGGTTCGCGCCGGCCAGCGTGGCCTCCGCGCGGAGCGTGCCGGCCAGCAGCAGGGCCAGCCCGCTGAACGCGGCCGTGCCCGCCAGCACCAGCAGCAGCACCCACAGCACCGCCGCGCCGCCCACGTGCGGCCGCCAGCCCGAGGCGAGGCTCACCACGACGATCAGGATCGCCTGGAGTACCTCCACGGCCAGTACGGCCAGTGTCTTGGCCGCGATCAGCCCGCGCCGCTCCAGCGGCGTCGCGCCAAGCCGCTTGAGCACGCCGTACCGGCGCTCGAACCCGGTCGCGATGGCCTGGCTGGTGAACGCCGTGGACATGATGGCCAGCGCCAGGATGCCCGGGGCCAGGAAGTCGATCCGCCGTCCCGGGCCGAAGCTGATCAGCGGCTCCCGGCTGAACGCGGCCAGCAGCAGCACCGGGATGATCACCACGAGCAGCAGCTGCTCGCCGTTGCGCGCCATCGTGCGCAGCTCGAGGCCGGCCTGCGCGGCCACCATCCGGGCCAGCGGCGCCGCGCCCGGTGCCGGGGCCGGCCAGGCTTCTGCTGTCATGACCGCAGCTCCCGCCCGGTCAGCTCGAGGAACACGTCCTCCAGTGTGCGGCTCTCGATCCGCAGGCTCTGCGCCAGGACCCCGCGGTCCGCGCACCACGCGGTGACCGCGGCCAGCAGCTGCGGGTCCACCCGGCCGGTCACCTGGACCAGGTAGTGCCCGGCCGGGGACTCCTTGGCCGCGCTGCCCGCCGGCAAGGCGGCCAGCAGGCTCTCGGTGTCCAGGTCCGGCTCGGCGCGGAACCGCAGCTGGCCCGCGGTGCCGGTCAGCTCGGCCGGCGTGCCGTCGGCGACCACCTGGCCGTGGTCCACGATCACCACATGGTCGGCCAGCTGCTCGGCCTCGTCCATCTGATGGGTGGTGAGGATCACGCTGGCGCCCGACGCCCGCAGCCCGGTGATCAGGTCCCACGTCGCGTGCCGGGCCTGCGGGTCGAGCCCGGCCGTGGGCTCGTCCAGGAAGACCAGCTCGGGACGGCCGATCACGGCCGCGGCCAGCGACAGCCGCTGCTGCTGGCCGCCGGACAGCCGCTTGAACGGGGTCCGCACGCTGGCCGCCAGCCCCAGCCGGTCGATGAGCAGGCCCGGGTCGATCGGCTGGGCGTAGAACCGGGCCATCACCCGCAGGTACTCCCCGGCCCTGGCGGTCGTCGGGATACCGCCGGCCTGCAGCATCACGCCCACCCGCGGCCGCAGCACGCGGGCGTCCTTGACCGGGTCCAGGCCGAGCACCCGCACCCGGCCGGCGTCCGCCCGCCGGTAGCCCTCGCAGATCTCCACCGTGGTGGTCTTGCCTGCGCCGTTGGGCCCCAGGATCGCGGTGACCTGGGCGCGTTCCGCCCGGAGCGTCAGCCCGGCCACGGCCACGGTCCGCCCGTAGCTCTTGGCCAGGCCAACGATGTCCACGGCCGGATCGGTGCTCACGCTGGCGAGTCTA
>DASVBE010000155.1:0-4871 GCA_036375995.1 Streptosporangiaceae bacterium | reverse complement strand
TCCGCGACCTGGCCGGCCTGTGCGCGGCGGCCGAAGCGGGCCGCGCAACCCTGAGCGCGCAGAGCTTCGAGGTGATCAGCGCCCTCGCCGCCGGGAACCACGTCGCCCTCGAGGCGATCTGGACCGGCACGCTCGCCGTTCAGCTCGGCAACCTGCCCGCAGGGCACACCTTGCGGGCCCACATCGCGGCCTTCCTCGAGTTCCGCGACGGAAAGATCATCGCCCAGCGGAACTACGACTGCTACGAACGGCTCACACCCGCCTGAGCGCACGGCCTGGGGCCGCGCCAGCACGACCGGGCCGTGCCAGCATGGGCAGGTGCTGGGCGATGTGCTGCGGTTCCTTGTGTGCCCGTTGTGCGGGAAAGCGCTTGCGGAGCGGACTGGGACGGTGGGCTGCCCCCAGGGGCATTCCTTCGACGTAGCCCGGCAGGGGTACGTGAACCTGCTCCCCGGCGGACGCTCCGTCCCCGGCGGCGACACCCCCGACATGGTCGACGCCCGCGACGCGTTCCTGGCGGCCGGGCACTTCGCGCCAGTAGCCGCAGCCCTCGCCGAAGAGGCCCAGGCCGGGACCAGGGCCATGATCAGGACCGCGGCCGGCGAAACCGGATGCGTCGCCGAGGCGGGCGCCGGCACCGGCTATTACCTGGCCACAGTCCTCGACGCCCTGCCGGCGGGCTGGCCCGGCCTGGCCCTCGATGCCTCCAAGGCCGCCCTGCGGCGGGCCGCGCGGGCCCATCCGCGGATCGGGGCGGTGGGCTGCGACGTGTGGCATAGCCTGCCGGTGGCGGACCAGGCCGCAGCGATCGTGCTCAACGTGTTCGCGCCGCGCAACGGGGCCGAGTTCCGCCGCATCCTGGCGCCCGGCGGACGGCTGCTCGTGGTCACGCCGAACCCCGGCCACCTGCGGGAACTGGTCGCCGGACTCGGCCTCCTGACAGTCGACGAGGACAAGCCAGGACGCCTGGCCAGATCGCTGGACCCCTGGTTCCGCCGCGTGGCCACCAGGGAGATCACCACAACCCGCCCGCTGACCCGGGCCGGCATACGCGCCGCCGTCCTTATGGGCCCGAGCGCCTGGCAAGCGGTTGCCCGCGGCAGATTGGCCGGGATCGGCGGCCTGCCCGAGCCGCTGCCGGTAACCCTCTCGGTCACCCTGTCCACCTGGACCGCCGCCCGCTGACCAGGCGATTTCAGGCCCACAATTAAATTGTCTCCGCGGTGGTATAGCCGCCGCCGGGACGGGGAATCCTGCGAAGCGTCCAACATAGCGGGGGGAATTCAGCAAGGAACCAGAAACGAGACCGGAACAACCGTGGTCGCAGCCTGGTCAGGATGCCATGCAGCAGACTGCGCAGCAGCTCCAGCCGGGCCTGGAACCGGGCCCTGAGCCGCCGGAGTATCTGCCACCGGCCAGCGCATTCGGGCCGCCGGCCAGCGCGTTCGGGCCGCCGGCCAGCGCGTTCGGGCCGCCGGCCAGCGGGTTCGGGCCGCCGGCCAGCGGGTTCGGGCCGCCGACTAGCGCGTTCGGGCCGCCCGCGGGCCCGCCGGTGGCTGCGCCGCCACAGGCGCCGCAGGCAATGACGGCCGTGCCGCTCACCGGCATGACCGCCCCGGTCGGCCTGCAGAGGAAACACCGCAGCCCGCTGGGAGTATGGCTTCTCAGCATCATTACGTTCGGCATTTATGGGCTGGTGTACTGGTACAAGATTCATGCCGAGCCGGCCGGCTCGATCCGCGCCAGCAGATCAGCCCGGTATTCGGGCTGATGCCGATCTGGCTGCTGTCGTTCACGATCGTGCTGCCGATCATGTCGATCGTCCGGCTGGGCGGGAAGATCCCGGCCGCGCAGGCCGCGGTCGGCCAGCCCACGGACTGCTCCGGTGGCCTGGGGCTGCTGTTCGCCTTCCTGGCGGGCACCCACGTCATCTACTACCAGTCCAAGCTGAACCAGGTCATCGCCGCGAACAGCGCCCCGGCCGGTCAGCCCATCACGCTGGCGGCCTGACCGCACAGCCCGCCGGGCCGGGGCAGCACCGCATGCTGCCCCGGCCCGGCGCGGCACCGTGCGCTGCCCCGGCCCGGCGCTGCCCCGGCCCGCCATCCGACTGCCACCGGCCCGTACGGTGAGGCCATGACAGCGGACGGGTTCGAGGCGGGCTGCGCCTGGATCGACGGGAAGTACTTTCCGATCGGCGAGGCCAGGATCCCGATCCTGGACACCGGGTTCGTCCGGTCCGACCTCTGCTACGACGTGGTCGCGGTGTGGCAGGGCCGGTTCTTCCGCCTCGACAACCACCTGGACCGCCTCCTGGCCGGCTGCGCCAGGATCCGCCTGCAGCCGCCCGTGGACCGGGCCGCGATCCGCAGCATCCTGATCGAGGTCGTCCGCCGGTCCGGCCTCAGAGACGCGTACGTCGAGGCCGTCGTCACCCGCGGCGTGCCCGCCGCCGGCGAACGCGACCCGCGCCGTCTCACCCCGCGGCTCTACGCGTACGCGATCCCGTACGTGTGGATCGTGCCGCGGGACAAGCAGGACCGGGGCACGGCCGTGGTGGTCACCCGCGGCACCCAGCGGATCCCGCCCGCCTCGGTGGACCCGACCGTGAAGAACTTCCACTGGGGTGACCTGGTGCGCGGCCAGTTCGAGGCCTACGACCGGGGCGCGGTGCTGCCGATCCTGCCCGGCGCGGGCGGCCTGGTCGCCGAGGGCCCAGGGTTCAACGTGTTCGCGCTGGTCGACGGCGTCCTGCGGACCCCGGCCGGCGGCGTGCTCGAGGGCATCACCCGGCGCACCGTGCTCGAACTGGCCGCCGCCCAGAACATCCGGGCGGAGGCCGCCGACCTTCCGGTGGCCAGCCTGTACCGGGCCACCGAACTGTTCCTGACCAGCACGGCCGGCGGTGTCATGCCGGTCGCCACGCTGGACGGCCGGCCGGTCGGCGGCGGGTCGCCCGGGCCGGTCACCACCGCGCTCCGGGACGCCTACTGGGCGCTGCACACCGACCCGCGCTACACCACCGAGGTGGACTACCCCGGCGAGGGCTAACCCGGCCGCCCGGCCGTGCCCCCGCTGAGACGGTAAACGAGCCCGTCCAGCAGGCCGGTAACCGCGGCGTAGCCCGGAACGGTGCCGGCCAGCAGAACCGTCTCAGCGCCGCCGTCCTCCTCCACGGTCAGCCGGCGGATCACCGAGTCGGGCGGCACCGCGGCGGCGGCCGGCGGGGAAGGGAAGCCCGCTTCATCCAGCGCGGCCCACAGCGCGGAAAGCCCTTGCCGATCCACCTGGCCAGTCCAGGCGCTGGTCCCCGGCCGCCGCGAATGGTGCTGCTCCAGGACGGCGTGCCCGTCGCCGTGCACGGTCAGCTCGCTGCGGCCCCACGGGTCCGCCGGGTTGTGCTCGTTGCCGGCCGAGTACCGCAGGACCCGCGCTGTCATGGCCCCACCGTACGGGCCCGCGCCGGCCCGCCCGCACCCGCCGACGCCCTTCATGACCAGGACGGGTTACGGAACCTGTGGCGCGGGCGCCCCGTCCTGACCGCAAACGGCATGACGTGCGGGGCAGGGCGGTCAGCCGCGCAGATCCCGTACTCCTAAAGCCAGGGTCCGCTCCGCAAACCCGGCCCAGGTTCGGTGCGTGATCAGCTGCCGGGGTATTTCAGGACGGGGAGTGCCCGGCGGTGGCTGGTGTGGGTGGCAGGTCCAGCGGTCCGCTCCGCCAACCGGGCCCGGGCCTGGTGCGTGATCAGCTGCCGAGGTACTTCAGGACCGCGAGCACCCGGCGGTGGTCGGTGCCGGTGGGCGGCAGGTCCAGCTTGGCGAAGATATTCGTGACGTACTTCTCCACCGCGCTCGGGCTGACCTTCAGCGCGTCGGTGATGCCCTGGTTGGAGCGGCCCTCCGCCATCAGGCGCAGCACCTGCTGCTCGCGCGGGGTGAGCCGGTCCATCGGGTCGTCCCGGCGGCGGACCATCAGCTGGGCGACCACCTCGGGGTCCAGCGCGGTGCCGCCCGCGGCGACCCGGCGGACCGCGTCGAGGAAGTCGGTGACCTGCGCGACCCGGTCCTTGAGCAGGTAGCCGACCGAGCTGGTGGCGGCGGACAGCAGGTCGGTGGCGTAGCTCTCCTCCACGTACTGCGACAGCACCAGCAGGGCCACGTCCGGGTGCATCCGGCGGATGGCAAGCGCTGCCCGGATCCCCTCGTCGGTGTGCGTGGGCGGCATCCGCACGTCGAGCACGGCCAGGTCCGGCTGGTGCTCGGCGACCGCCCTGAGCACCTGCTCGCCGTCCGGGACGGCCGCGACGACCTCGAACCCGCCGTCGCTCAGCAGGCGGGTGAGGCCGTCGCGGAGCAGGACAGAATCCTCGGCGATCACGATTCGCACGGCAGCTCCGCAGTGACGACGGTGGGCCCGCCCGGCGGGCTGTCGATGGACAGCGTGCCATCCACCGCCGAGGCCCGCTGCACCAGCCCGCGCAGGCCGGTGCCGGACCACGCCCCCGCCGGGCCGTCGCCGGGTGGCGGGATCGCCGCGCCGCCCACCCCGTCGTCCGTGACGGTGATATGCAAGCGGTTTCCCTGCCGGGTGACGGCGATCTCGGCGCGGGTCGCGCGGGCGTGCTTGGCGATGTTGGCCAGCGACTCGGACACGATGAAGTAGGCGATCGCCTCGACGCTGGCGCCGGCCGGGCGGGGCAGGTCGACGTGGACTTTGACCGGCAGCGGGGCCCGGGCGGCCAGGCCGGACAGCGCGGCGTTCAGGCCGCGGTCGTTGAGCACGGCCGGGTGCAGGCCGCGGATGAACTCGCGCAGCTCGGAAAGCGCTAGCACGGCCTCGTCGTGCGCGTCGGCGATGGCCTTGCGGGC
>DASVBE010000097.1:0-31375 GCA_036375995.1 Streptosporangiaceae bacterium | reverse complement strand
GCCGCGGGCGGCCGGGTGCCGGACTACGCCGAGCTGGAGGAACGGGCCGCGGCGGTTCCGCCCGGCGCCCGTGGGCTTACCGCACGGCTGGTCCCGGCCGACGCCTGGACCTGGGCACGCTGGCGGCCGCCGTTCCCGCCGGGGCCCGCGGCGGCGGCCGGGAACGGGGCCGGGGCCGGGGCCGGGGCCGGGACTACCGCCACCGCCGCCGCCGCGACCTGGGCCGGGACCGGGCTGGGCGAGCGGGCCCGGGCCATCCAGGAGGCCGCCGCCTACTCAACCCGCCGGGCGGCCGGGCTGGTCCGCCAGCTGCTGGGGCCCGGCGCCGCGCGGCAGGTCCTGCTGTCCGGCGGGGCGGCCCGCAGCAGGCTGTGGCCGCAGATCCTGGCCGACGTGCTCGGCGGCCCGGTCAGCGTGGCCGGGCAGACGGAATCGGCCGCACTCGGCGCCGCGATGCTCGCCGGCCGCGCGGCCGGGGTGCTGCCCGACGGCACCCCGCCTGCCGCCGGGCGTGTGGCCGCAGGGCCAGCCAGGGCAGTGCAGCCCAGCACGGCCGGGCAGCGGGCCTACGACGAGCTCTACCCGCGGTGGGTTTCTCAGGCTCACTAGGGTCACGGCCGCAGGTCGCACGGCATGACAACGCGCGGCGATTACCTGGCCGACGGGAGTGCCGTCCCCTCAGTTTCAGGCTATAGCGCACCGGGGGTCTTGCGGCAAGACCCGGGTCCTGTCGCAGAATGGCTGGCCGCGAGCAGCCGTAATCCCAAGAAATCGGGGGCGAAGTGCGCATGACCAACCATGCCGTGGTGATCGCCGGCGGGGGGCCGACCGGGATGATGCTGGCGGGCGAACTGGCGCTGGCCGGGACCGACGTCGCGATCGTCGAGCGGCGGGCCAGCCAGGACCGCGACGGCTCGCGGGCTGGCGGTCTGCACTCGCGCACCATCGAGGTCCTCGATCAGCGCGGCATCGCCGGCCGGTTCCTCGCCGAGGGGCAGACGGTGCAGATCCAGGGATTCGCCGGGATCCGGCTGGATATCAGCGACTTCCCGACCCGCCACAATTACGGGCTCGCGCTGTGGCAGATCCATTTCGAGCGCATCCTGGCCGCCTGGGTCAGCGAGCTGGGGGTGCCGATCGCCCGCGGATGCGAGGTGACGGGCTTCACGCAGGACAGCACCGGCGTCGACGTCGAGCTGTCCGATGGCCAGCCGCTGCGGGCGGGCTACCTCGTCGGGTGCGACGGGGGGCGCAGCGCCGTCAGGAAGGCGGCCGGCATCGGCTTCCCCGGGTGGGATCCGACGACCAGCTGGCTGATCGCCGAGGCCAAGACGACCGAGGAGCCGGTGTTCGGCATGCGCCGCGAGGGGGGCGGCATCGGGCCGGCCGGCGACGGCGAGCGGATCCGGGTGGTGCTGACCGAGCAGCCTCCCGTGGCCGGCCGCGAGCCCACTTTGCCGGATCTGAGCGAGGGGCTCATCGCCGCCTACGGGACGGACTTCGGGGTGCACAGCCCGACGTGGATCTCCCGGTTCACCGACATGACCCGGCAGGCGGAGTCCTACCGGGCGGGGCGGGTGCTGCTCGCGGGCGACGCCGCGCACGTGCATCCCCCGCAGGGCGGGCAGGGCCTCAACACCGGCGTGCAGGACGCGGTGAACCTGGGCTGGAAGCTGGCCCAGGTGGTCAGCGGGACCTCGCCGGACAGCCTGCTGGACACCTACCACGCCGAGCGCCACCCGGTCGCGGCCCGCGTGCTGCGCAACACGATGGCACAGGTCGCGCTGACCGCGACCGGCGCGCGCACGGACGCGCTGCGCGACATCATGACCGGCCTGCTGGGCCTGGACGAGCCGCGCAAGCAGATCGCCGGCATGGTCTGCGGCCTGGACATCCACTATGACCTCGGGGAGGGGCACCCGCTGGCCGGGCGGCGGATGCCCGATCTGGACCTGGTCACCGCCGGCGGCCCGGTCCGGGTGTACTCCTTGCTGCACGGCGCCCGGCCCGTGCTGCTGAACCTTGGCGCACCCGGGAATCCCGATCTGGCGCCGTGGGCGGGCCGGGTGCGGCTGGTCGAGGCGGCCTACGCCGGGGCGTGGGAGCTGCCCGTGCTGGGCGAGGTCAGCGCGCCCGCGGCGGTGCTGGTCCGGCCCGACGGGTACGTCGCCTGGGTGGGGGACATTACCGACCCGGGCCTCGCGGACGCGCTGACCACCTGGTTCGGCCCGCCCGCCGCGGCATAGTCAGCCCAGTTCGGTGGTGAGGTCGCGGACCCGGCGGGCGATCTCGTCGCGGATCGGGCGGACCTCATCGAGGGTGAGCCCGGCCGGGTCGGGGAGGTCCCAGTCGAGGTAGCGCTTGCCGGGGTAAACGGGGCAGGCGTCGCCGCAGCCCATCGTGATGACGACGTCGGCGGCCTGGACCTGGTCCGTGGTCAGGCGCTTGGGGATTTCGCGGGTGATGTCGAGGCCGAGTTCGGCCATGGCGGCGACGACGGCGGGGTTGAGCTCGCGAGCGGGCTGGGATCCGGCGGAGGTGACGCGGATGCGGCCCGCGGCCTCGTGGCCGAGGAGGGCGGCGGCCATCTGCGAGCGGCCCGCGTTGTGGGTGCAGACGAAAAGCACTTCGGGGATGCCGGTCATGACGGCTGCCTTCGCTGGTATCCGGTGGCCGGGCTCATGCGGGCTTGACCGCGCGGATGATCGCCGAGTGCATCCCGGGCGCGGCCTCGTGGGTGAAGGTCACCGACGCCTCGCTGAATCCTGCGGCGGCCAGCCCGGCCAGGTACTCGGCGCGGGACAGCGCCCCGGCGATGCAGCCGGTGTAGGACCCGGCCGCGGCGCGGTCGGCGGGGGTGAGGTGGTCGTCAGCGACGACGTCGGAGATGCCGATCCGCCCGCCGGGGACGAGCACGCGGAACATCTCGGCCAGCACGGCGGGCTTGTCGGTGGACAGGTTGATCACGCAGTTGGAGATCACCACGTCCACCGCGCCGTCACCCAGCGGCAGATCCTCGATCTGGCCCTTTCGGAACTCCACGTTGGCCGCCCCGGCCTTGGCCGCGTTCTGCCGGGCGAGCCGGAGCATGTCGTCGGTCATGTCCACGCCGTAGACGAACCCGGCCGGGCCGACCCGCCGGGCCGACAGCAGCACGTCGATGCCGCCGCCCGAGCCCAGGTCCAGCACCCGCTCGCCCTCGCGAAGGTCCGCCACGGCCAGCGGGTTGCCGCAGCCCAGGCTGGCCAGAACGGCCTCTTCCGGCAGCCCGTCGGTCTCGCCCGCACGGTACAGCTGCCCGCCGAAGGAGTCGGCCGAGTCCAGCGCCGCGGAGCCAGTACCGCAGCACGAGCTGTCCGCCGAACTGCCGCAGCAGCCTGCCTGTGCCCCCGCGGCCGGCTCCAGGACCGCACGGGCCGCTTCGGCGTACCGGGACCGGACTTCCTCACGCAGATCCACAGCGGACTGATCGGTCATGACCCTCGCCCCTAACATAGACATCTGTCGATGTGAATAGCATCCGCCATGAATAGACGGTTGTCAATGCGTCGCGCATACTGGGTCTTATGAGTACCGTTACCGCGACTGCCGCCGTCCTGCCCCGTACCGAGCTTCCGGTGCTCGGTGATGGCTGCTGCACGGTGCTCGCGCGGGAGCCGATCACGGCCAGCCAGGCCGGCAGCCTGGCCCGGGTCCTCAAGGCGCTGGCCGACCCCACCCGGCTGCGGCTGGTGTCCATGGTCGCCGCCCATGACGGTGGCGAGGCGTGCGTCTGCGACCTGACCGGCCCGCTGGGCCTGACCCAGCCGACCATCTCCCACCACCTCAAGATCCTCGTCGACGCCGGGATCTTCACCCGCGACAAGCGCGGCAAGTGGGCCTTCTACGCCCTGGTCCCGGCCGCGCTCGACACGCTCGCCGCGATCCTCAGCACCAGCCGCTAACGTCATCCCGGAGACCGGGGGGCGGCCCAGCCTGCGGTCACCAGGAAACGGAGGCCGGTGAATGACACCGCAGCCAGGAGCCACGGCCCGGCGTTACGGCACGGTCTTTGACGAGGTCGCGGCGGAGTACGACCGCCATCGCCCGGCCTATCCCGACGAGCTCATCGACCAGGCCTGCCGGGTCGCCGGGATCGGCCGCGGCGAGCCCGTGCTCGAGATCGGCTGCGGCACCGGCCAGCTGACCCGCGGCCTGCTCGCCCAGGGCCTGCACGTGACCGCGCTCGAGCCCGGGCCGAGCCTGATCGCGCTGGCCCGGCAGAACCTGGCCGGCGCCGGGCAGGTGGACTTCGTCAACGCCCGGTTCGAGGACGCGCAGCTGCCCCGCGAGCGGTTCAGGGCCGTGTTCTGCGCGTCCGCGTTCCACTGGATCGACCCCAGGGTCAGCTGGCAGAAGGCCGCGGACGTGCTGGCGGACGGCGGGACGCTGGCCCTCGTGCAGTACTTCGGGCTGGCGGAGCCGCGCAGCAAGGAAGATCAGGACGCGGCCCTGGCGGCCATGGCGAAGGTGGCCCCGGACATCGCCGCCGGCTGGCCGGTCTACCGCGACCTCGACGCCACGCTCGCCGGGGTGGAGGAACGACGGGGCAACGTCTCGCAGGTCTGGGCCTGGCTGGGCAGCTACGACCTCGCGCAGGAGAACGCCGGCTCCGTGTTCGGTGACGTCCAGGTGGCGCTCATGCCCAGGCTCCTGGAGCACACGCCCGGCGAGCTCACCGCCATCGTCCGCACGATGTCGTGCTGGGCCCGGCTGTCACCGGATCAGCGCCAGGCCCTGGACCACGAGTACCAGGCCAGCTACGACCGGCTCGGCCGTCCCATCCGCGCCAGCACGGTGGCGGCCCTGGTCACCGCCCGGCGTACCGCGACCCGGGCCTGAGCGCCGCGCCGCGTGGCTACACTGCACCTCGTGCGCCAGGTGCCGCTGATCATTGAGCCGGACCCCGATGATCCGGACTTCGCCAGTGTGCTGGTGGAGGCCACCGTCGCGGGGCGGCCGTACCGGATGCTCCTGGATACTGGCGCCGCGCGCAGCCAGCTCAACGCCGACGAGTACACCCGGGGGCTCGCGCCGGTGTACGAGGACAGTTCGTCGGCGGCCTTCGGCGGCGAGGTCGCCGACCCGGTGGTGACCGTCACCGACCTGGTCGCCGGGCCGCTGCGGATACCCGCGCTCGACGTGACGCGCAGCGAGAGCCGCCAGGGCAACCTGCTGGGGATGGACGTACTCGGGCAGCACCGCTGCCACTTCCGGCTGAGCTCCGGGGTTCTGGACCTGGCGGCCCCGGGCGGCGAGGCGCGGCACGAGCTCCTGGCTGGCCGCCGCGGGCACCCGTATGTCGAGCTGAACTGGCCCGGCGTCAGCGGGCTGGCCTGCTGGGACACGGGTGCGGGGGCCACCGTGGTGAACCGCGACTTCTGGCTCGGCCACCCCGGGCTGTTCGAGTCCATCGGGACCTCGGCTGGCACCGATGCCCGCGGCGAGCAGACCGAGACGCCCCTGCTGCGGATGGCGGGCCCGGTCATCGGCCAGCGCCACTTCGGCAGCCACAAGGTTGTCGCGGTCGACCTGTCCGGCGTCAACAGCACGCTTGACTACCCGATGGATCTCATCCTGGGCTACCCGACCATCCGCCAGGCGGACTGGCTCTTCGACTTTCCCGCCCGGCGCTGGGCCGTGACGAGCTAAGGACCGATGAGCCTGGTCCCCGCTCGCGGTCATACCTGTGCGGCGGGAAGCGCCCGATTACGGCGGAGGTGGGAATGGCCAGGCTGATCTACTCGGCGATCGCATCGCTCGACGGGTACATCGAGGACGAGCGGGGCAAATTCGAGTGGGCCGAGCCCGACCACGAGGTGCACACGTTCCTCAACGAGATCGAGCGCCCGGTCGGCACCTACCTCTACGGGCGCCGGATGTACGAGACGATGGTCTACTGGGAGACCGTCCCCACCGGGCCGGAGCAGACCGCGCCGAGCCGGGACTTCGCGCAGATCTGGCGGGCGGCCGACAAGGTCGTGTACTCCCGGACCCTGCAGGCACCGCACAGCGCGCGGACCCGGATCGAGCGGGACTTCGAGCCCGCCGCGATCGGCGCGCTCAAGGAGTCGTCGGCCCGCGACATCACGGTCGGCGGCGCCGGGCTCGCGGCCACGGCGATGGCCGCAGGCCTGGTGGACGAGTGCCAGCTGTACCTCGTCCCGGTCCTGGTCGGCGGCGGGAAGCGGGCCCTGCCGGATGGCGTCCGCGCTCAGCTCGACCTGCTGGACGAGCACCGCTTCCGCAGCGGCTACGTCTACCTCCGTTATCAGCTCCGCGGCTGACCGCAGCGCGCCTGACCGGCGCTGCTCCGGCCGAGCATGACCGCCCCGATGAGGCTGATCGCGGCCTGGCCGGCTTGCGTCCGCTCCGGCACGGTGCAGTTCGCCGAACGATTCACCAGTGTCCGCCATGCCGCGTGCCTCACCCGGGTGCCCGGGACCTAGCAGCGTGGCACGGGCCGGAAAACCGTTCCCGGCCCAGCCCGGTCGCCTGCCACAGTGACCAGATGCCTGAGCAACACGACCGCGCGGCCGGGCGAATCTGGCGGGCCCTGCCGGCCGGCACCGGGGAAGCGCTGGAGCGCGGCCTGCCGCGGACCGACCTGCAGAGCCTGCTGATCGACGTGACCGGGGCCCGGGCCGGCCAGGTCACGCCCGCCGAGCTGATGCGCCGCTGGCAGCAGGACAGATTCGTCCGGCCCGCGGCGTGCGACCCGCGCCGCCTCGCGGCGGTGGAAAACCGGCTGTGGCAGCTGCTCCCGCCGGAGTTCGCCGGGGTCGAGCTGTCCCCGGTGACGCCGCTCGGCACCTGCCGTGCGGTCGGCCCGGTCAGCCAGAACCGGGTCGTCAGCACCGTCCGCGGCACCGAGGTGGTCAGCGACTCCACCAACGTCCTGGCGCTCGAGGCCGCGACCCGGCGGCGCGGCCAGCGCAGTGACGGCCGCTGCGACCTCGCCGCCTGCCACCGCCAGCTGCGCGCCCAGGTCTTCGGCCCCGGGGCGGCCGCGCACTTCCGCCTGTTCACGCTGGTCTCCAGCGCCCGGGACACCGGGTCGGGCCGCACCGAGGCCAGCATGCTGATCCGGCATCTGGCCTACTGGCTGGACGTGCTGGACGCCCTGATCCCGGACCGGCAGCCGCGGATCGAGCTGTCCGTCATGGACAGCCCGGTACTCGCCGAACGGCTGGCCGACACCGTCCGGCCGGCGCTGGCGGGCCGCGCGGCCCTGCTAACCGACCAGCCGGACCGCACCCGGGCCCGCGGGTACTACGCCGGCTTCGCCCTGCTGATCACCGCCGACCAGGGCCGGGCCGAGCTCGGCGACGGCGGGCTGACGACCTGGACCGCGCAGCTGACCAGCAACGCCAAGGAGCGCTGCCTGGTCTCCTGCCTGGCCACCGAGCGCCTCACCAGCCTTATTTCTGGTTGAGCGGTCCGCCTGGAGCGTGCTACCCCTAGCTGGTTCAGGAACGCTGATCAAGACCAAGAACGAAGGGCTGGCCGGGAGCATGCGCGGGGAACTGGTGAAGCTGCGGGCGATCGAGCCGTCGGACGCCGAGGCGCTGTGGCGGTGGGTGCGCGACCCGGAGGTCGTCCGCTGGATGGATGAAGGCTACATTCAGTCGCTGGCCGGGTTCCGGAAGCGGCTCGAGGATTTCCCCCGCAACGGGTTCAGCGACCTGATGTTCGGGGTCGAGGCGCTGAGCGACGGGATGCTGATCGGCGCGGTCCGGCTGCGCGGGGCCGAGCCCGAGACCGGCTGCGCCGAACTCGACATCTACCTCGGCGAGAAGGAGTACTGGGGCCGCGGCTACGGCACCGACACGATGCGGACCATCTGCCGGTACGGCTTCGAGAAGATGCGCCTGCACAAGATCTCGCTGGACGTCGTCACCGAGAACCAGTCCGCGCACCACATCTACGGGAAGGTCGGCTTCGTCGACGAAGGCCGCCTGCGCCAGGTCTTCCGCCGTGACGGCCAGTGGTACGACATGTACCGGATGGGCCTGCTGGAAGGCGAACTCCGCTAACCAGGCTCGTCGGGGTCGCGCCATACGCCGTGCGTGTGCAGGTAGCGATGCTGCACTCGCCGCGGGCCGGCGTAATTCGGGTACAGGTCCTCGGCCCGGCGGTCGGTTCTCCTGGTGAGCGTCCGGGTCCGGAAGCCAACGATGGACAGGAAGCCCCGGATCGCCAGCACGACGGCGGCCAGGAAGAGGACGGTGCCCCACCACGGCATCTGGATCACCTCGGTTCGCGCCCGGGCGCTGGTACGCCGGCGCCTACCCGGCCCGGCCGGCGTCAAACGTGCGCTGGCGCCCGGGCGGGGTCACCCGTCAGCAAGCTTCGGGTGATCGCCCACAGGGCAGGGGATGGCTGTGGAACACAGCACCGGGGATAACAGCACCGGGGATAACAGCACGGGAGCAGCCGCCGGGTGGGCCTGGCTCGCTGGCCTGCCCGGGGAACTGGCCGCGCAGCGGCGGGTCATGTCCGGGCTGCTCGGCTGGAGCGCGGCCACGCCGCTGGTGACCTCGCTGTCGGTGGGCTGCTCGCTGGGCCGGGGCGCGGCCGACGCCCTCTCGGATATCGACGCTGCGCTGGGGCTCGGCTGCGAGCCTGGTCACGGCGGGGCCGGGCAGGTCCTGGCGATCGAGGACGAGCTGATCGCGGCCCTGCCCGGGTTCGGCTCGGTGGTCGATGTGCTGCGGCACCGGACCGGGCCGCCGGACCGGTTCATCCGGCGGGTCTTCGCCCAGTTCGGCGACGGCGCCCAGCTCGACCTGGCGATCATGGCCGAGCCCGAGGTGCGCCGCGGCGCGGCGGCCCCGGACTTCGTGTCCCTGTACCGGTCGGCGCAGCCGCCCGGCCTGCGCCGGCCGCCCAGCCGGCCCGCGAGCCCCGGTCCCAGCCCCGGCCCGGCCGGCGACGGGCACCGGAGGGCCGACGCGGTCACCGCCGATCAGGTCCGCGAGTGGGCCTTCCTCGGCTGGTGCGCCCTCGCCGACACCGCCAAGTACCTGCGCCGCGGCTCGCTGTGGGAGGCGCACGACAAGCTCCACGCGGCCCGGCACCAGATCTGGGCCCTGTGGGCGGTGGCCGAGGGCGCGCTGTACCCGTGGCACGGGCTGTCCCAGGTTCTGGACCACGACCCGGGCCGCCTGCCGCCGGGCATCGAGGCCACCGTCGCCGTCCTCGACGCCGCTGACCTGCGCCGGGCTGCGCGGGCCAGCGCCGCGGTCCTGTCGGCCGTGAGCGAGGCCGCTGCGCGGCGGCAGCCGGCCCGCCTCCCGGACGCCATGGCCCGCTACGTGACCGGGCTGCTGGGTGAGTGGCCCGCGCCGGGCTCACCGTAAAGAATGGGAATCGTCCCGCTGCTGCGGACGGGCAGCGAAAGGAACAAGAGAGGCGGCCCGCCATGCGTTCCGACATCGTGCCCGGCGCGACGTTCCCCGACTACTCGCTGCCCGACCACACCGGCAACGTCCGGTCGCTCAGCGAGCTGCAGGGCGGTGACCCGATGATCCTCACGCTCGCGCGTGGTCACTACTGCCCCAAGGAGCACCAGCAGCACCTGGAGCTGGCCGCGTTCCAGCCGAGGATCCAGGTGGCCTACACCCAGGTCGTCACGATCGCCACGGACGAGCATCACACGCTGCAGGAGTTCCGCAACTCGGTCGGGGCGCAGTGGACATTCCTGTCCGACCCCGGGCGCATGGTGCAGCAGGACCTCGATATCGCCGAGTACACCGACCCGCAGAACAACCCGATGATCCCGCACACGCTGGTGCTCAAGCCGGGCCTGGTCGTGCACACGATCTACAACGGCTACTGGTTCTGGGGCCGGCCGTCGGTGTACGACCTGTGGCGGGACCTGCGTTCGGCGCTGGCCGAGACCCGCGCGGACTGGGACCTGAGCACGCCAGGGCTGCGCGAGGCCTGGGACGCGGGTGACTTCTCGAAGTTCCACGGCTGGGACCGGCGCCCGGACGAGGCCCGGGCCGCGAGGGACGGCGCGGGCCCGCCGTAGCAGCCGCCGTCCCGGGTGGTCAGTCGCCGGGCGAGCCGGAGCCGGCGCTGCGCCGGTGGATGATCGACAGGTCCTCGCCGCCGAGGGCTTCTTCCTCCTCCGCGTCGACGATGTGCGGCCGGAACAGCTGCTGGGCGATCAGCGTCGGCACGAACGCGGACAGGATCACGACCGTGACAAGCTCGGTGTACTGGTCGTGGCTGATCAGGCCGTGCGTGAGCCCGAACAGCGCGGCGATCGAGCCGAACGTCAGCCCGGTGGCCATCAGCAGCGTGGTGTAGGTCCGCTCGCGTTTCGGCATCCTGAACGCGGCGGCGACCGGCCAGACGCCGAGGAGTTTTGCGGCGAGCTTGACCAGCAGCAGGAGGCCGATCACGCCGGCCCCGGTGACCAGCGCGGGGGCCGAGATCAGCGTTCCGGCGCGGAGGAAGAAGAACGGGGTGAGCAGGGCGAACGCGATCGAGCGGAGCCGGTCCATCAGCACCCGGTCGTGCAGGAACACCCCGGCCACGACCAGCCCGGCGACGTAGGCGGGCAGCACCGCCTCGCTGCCGGCCTGGGTGGCCAGGCCGCCGAGGCCGAACAGGACGACGAGCAGGAGCTTGATCTCGGGTTCGGAGACGCGGTGGCCGAAGTGCTCGATCGCCAGCCGCAGCAGGCGGGGCAGGGCCAGGATGGTGACCACGCTGACGGCCACGAAGACCAGCAGCAGCCAGCCGTAGCTGGCGAACAGGCCGCCAAGGGCGAGAACCGTTCCCAGGTCGGTGATGAAGCACGCGGCGAGGATGAGCTTGCCCAGGTCCTGCCGGTTGAGGCCGGTTTCCACCATGACCGCGTAGACCACCGCGACCGAGGTCGTGCTCAGCGCGACCCCGCCGATCTCGGCGGCGTGCAGGTCCCAGCCGAGCGCGAGCTTGCAGAAGCCGAACGCGGCCAGGAACGGGAGGGCGAACGACACGAAGCCGATGGAGAGGCTGGCTTTCCAGTGGCCGCGCAGGGACACCGGGTCGATCTCGGCGCCGGCCAGGAACGTGAGGATCAGCGACCCGACGCTGGCCAGGAAGGTGATGAGGCCGGTGGAGGTGACGTGCTCGCGGAGGCCGGGGATGTTGCCGGCCAGGGCCCCGATCACGATCTCGACCAGGGCCGCGGGTATCGCGATGCGGATGCTGATGACTGAGGCGAGCAGGGCCATGCCGAGCCAGATCGCCGCTACGTAGTAGATGTTCACTGCCGCTCCGGCCAGGTCCGTCTGTCCCGGCGGCAGGCAGCAAAAAGGCTGACGGCGGCCGGGAAGATCTCTTCCTGTAGAAGCCATCAGCCACGGTGGCGGTTCGGGCAGGAGCCCGCCGGAGCCTCATCCGGCTGGTTGTGATCTTAGCTTGCGGGGGGCTGGGCGGCCGGGCGGACTGGCTGGGTGGGTGCCGGCCGCGAACCGGGGGGTGGCTGGGTTCGTGTCATTACCGATGGCCGCCGGGGGGCCGGGTGACAGGAACCCGGCCGGAAGATCCGCCATGTACATCGAGAGGGAGCCCAGAAAATGATCAAGGTAGCCGGGACCCGGCCGGAGCGAGGCTGACGTGGGCAGGGACATCATCCGCACCGGCGACGCGCCATCGTCACCCATCTTCAGCCAGGCCGTCCGTGCTGGCGGGCTGATCTTCGTGTCCGGCCAGGCGCCGATCGACCCGGCCACCGGCAAGATCTCCGGGGAGACCATCCAGGAGCAGGTCCGGCAGAGCCTGACCAACGTGCAGACGATCCTGACGGCGGCCGGCAGCGGTCTGGACAAGATCGTCAGCGCCACGGTCATCCTGGTCGAGGAATCCGACTTCGCCGGGATGAACGACGAGTGGGCCCGGTGGTTCCCTGCCGACCCGCCGGCCCGGCAGGGCGCCAAGCTGCCGATCAGCTCGGGCGGGATCAAGGTCTCGGTGGCCGTCATCGCCGAGGCGTGACCGGGCCGGGCTGACGGCACTGGCGAGGCGCCTGGGCGCTGGGGAGACTGGCGCGGTCGCGGCCAGTCGGCCGGGTATCGTCCGGGCGCCTTGCTATGCTCCGGCCCGTGCCGGCCGACGACCTGGTTGCTGCTGCTGGTCCGCTGATCAGCCAGCTCGGCGGGCTGTTCTACTTCGAGGCCGAGGCCACCGCCAAGGCGGGCGAGCTCGGTCTGAGCCCCTTCCAGTTCTACCTGCTGGGCCGGGCCGGGGTGTTCGGTGACGCCGACGCCAGCGTGGTGCATAGCGCGCTCGGCTACTTCAACCCGGAGCTGATCGCCAAGCGCTGGAACGCGGCCAAGGCGATCGTGCCGCCGCGCGACGGGATGCGCGCCTACCTGGACTGCTGCGCCGCGTTCGGGCGGCGGCACCTGACCGGGCTGCCGGGTCTGCCCGCGTTCTGCGTGGCGGCCGAGGCCGTGCGGGATGCGGCCAGCCCGGCCGGGCTGCCGCTGTTTGCCGGGATCGCGGCCGAGCCGCTGGCGCCGGACACCCCGGGCCGGGCTATGCAGCTGGTCACCGTGCTGCGCGAGTTCCGCGGCGGTGTGCACCTGCTGGCGGTCGTGGCCTGCGGGCTCGAGCCGAGGACGGCGCACTACCTGAGCCGGCCGGATGTGTTCTTCAACTTCGGCTGGGAGCCCGACGACATCCCGGTGGTGACCGACGAAGACCGGGCCCGGCTCCGCCGGGCCGACGAGATGACCGGGCAGCTGCTGGCGCCGGCCTTCGGCGTGCTCGACCAGGACGGCACCGACGCGCTGCTGCACGGCCTGCGCATCATGCGGAAGGCCATACCTGACCCGGCCTGACCGGCCCCGGCAAAGAGGTACTCGTGTTCGGGGTGGGTTAGGCGGGCGTTCACCAGCCGGTCAGCAGGGTGATGACAAAGGTTGTAGTGACTACTACTGTCCTGAGCTGTGGCCGATGTGGTTCTGCCTGGTGATCTGGAGGCCGGCGACCTGATCGTGCTGGCGGACCGCCAGGACGAGCTGATCGTCATCGCGGTCCGGCTGGGCCACGGCGGTTTCCTGCTGACCGTCACGCCGTCGCGGCCGGGCGGGATCCAGCCGGCCGGGTCGAGGCCGCAGCTGGTGATCACCCTGGCGGTCGGCGCGGAAGTCCGCCGTATCGGCCGGATGCCGCACGCTGGCCTGCTGCCCAGCCAGGTAACACCGGCCGGCGCCATGGACTCCTGGCCGTCACTGGGCTAGCGGGAGCCAGCCGGCTCAGCGGGGGCTGAGATTCAGCGGAGGCTGAAGGCGGCGTCGGCCAGGCACCAGCGGAGGCAGCGAGCGCTGAACACGAGCCGGGTCAGGCTGGCGGCCAGGGCCAGGCTGGTGATCCAGCCGATCGCGGGATCTGCGAGGAGCACGGCGCTGACCAGGAACGCGTCCAGCGCGGTGACGCCGGCGCAGCCGGCCAGGCCGGCCCGGACCACGGACCGGTAGCCGGGACCGGCCACGGCCGAGACGATCAGCCCGATGCTGGCCAGCAGGACCACGCCAGCCAGGAGAACGACGGCGGGCTGGACCGGCCAGGCCCAGGCCCGGCCGGTGATCAGCGCGGCGGCCCAGCAGGCGCCCACCAGCGGGCCGGTGCACATCAGCCGCCGGGCCGCCCGGCGGGCCGGGCTGACCGCCGCGAAGCCGGCGATGACCAGCGACGGCTCGCCGAACTCGGCCACCGCGGCCCGGGCGGCAGCGTCCGGGTCGAGCCCCTGGCGCAGGTAGTGCTGGTGCGTCTCACCGAGCCCGTCGGCGAGTTCCGCCACCACGGGGGCGGGCAACTGCGCCGAGAGCGCCGACAGGTAGCCGGTAATCAGGCGGGGCTGGGCCATGGATTGCCTTCCAGGGCGGCGGTGACCATAGCGGAAAAGTCCCGCCAGTCGGCACGGCGGCCGGACAGGGCCTGGCGGCCCGCGGGGGTCAGCTCGTAGTCGCGGCGGCGGCGGCCGGCCACCACGGACCAGGATCCGGTGATCAGGCCGGCCTGCTCCAGGCGGCGCAGGGCCGGATAGATCGTGCCGGTGGGCAGGTCCAGTTTGCCGCCGGTGCTCTGCCGCAGCGCCTCGATCACCGCGTAACCGTGCCGCGGCCCGCCCTCCAGCGCAGCCAGCAGCATCGCGTCCAGATGCCCCTTCAGCTCCTCGCCCCGCATAAGTAGCAACGCTACTGCGGGTCTTCCGGTCTGGCAACACTATGGGTAGGATTGCTATATGTAGTGACACTATCTATAAGCTCTCAGCTAGGGGAGGCAGCCGATGTACCAGCACCTGCTGGCGGCCCGTTTCCTGGGGCAGCACGTGGGCTCGACGGCCCCGCTGTTCCTCGCGTTCCTGGCCGTGCACGTGGTCGCGGGCACCGCCGCGGTGATCACCGGGGCCACCGCGGCGCTCGCGCACAAGCCGGGCCTGCGCCACCTGCAGGCCGGGCGCCGCTACTACCGCGCCATCATCGTCCTGTCCGGCACCGGCGCGGCCCTGGCCATCATGCGCTGGCGGGAGGACGCGTACCTGCTGGTCATCGCCGCCGTGATGGTCAGCGCGGCGACGATCGGCGTCCGGGCCCGGCGCCGCCGCAACCGGGCCGGCGACACCATCCACATCCTGGGCCTGAGCCTGTCGTTCGTGGCCATGATGACCGGCTTCTACGTGGACAACGGCCCGCACCTGCCGCTGCTCGACCACCTGCCGGCGATCCTGTTCTGGGTGCTCCCGTCGGCTGCTGGCGCCGTGCTCACCGGCCGCGCGGTCCGCCGCTCGGCGCGCGGCGGCGCGCGGGTGCGCTGCACCAGCACGCCGCCGAAGTCGCCGGTCTAGGCGCCCGCCTCCTGGTGCAGTTGCTGCTCGCTGCCCTGGATCGCGGATTCCTCGGCGGCGGTGTCCAGGTTCCTGGTCAGGGCCAGGTAGACGATCGCGGTCACCACCGCGCCGACGATCCAGGAGATGTCGACGCTGTTGAGCTTCTCGGCCAGCGGGCCGGTGTAGTAGCTCTTCAGCGTGACCACGTTGAGCAGCACCATGAACGGGATCTGGGCCACGAAGCCGGCGCCGTAGGCGATCAGGCCACGGCGGGACCAGACGCCGTAGATGCCGTTGGGGTTGAAGAGGTCGAGGATCGCGTAGTGACCGCGCCGGACCACGAAGAAGTCCAGCAGGTTGATGACGGTCCAGGGGACGAGCAGGTACAGCATGAGGATGAGCACGGTGTCGACCACGCCGACCGCGCTGGTGGTGATGAGCTGACCGATCACGAACCAGATCGCGGCCAGGATCACGATCGTGATCACCCGGGTCCGCCGGGTCGGCTTGATCTTCCTGAACGCGTCGACCCCGGCCAGCGTGGTGAGCGTGGCGCCGTAGGCGTTCATGCCCATGGTGGCGGCCAGCGCGACCGCGGACAGGAAGCCGGCCAGACCGCCCAGGTGCGCTATCACGTTGTTTCCCGCGGTCTGCAGCCCGACCAGGCCGTCGGTGGCGCCGAGCCGGATGGCCAGCCAGGCGCCCAGCGCGATCAGCCAGATCGCCGGGGTGGACGCGCCCGCGAACACGTAGCCGATGATCTTCGCGCGCGGGGTGCTGGCGGGCAGGTAGCGCGAGTAGTCCGAGACGTAGCCCGCGTAGGTGATGTTATAGGCCGCGGCGGCGGACAGCTGGGCCATGAACGCGGTCCAGTTGAACCCGTAGGCGGTGTGGCTGACCACGCCGCCGGCCTGGCCCGCGATCACCCCGATCGTGATGATCGCCACCAGCGGCAGCAGCACGAACAGCAGGTAGCGGAAGACCCGGTGCACCCAGTCGTAGCCGTAGATGGCCAGGACAGCGGCCCCCACGGTGACCACTACCGCGATCAGGTCGGCGTTCCAGCCGAACGCCCCGTGCAGGCCCTGGGCGAGCAGCACCTGGTCGGCGACGTTGAACGCCATGTAGGTGAACACCATCGCGAACAGCGCGACGATCACCCCGCGGTAGCCGAACTGGGCCCGCGACTGGATCATCTGCGGCAGGCCGAGCGTCGGGCCCTGGGTGGCGTGGAGGGCCATGAACACGGTCCCGGCGAGAATCCCGATGACGCCGGCCGCGATCGTCCAGCCGAGCGACAGCCCGAGTGACGGCCCGATGAACCCGATCGGGATCGTGAAGTACTGGAAGTTGCCCAGGAACCAGAGCGGCGCCTGGTGCCACACCTTGCCGTGCCGCTCGTTGTCCGGGATCCAGTCGATGGACCGGACCTCGATGCCGCGGATGCCGCCGCCGGGGGCGCCGCCGCCGCTGCTTTGCGTGCGGGCTGGCGCCGAGTCGTTGTCAGTAGCCACGGGAGATGCTCCTCTCGCGAAGCCGTCGCGAAGCCTGCGCGCCTTGCCCGCAACGGTGATGGACGCCCGTGGCTTGCGTCAATAGTGCCCGCAACAGAATCAATCCAGGATGTTGTGGCTTAGACCAAGGCTTGAGGGATACGGGATTTGCGGCCCGGGCCGAGAGACCCGACCGCGGTCCCGGCAGGCGGGTTACGCCTTACCGAGCAGGATCAGCGCGAGGAGCTCGTAGCCGACGTGGGCGGCGGCGACCGAGGTGAGCTCGGCGTGGTCGTAGGCGGGCGACACCTCGACCACGTCCGCGCCGACCACCGGCAGGCCGGCCAGGCCGCGCAGGATGCCGAGCAGTTCCCGGCTGGTCAGGCCGCCGGCCTCGGGGGTTCCGGTGCCCGGCGCGTGCGCCGGGTCGAGCACGTCGATGTCGATGGACAGGTACAGCGGGGCGTCGCCGACCCGGTCCCTGATCCGCCCGACGATGCCGGCCACGCCGGCCGTCTCGGCCTCCATCGCGGTCACCACCTGGAAGCCCAGGCCGGCGTCGTCGGTGAAGTCCTGCTCGGCGTACACCGGCCCGCGGATACCCACATGCACGCTGCAGTCCTCGCGGAACAGTCCTTCCTCGGCGGCGCGGCGGAACGGGGTGCCGTGGGTGACCGGCGCGCCGAAGTAGGTGTCCCAGGTGTCCAGGTGGGCGTCGAAGTGAACCAGCGCGACCGGCCCGAACCGCTCCCTGGTGGCCCGCAGCAGCGGGTACGCGATCGTGTGGTCGCCGCCGAGGGCCAGCAGGTGGCCGGCCTCGGCGAGCAGGGCGGTAGCGGCGGCCTCGATCTGGCCGACCGCCTCGGTGATGTCGAACGGGTTGCAGGCGATGTCGCCCGCGTCGGCGACCTGCTGCTCGGTCAGCGGCCCGACCCGGAGGGCGGGGTGCCAGGGGCGGAGCAGCCGTGAACCCTGCCGCACCGCGGCGGGGCCGAACCTGGCGCCGGGACGGTAGGAGGTGCCGGTGTCGAACGGCACGCCGACCACCGCCACGTCGCAGGAGCTGACCTCGTCGCGGCGGGGCAGCAGGGCAAACGTGGGCGGGCCGGCGAAGCGCGGCGTCTTGCTGGCGTCCATCGGCCCCCGGATCGGCATGGCAGGAGTATCAGCCGGCCCGGCGATCCGGCGCAACAGTCGCGGCCACAAACCACGGCCTTGTCTTTGGGGTTTTCCACAGTTAGCCTGAGCGCCGTGCCGCGCACCGGCGTGATCACCGTGGAGGATCTGCTCCGGTCCCCCGCGCTGCAGTTGCGGCTGATCGCCGGTGAGGCCGGGGTTTCCCGGCGGGTGGCCTGGGCGCATGTCAGCGAGCTCGAGGACCCGACCCCGTGGCTGGCCGGGGCCGAGCTGATCATGACGACCGGGATGGCGCTGGCGCGGGCCGACCGGCCGCAGCGGGATTACCTGGAGCGGCTGGACGACGCCGGGGTGGCCTGCCTGGCTCTGTCCGAGGGCCTGTTCGTGCCGCCGCTGACCCGGGATTTCCTGGCGGCGGCCGACGAGCGGTTGTTCCCGGTGGTCGAGGTGCCGATCCCGGTGCCGTTCATGGCCATCGCCCAGGAGGTGGCCGCGGCCGTCCAGGGTGACACGGCCCAGCGGCTGAACGCCCAGCTGCAGGTGTTCGGCGCGGTGCAGTGGCTGGCCGCCGGGAACCTGACCGACCGGGAGATCTTCGCCCGGCTCGAGCGGCTGTCCGGGTACACGCTGTACGCCTGCACGCTGCAGCGGACCCGGCTGCTCGACGGCGTGCCGGTGCCGCCGCCGGACCACGTCGGCCTGATCCCGGGCACCAGCACCAGCCCGCCCACCGTGCCCGGCGGTTACGTGCTGCCGGTCACCGGGCCGCGGGGCACGGCCGGCTACATCCTGGCCATGGAGACCCCGGGCGCCGCGCCGGCCGGCGTCTCGGTGGTGCAGCACATCGCGACGGTCGCCGCCCTCCAGCTGTCCATGCGCGCGCACGAGCGGGAGATGCTGCGCCGGGAAGGCGCTGAGACGCTGGCCGAGATGCTCCAGGGGGTGCTCGACCGGGCGGTGGTGGCCCGGCGGCTCGCGGCCAGCGGGTTCACGGCCGGGCACGTCCTGCTCCTGGCCATCGTCCGGCCGGGCCCGGAGGCCGGCGACGACAGCGTGGCCGACGCGCTGGCCGAGGCGGGCGTGCCGCACCTGATCCTGCGCCAGCAGGACGAGCTGTTCGTGCTGGTCGAGGACGACGAGCGGGCGCGATCGGCGCTGGCCGGGCCGGCCGCCGCGGCCGCCGACGCGGCCGGCCTGAGCCGGCCGTTCAGCGCGGACACGCCGCTCGCGGTGGCCCGCCGGGAGGCGCAGTGGGCGCTGGCCCGGGCCGCCGAGGCCGGCCGGGCCGTGGTCAGCTACGGCGACGACCGGACCGAGCGCTGGCTGACCGGCGAATCCGCCGACCTGCACGCGCTGGTCGACCAGGTTCTCGGCCCGGTGCTGAGCTACGACGCGGCGCACTCGGCCGACCTGGTCTCCTCGGTGCGGATCTGGCTGGAGCACGACCGGCAGACCGAGCGGGCCGCGGCGGCGCTGCACATCCACCCCAACACGCTGCTGTACCGGGTGCGGCGGTTCGAGCAGATCAGCGGGCGGTCGCTGGCCTCAACCGAGTCGATGGTGGAGATCTGGCTGGCCCTGCGGACGACGGCCGCCGTGCCCGCCACCGGGAAATAGCCTGGACAGCAGAGGTCGTTACCGGGGCCGGAAGGGGAGATACCGGACATGAGCTCAGCCCGGCTGGGTCGGGCTAGTGCGGTCAGCCTGGTGCGGTCAGCCTGGTGCGCAGCCACGGGGACAGCTCGGCGATCAGCGCCTGGACGGCTGCGGCGAAGCCGGTCTCCCGGGCGGCGAAGAGCAGCGTCCCGGCGCCGGAGCGGCAGCCGGAACCGGGTTCGCAGCCGTCTCGCTCGGTGGTCCCGTAGTGGCCTTCGCCCGGGCCGAACGGGTAGGAGTCGGTGGCGCATTCGTACAGCGCCAGCTCGGTCCGGTCGTCAGGGTCCTGTGCGTACGCCTCGGCGGCGGCCAGCGTGGCGCTGATCCGCGGGGTCTGCGGCCCGTCCGGGTGGCGCGCCAGCAGCGGCCGGCCCACCGCCGCGACCGCCCGGGCCAGGGCTTGTGCGGCCAGCCCGTGCTCGGGCTCACGGGCGACGGCCAGGTCAATCGTGGTGACCAGGGTCCGCAGCTGCCGCTCAGGGCCGGCCGCGCCGTCCCCCAGGATCGCCAGCAATGCGGCGGCGATCCCTGGCGGCGGCGCTGATCCCATGGCCCGCCACGGTACGCCGCCGCCCGATGGCCGGACCGGCCCGCCCCGGCGGGCCACCACCCAGGGCGGCCCCAGTCCGGGGCGGGGCCCGCGGACCCGGCCGCGTAATCCTTGATCTTTTCGGTCTTTCCGGTGCCAGGGTGGATGGCCATCAGCCGGGAGCCGGGGGCCGGCGGGCCGGGTGGTGGTAGCACGCCGGTGCGGCGGCGGCTGGCGCCCTTGGCTGGCGCCGGCCGGGCCCGGCATGCTGAACTGCGTCGCACGGGAGGTGGGCATGGGCGGGGCCGCTGTCATGGTGCTGCGGGGACGGCGGCGGCAGTTCTGGAAATCCTGGCTGGCGCTCAGCGTGCTCGTCGCGGTGACCGCCGGGTTCGTGCTGGCCGCGATCGCGGCCGGGCAGCGGACCGCGGCCGCGTTCCCCGGCTTCCGCGCCCGGCACGGCTACGACCTGGTGGTCTACAGCCGGCAGCCGCTGCCGAAGCTGGCCCGCTTCCGCGAGGTCACCTCGGTCACGCCGGTCACCGTGCCGTTTACCGGGCAGCCGGTGTGCGCGTCCTGCACCGCGCCGATCGACGCGCCCAACTTCCTGGTCAACGAGGTACGGCCGGCCGATCTCGGGCGCATGGTGACACTTCTGTCCGGCCGGCTTCCGGTCCAGTCCCGGCCCGGTGAGGTGCTGGCCTCGTTCACCCTGGCCCAGCACAACGGCATCCGCCTGGGGTCGGTGATCAGCATCCCGATCTACCCCGCGTCGGCGCTGACCGGCAAGGGCGATCCGAAACCCACCCCGACCCGCGACCTCCGGGTGGTGGGCATCGCCGCGGCCGACGGCGAGTTTCCCGGCGGCGGGACCCCGCACTACGACCTGTTCGCCACCGCCGCGTTCGCCACTGCGGTGAACCCCCAGGCGGCCACGCTGTCCCTGTCCTACCTGCGTTTCCGGCACGGCGAGGCGGACCTGGCCGCGGTCAGCAGCCGGCTGGGCCCGCTGCACGTGCTGGGCACCAACGACCTGGACGCGGACGCGGGCGCGGTCCGCGCGTCAATCGGCCCGCAGGTCGCCGGGTGGTACGTGCTGGCGGGCCTGGCGGCGCTGGCGGCGCTGGCGGTGATCGCCCAGGCGGTCGCCAGGCAGGCCGTCACCGAGAGCGCTGACCACCGGGCGCTGGCCGCGATCGGCCTGGCCCCGGGCCAGTTCGTGCTGGCCGACCTGGGGCGCACAGCGGTGATCGGCGTGGCCGGGGCGGCGGGCGCGGTGGCGCTGGCGGCGGCGCTGTCCCCGCTCACCCCGGTCGGCGAAGCCCGGCTCGCCGACCCCGCCGCGGGCGCGGTGTCGGTGTCACCGCTGCTGCTGGCCGCCGGTGCGCTGGTGACCGTGGCGGTCATCGCCGCGCTGGCGGTCTGGCCCGCGGTCCGCCAGGTCCGGCGGCCAGGGGACCGCCCGGAGCCGGCGGGCACGTCCGCGGCCGCCATCGGCCGGGCCGCCGCAGCGGCCCGGCTGCCGGCTCCGGCGCTGATCGGGATCAGGTACGCGGTCGAGCGCGGCCGCGGCGGGCAGCCGGTCGCCACCGCGCTGCTCGGCACGATCCTGGCCGTCGCCGCCCTGTGCGCCACCGCGGTGTTCGGCGCCAGCCTGGCCCACCTGAACGTGACCCCCGCGCTGTACGGCGAGCCGTTCCAGGAGTACTTCGCCTCGGACGGGGAGCCGGAATCCGCGGCCACGGTGGCCGGCCCGCTGCTCTCCCGGCTGCGCAGCGACCCGGCGATCACCCAGATCACGCTGGCCGTGGCGGCCGAGGTGCAGGTCAACGGCAAGCACGTGCAGGCGTTCGCGGTTGCCCCGGTCCGCGGCCAGGTCCTGCTGGCGGCGGTGGACGGCCGCCGGCCGGCCACGGACCGGGAGATCATGCTCGGCGCCGCGACCATGCGCGACACCGGAGCCAGCGTCGGCGGGACGGTCCTGGTTACGCTGGCCGACCCGGCAGGGAAACCGCACCGGGTCCGGTTCCTGGTCACCGGCCGGGCGGCACTGAATGCCGGGACCGGTGGCCTGGGCAACGGCGCCGCGCTGACGCTGGCCGGCCTGACTACCGCGGTGTGCCCGCCCGGGGACGGCCGGGCGGCGTGCGTGCGCACCGTGCGCAGACTGCCCGTGGTCATGGTGCGCGCCGAGGCCGGCCGGGCCGGGACGGCGGCGCTGGCCAGGTACAGCCGCGCCTATCCCGGACTGGTCTACCGCCCTCGCACCCCGGCCGCACTGGTCAACTTCGGCGAGTCGGTCAGCTTCCCGCTGCTGTTCGGTGTGGCCCTGTCGGTCTTCGGCGCGGCCACCATGGCGCACCTGCTGCTGGTCAGCGTGGCCCGGCGGCGCCGCGAGGCTGGCCTGCTCAAGGTCCTCGGGTTCCTCCGCCGCCAGGTCGGCGCCGCGATGTGCTGGCAGGCCAGCGCGGTGGCGCTGGCCGGGATCGTGATCGGCACGCCGGCCGGCCTGGCGGCGGGGCGGGCGCTGTGGCGGCTGTTCGCGACCAGCTTCGGCGTGGTCCCGGTGCCGGTGGTCCGCCCGCTGCTGATCGTGGTGCTGCTGGCCGGGGTGCTGGCGACGGCGAACCTGCTGGCCGCGGTCCCGGCCCTGCTGGCGGCCAGGGCCCGGCCGGGCCCGGTGCTGCGCGCCGAGTAACCCGCCCGGTCAGCCCGCTTCGAGCATGCCCATCAGCTTGGTCACCGTGGCCCAGTTGCGGGCCGTGCCGGATGCCTGGGCGATCGGCCGGGACAGCTGGGCGGCCAGCTCGCTGCGGCCGTAGCCGTCCGGGGTGTGCAGGTACAGGGTGCGGCCGGCCACGACCGCCTCGTCCCGGCCGAGCTTGTCCCCGGCCCGCTGCTTGGCCGCCTCGATCGCGGCCAGATCGCCGTCGGTGTAGTCGTCGCGCCGGAACACCGCGTGCACCATCTTCGGGTTGGGCTCGTCAGGGAACGGGTTGCCCGCGATGGCCTGGCCCAGCTCGGTCGCGGACAGCACGACCACGGCGGGCTTGACCCCCAGCCGGCTGGCGATCTCCTGCTGCAGCGCGTCGGCCAGCGCGGCCGTCCCGGCTGCTGGGCTGGTGAACACCAGGTTCCCGCTCTGGATGTAGGTGGCTACCCCGGTGTGCCCGACCGAGGTGGCAATCTCCCGCAGGTCAGCCATGGCCACCTTGTTGCGCCCGCCCACGTTGATACCGCGCAGCAGGGCCAGATACCTCGGCATGCAGCCGACCCTAACGGGATAACGGCTGGCCCGCGGCGCGCCTGGCGCGGTAGGAAGGGCAGCATGCAGCGGTTTCGTGAGCTTGCTCCCGGGGTGCATGTGGCCACGGAGCAGGAACTGACGACGAACAGCACGGCTGTCGCCCACCCCGGCGGAGGCAGCCTGCTCATCGACCCGGCGGTGTCCGCGGCCGACCTGGCCGGGCTGGCCGCCGACCTGGCCGGCGCCGGCCTGGCGCCGCGGGCCGGGTTCGCCACCCACCCGCACTGGGATCACGTGCTGTGGAGCCGGGCCCTCGGCGATGTGCCCAGGTACGCGGCCGCGGCCGCCGCGGCGCTCACCGAGGCCGAGCACGACCTGCTGGCCGAGAACCTGCGCACCCGCTCGCCCGGGCACGAGCTGGACCTGGCCGGCCGCCTGACCGCGCTGCCCGACGGGACCGGGCTGATCCCCTGGGACGGCCCGGAAGCCCAGCTCGTGGTCCACGACGGCCACGCGCCGGGGCACGCCGCGGTGTTCTTCCCGCACACCGGGGTGCTGGTGGCCGGGGACATGCTGTCCGACATGGAGATCCCGATTCTGGCCACGGAGCGGGACGACGCCCTCACCGAGTACCGCACGGGCCTCGACAAGCTGGCAGGGGTACGGGAAGTGCGCTGGCTGGTCCCGGGACATGGCCAGGTCACCGACGCGGCCGGCTTCCGGGCCCGGGTCGACGCCGACCGCCGTTACCTGGACCGTCTCGAAGCGGGCCAGCCCTACGACGACCCGCGCAGCCTGGACGGCTGGCTCGTGGACGTGCACCGCCAGCAGTCCGAGTATGTCGCCGCACGGTCCGGACGGGAGGCGTAGCGATGCCGGACCTGACCGTGGTGACCACCTCGGACCGGCCCGACCTGGCGGATGAGGCCGGGGCCGCGTTCCGCCCGGGCTGGCCGGAGTTCATCTTCCACGACCCGGTCACCCGCGAGTACATCGGCCGGGTGGAGGACTATTTCCCGTCCTTCGACGTCATGGTCCTGGACGCCGGCCAGGTCGTGGCCGGGGGCTGGGGGGTGCCGCTGGCCTGGGATGGGACCGTTCCCGGGCTGCCGCCGGACGGTTACGACGGGGCGCTGGTCCGCGCGGTCGACGGGTACGAGCGGGACCTGGAGGCCGACACCCTGTGCATCATGGCCGCCGCCGTGCGGGCGGACCGCCAGGGCGCCGGGCTGGCCGGGCGCACGCTGACCGCGCTGCGGGAGCGGGCCACGGCCGCGGGGCTCGGGCACGTGATCGCCCCGGTCAGGCCGGCGCTGAAGAGCCGCTACCCGCTTACCCCGATGGCCGCCTTCGCCCGCTGGTCACGCGCGGACGGGCAGCACATCGACCCGTGGATCCGCACCCACCAGCGGCTGGGCGCGGCGATCCTGGCCCCCGCACCGCGCTCGATGATCATCTCCGGCACGGTCGCCGAATGGGAGCAGTGGGCCGCGATGGCCTTCCCGGAAACCGGCGACTACGTCGTGCCGGACGCGCTGGACCTGGTCAGCATCGACCGCGAAGCCGACCAGGGCCGGTACGCCGAGACCAACCTGTGGATGCAGCACGCCTGACCTGACCAGCCGGGCTTAGCCCGGCTGGGGGCTGGGCCCGGGTTCGGCGCTGGCGTGCGGGAGATCGCCCACGATCGATGGCCGGTCCATCAGCATCGACTGGCCGCGGAACACCGGCGTCTTCCTGACCTGCCGCTCGATGGCCGAGGCGGACATCGAGTAGCCGAGGAACAGCAGGAGCGACAGGCCGAGGAACCCGATCCAGTACCACTGGGTGGACAGCCCGGTGCTCCAGTCGCTCAGGCCGTGCAGCACGGACGGGATCGAGACGCCGATGGCGATCAGCAGGAACCGCTGCCGCTTGTAGTTCACGCCCATCCCGATGAAGAAACCGGAGATACCGGCCCACACGGCATGCTGGAAGCCGTCCCCGAAGACCCGGTCGGCGAAGAGCAGCACCACCGGCACGCCCAGGCCCGCATGGTGCTGGGTTACGGCCAGGTACGACGCGACGTACTTGACCGACTCGGCGACGCCGAAGGTCAGGCCGGCGATCGTGCCGATGAGCATCCACATCCGGACGTCCAGCTTCTCCTTCCGGAAGTAGAGCACGATCAGCGCGGTCGCCAGCACGGGCAGGGCCTTGGTGACCTCCTCGGCGTAGCCGACACCGTAGATCCAGGGCAGCACCTGCTTGGGGTGGCTGTCGGTGGCCTTCCCCAGCGCCTTTTCCCAGGGGAGGGCCAGCAGCTGGATGAGCCCCAGGGTCCCGATGATGTTCGCCACCGCGAGGACGATCACCGTCTTGGTGATCTTGCCCGGGCGGATCAGGTAGTAGAACACCATGGCCCATAGCGGCGCCAGGTACAGGCTGTAGGCCCAGCCCGGCGTGGTGAGGCTGCGGGTATTAACGAACAGCACGATGAAGGCGCTGGGCAGCAGACCGTAGACGACCACCAGCAGCCGGAACCCCTGGGTCCAGCCCGCATTGTTCAGCCAGCTGCGCACCGGGACCAGGATGTGCAGCGAGGACGCCAGCGCGGCGACCCGCGGCTCGCGGTGATCGGAACCGCCGCGGCCGCGGCCTTTGGCCTTACCCGGTCCGGGCAGAGCGGCGGTCCCCGGCGGGTGAGCGCCCGGCTGGGGCGGCCCGCCCAGGTAGCCGCCCCCGGGCCCGGGCGGGAACGCGGTGCCCGGGACCGGCGGATACCCGGGCGGCTGGCCGGGCGAGGCAGGCAGGAGCGCGGTGCCGTGACCGGGTGGCGTGCCGTAGCCCGCAGCGGGTGGCGTTCCCTGAGCCGGCGGGGTGGCGTAATCCAGAACGAGCGGGGCAGGGGGCCCGGCCGGATGGCCGGGAACCGGGGCGGGCGAGCCGCCGTAGCCCGGCCCGGGCGGGAGGACAGGGTCCGGCGCGGGCGGCGGGTCACCGAACCCGGGAACCGGGGACACCTGGGCCGGGGCGGGGATGCCGGCTGGGGCGGGGATGCCGGCCGGGGCCGGTGTTCCCGTCTCAGGGGTGGCCCCGTTCGCGTCGAACCCGGCCGGGGCACCCAGGCCAGGAACAGGCGGGCTAGCGAAGCCGGGGGCGGCGGCGGGCTGCGCGGCGAAGCCGTCGGCCGGGGACGGGGCCGGGCGGACCGGCGCCGGCGGGGCGGGGGCGAAGCCGGCTGGGGACGGCGGGGCGGGGGCGAAGCCGGCCGGGGACGGCGGGGCGGGGGCGAAGCCGGCCGGGGACGGCGAGATGGCCTGCGCGGCCTGGTAACCGCCGGGGTCCGGTGCGGGCGGCACCGTCCCGGCGATGGCCGTGGCCAGCCGGATCCCCGTGCCGTCCGCGGGGTCACCGACCCGGATTGCGACGGGGCCGTGGACGGTCAGCTGGTGGATGGGCCGGCCGTCGACGAACGTGCCGTTCGAGCTCTGGTCGGTCAGCACCCAGCCGGCCTGCTGATAAGTCAGCGAGGCGTGATGGCGCGAGGCCCGCGGATGGGCCACGAGCACCTGGACACCCGCGTCGCGGCCGATCAGCACCTGCTGGCCCGGCTGGAACCGCATCTCAGCCCCGTCTGGCAGGACCTGCACCAGCAGATCGGCCTGCGGTCCGGTCATCGTGCACCACCTCTGGTCGCCGGTGACCTCGTCGGGCCAGGCCCCGGTAGGAATAGTCATCAGCCGGGCGGGACTGGCCGGGTGCCTGGCAGGCTCAGTGTCACCTGGCCGGGCGGCACGGGCTAGGGGAGCCCTCCCCACCGAGGAGCCGCCGGACATAAGTGGCCACGCTGGTGTGCCCGAGTGAGGCGGCGACCGCCCGCAGGCCGGCCGCGGCCACCTTGCCGCGGCGTGCGGGAAGGTGGGTTACCGCTGGCCGCGGACCGAGCACGACGGGCACGCGCCCGGGCCACCCCACGGTGTTCCCCGACGCCGCGCGGTTCCGGGCCCGGGCCAATGGCGACCGCGGCTACCTGGACCGGCCCGAAGCTGGGCAGACCTCCGGCGAACCGCCCGGCCTTAGCCCCGCCGGGCGCTGGGCCCGGGTTCCGCACTAGGGCGCGGGATATCGCCCAGGATCGACGGCCGGTCCATCAGCATCGACTCGCCGCGGAACACCGGCGTCTTCCTGACGTCCCGTTCGATGGCCGAGGCCGACATCGTGTAGCCGAGGAACAGGACCAGCGACAGCGCGCCCATCCCGATCCACAGCCACTGGTTCGAGAACGAGGTGGCCCAGTCGTTCAGGCCATGCAGCACGGACGGGATCGAGATGCCGATGGCGATCAGCAGGACCCGCTGCCGCTTGTAGTTCACGCCCATGCCGATGAAGAAGCCGGAGATGCCGGCCCACACCGCGTGCTGGAAGCCGTCGAGGAAGACCCGGAGGGAGAAGGCCAGCACCACAGGCACGCTCGCGCCGCCCTGCTCACCCGCGCGCAGGTACAGCGCGACGTACTTGACCGACTCGGCGACGCCGAAGGTCAGGCCGGCGATGCAGCCGAGGAACATCCACATCCGGACGTCGAGCTTCTCCTTGCGGAACCGGAGCAGGATCAGCGCGGCCACCAGGACCGGCAGCGCCTTGGTGATCTCCTCGGCGTAGCCGACGCCGTAGATCCACGGCAGCAGCTGCTTCGTGCTGGCCGTCTTGTCCAGCGCCTTTTCCCACGGGATCGTCAGGATCGGGGTGAGGGCCAGGGTCCCTATGATGATCGCCACCCCGACGCCGATGACCTGCTTGGTGATCGGGCCTGGGCGGATCAGGAAGTAGAACACGATGGCCCACAGCGGGGCCACGTACAGGCTGTACGCCCAGCCCGGCGTGGTCAGGTTCGTGCTGTGCAGGAACAGCACGAAGAACACGCTGGGCAGCAGGCCGTAGGCGATCACCAGCAGCCGCCAGCCCTGCTTCCAGCCTGGGTTGTTCAGCCAGCTGCGCACCGGGATCAGGATGTGCAGCGAGGACGCGAGCTCGGCGAACTGCGGCTCGCGGTGGGCCCGGCGGCCGCCCTGACCCTGGGCGAGCGGGGCTCCAGCTCCCGGCGGATATGGGCCCTGGGCGGGCGGCCAGCCCGCGGGCTGCGCGCCCGGGTAGCCGGCGCCCGGGCCGGGCGGGTATCCAGCGCCGCCCTGGCCCGGCTGGGCCGGCTGGTACGGCGTGCCCGGTCCGGGCGGCGTGCCGTAGTCCGCGGCGGGCGGTGCCGGGTGTCCGCCTCCTGGCGGGTCGCCGAAGCCGGGGACGGGCGACCCGCCGTAGGCCGGCGCGGGCGGCGTGCCGTAGTCGGCGGCCGGGGGTGTGCCGTAGTCGGCGGCGGGCGGTGCCGGTTGCCCGCCTCCTGGCGGGTCGCCGAAGCCGGGGACGGGCGACCCGCCGTAGGCCGGCACGGGCGGCGGGCTGGCCTCCGGTGCGGGCACCGGGTCGCCGAAGCCGGGGACCGGGGAGTCGTAGGCCGGGACCGGCGGCGGGCCCGCGTCCGGGGCCGGTGTTCCGGGCTCAGCGGCCGGCCGGGCGGCGCCGAACCCGGCCGGAACGCCCAGGTCAGGGACGGGCGGGCGGCCGAGACCCGGGACCGGCGGCGCGGCGAAGCCGCCATCAGGAACCGGCACAGGGGGAACCGGCAACGGCGGGGCCGGCGCAGCCGGGGCCGGGGCGAAACCGCCCGGGGACGGCGAGGCCGCGTGGGTGGCCTGGTAGCCGCCGGGGGCCGCCCCGGGCGGGACTGCCCCGGCCGGGGCGGTGGTCAGCCGGATCTCCTGGCCGTGATCGGGGTCACCGACCCGGACCGTGATCGCGCTGTAGATCGTCATCTGGTGGACCGGCCGGCCATCCATGAACGTGCCGTTCGAGCTCTGGTCGGTGAGCACCCAGCCGGCCTGCTGCATGGCCAGCATCGCGTGGCGGCGCGAGGCACGCGGGTGCACCACGAGCACCTGGGCGTCCGTGTCCCGGCCGATCATCACCTGCTGCCCGGGCCGGAATCGCAACTCGGCCCCGTCCGGCAGCACCTGCACCAGCAGGTCGGGCTGTGGTCCGGTCATCCGCGCACCCCCTCGGGCCTGCCTGGTGGCCACGCCAGGCCGGGACCCGCTCGAACGATCGTCAGCCGGGCGGGGCCGGCCGTGACCCGTCGCCTGGCATGCCTAGTCTCTCCCGGCCGGGCGGCGTGGGCTAGTGGAGGCGTCCCCGGCGCAGCGCCGCACGCCCGGGCGCGGGGGCGGTTCCCCGCACCGCCCAGGTCAGACGGTAGCGCTGAAACCAGTTCCACGGCAGTGCTGCAGATAAGAGATTCCTTAATCGGAACTCGCCGTGACCGGCCACAGCGCATACCGTGAAGGGGAGCCGTGCACCCGTGCCCGAAAGGTAGTGCCGATGACTGGCCAGCCGGACGATGCCCTTGAGGTCCTCCGCGGGGTGTGGACTGCGCAGGGCCATTCCGCCACGGACCTGGACGACAGGGATGTGAAGGCCTGCAAGCGGATGGCCGGCGTCGGCTTCGGGGTGGCCGGCGACGACGAGAACCTGCGCAGTGCCTGGCGGTCCCGGCTGGAGCGGGAAGGCAAACTGAGCTCGTTCGGCGGCAGCGTGGCCGATCTCGTCTTCAGCCGGGAGGACGCCTCCGGCGAGACCTCCGCCGAGGCCCGCTGACCGGGCCGGCCGGCGGCGAGGAGGGCGAGGCGTGGACCGCCCGGCATCCGTCGGCGAGCTGACCGCCATCCTGCGCCAGGGTGGTTACCTGGCCGATCGCGGGCTGGCCACCGCCCTGTACGTGGCGCTGGAGCTGGACCGGCCGGTGCTCCTCGAGGGCGAGGTCGGCGTGGGCAAGACCGAGGCCGCCAAGGTGCTCGCCGCGGTGTTCGGCCGTCAGCTCATCCGGCTGCAGTGCTACGAGGGCATCGACACCAGCCAGGCGCTGTACGAGTGGGACTACGCCCGGCAGCTGCTGCACATCCGGGCCCTGTCCGAGCGCCAGGTCGCCGACGAGCAGGCAGTGGAGAAACTGTTCGGCCCCCGCTTCCTGCTGGAGCGGCCGCTGCTGGCCGCGATCCGGGCCGGGGACCGGGCGGTGCTGCTGATCGACGAGGTGGACCGGGCGGACGACGAGTTCGAGGCCTTCCTGCTCGAGGTGCTGTCCGACTTCCAGATCAGCATCCCCGAGGTCGGCACGGTCCGGGCCGAGCGGCCGCCGCTGGTCGTGCTCACCTCCAACCGGACCAGGGAACTGCACGACGCGCTGAAACGGCGCTGCCTCTACCACTGGATCGGCTACCCGGCGCCGGACACCGAGACCGAGATCGTGCTGACCCGGGCGCCCGGTGTGTCCGAGGCGCTGACCCGCAAGGTGGTCGCCGCGGTCAACCGGCTGCGGGAGCTTGACCTGGCCAAGCCGCCGGGCGTGGCGGAGACCATCGACTGGGCCCGGACGCTGGACGTGCTCGGCGTCACCGAGCTGACCCCGGACACGGCCGCCGACACGCTGGGCGCGGTGGTCAAGGAACGCGACGACCTGGACGTGGTCAGGGACAGCCTGGAGGAGATCACCTCCGGTGGCTGACCCGCCAGGCACGGGGCCGCCGCCGCTGACTGCGGTGCTCGTCGGCTTCTGCGCGGAACTGCGCCGGGCCGGGCTGCCGGCCGGGACCGGCGACGTGCTCACCTACGCCACCGCGGCGGCCGCGCTCGACCCCTCGGACCTGGTCGACCTGTACTGGGCGGGCCGGGTCACGCTGGTCACCCGGCGGGACGCGATCCCGCGGTACGACGCCGTGTTCCGCCGGTACTTCCTGGGCGCGGACCCCGGTCTGGCGGCGGACGTGCTGGCCCTCACCCCGCAGGCGGTGGCGCAGGCCCAGGCCGTGCTGGACATCCCGGCCACCGAGCCGCCCGGCGACGACGCCGGGGAAGAACAGCAGGAGGCCCGGCTGGGCCTGATGGCCTCGGACGCCGCGGTGCTGCGCCGCAAGCGGTTCACCGACTGCACCCCCGACGAGCTGGCCGCGCTGCGCCGGATCATGGCCAGGCTCCGGCTCACCCCGCCGCGGCGGCGCACCCGCCGGTGGCGCAGCGGGCCCTCGGGCTCCCGGCCTGACCTGCGCCGCACCGTGCGCGAGTCGCTGCGCATGCACGGCGAGGCCGGCCCGCTGTACTGGCGGCGGCGCCGGGTCCGGCCGCGGCCGCTGATCCTCATCCTGGACGTGTCCGGCTCGATGGCCGACTACTCCCGGGCGCTGCTGCAGTTCGCCTACTCGGCCAAGCGCGCCGCGGCCCGGGTCGAGGTGTTCTGCTTCGGCACCCGGCTGACCCGGATCAGCAAGGCGCTGGATCACCGGCGCCCGGACCGGGCGCTGGAGGCCGCGGCCCGGGCCGTGTTTGACTGGGAGGGCGGCACCAGGATCGGGGAC
>DASVBE010000019.1:0-2402 GCA_036375995.1 Streptosporangiaceae bacterium | reverse complement strand
CCCACCGCCACGCTGGTCGGGGACGTGACCGTGCAGGACGGGGCCTCGGTCTGGTACGGCGCGGTGCTGCGGGCCGACTTCGGGCCGATCATCGTCCGGCGCGGCGCGAACGTGCAGGACGGCTCGGTGCTGCACGGCGGGGCCGACCCGGTGACCGAGGTGGGGGAGGGCGCGACGATCGGGCACCTGTGCGTGGTGCACGGCTGCGTGATCGGCGCCGAGGCGCTGATCGGCAACGGGGCGACCGTGCTGGACGGCGCGGTGATCGGCGCGCGGGCGCTGGTCGCGGCCGGGGCGACGGTTGCGCCGGGACTGGTCGTGCCGGACGGCACGCTGGCCGTGGGCGTGCCGGCCCGGGTCGCGGGGGAGGTCCGCGGCGGCGCGCTGAAGTGGGTGCAGACCAACCCGGAGGTATACCGGGAGCTGGCCCGGCGGCACGCGGCCGGGGTCCGCCCGGCCGGCGGCTAGGCCGGGGCGCTGGGGGCGCCCGGCGCGTCCGGCTCGGCGTGCAGGACGAAGAACAGGAAGCACCCGTTGGCGGAGAGCTTGCGGAAGCCCTCGGGGTCCACGTCGCGGCCCTCGGGCACCGGCGGCGGCTCGCTGATCACCGAGATCCGGAAGCCGGCCGCGGTGAACGCGTCGGTCATCGCGTGCACCGGCCGGTGCCAGAAGCTCAGCAGGGCGGTATGGCCGCCCATGGTCCATTCCTCGGTCGCCTGGTAGGTCGCCAGGTAGGTGACCTTGCGCCCGGACAGCAGGTTCATGGCCTCGACGGCAAAGGGATGGTCGACGGCCACGATGACCCGGCCGCCGGGCGCCAGCACGCGCCGGAACTCGGCCAGCGTGGGCCCCCAGTCCTCCAGGTAGTGCAGCACCAGGGACGCGACCACGTCGTCGAACGCGCCGTCGGGGTACGGCAGCGGGCCGGCCAGGTCGGCCACCCGCAGGTCCGCGTCGCCGCCGAGCCGCCGCCGGGCTATCTCGATCATCCCGGCGCTGGCGTCGAAGCCGGTGACGGTCGCGCCCCGGTCGCGCAGTTCCGCGGCGATGGGCCCGGCGCCGCAGCCGGCGTCCAGGATCCGCCGGCCGGTCACGTCCCCGGCGAGGGCCAGGATCGCGGGCCGCTCGTAGTAGGCGTTGACGATGCCGGCGTCGCTTTCGGCCGAGTAGGCCGCGGCGAAGCTGTCGTAATCGTTGACGCTGGACGGGTCGGCGGGCGGCGCGTCCTCGTCGAGGAGCCGGACGGTCACGCCGGGGCGGTTCTCAGGGTCGAGAGGCATGCGGTCCATCCTGGCCGGCCGGGCGGACTGGATGAGCTCTTGCCAGTTCGAACACATGTTTGAAATCCAGGGTATGCTGCCGGGGTGACGGTTTCCTTCCAGGGGTCGCTGCTCGACCAGTCGGCGGAGGTGGCGCTCGGGCCGCTGACGGCCGCGCGGCGGACGGAGCTGGGCCGCGGCGCCTGGGCGGACCTGCTGCCGGGCTGGATGACGGGCTCGGACGCGCTGTTCGAGCGCCTGGTCCGGGCCGTGCCGTGGCGGGCCGAGCGGCGGCAGATGTACGACCGGGTGGTCCGCGTCCCGCGCCTGCTGTGCTACTACGGCGTGAATGAGCGGCTGCCCGACCCGGCGCTGGCCGCCGCGATGGACGCGCTCAGCCGGCATTACGGCCCGGAAGCCGGCGAGCCGCTGCGCACCGCCGGGCTGTGCCTGTACCGCGACGGGCAGGACAGCGTCGCCTGGCACGGCGACAACTCGGGCCGCCAGGTACACGAGACGGTCGTGGCCATCCTCTCCCTCGGCACGCCCCGTGCGCTGCTGCTGCGGCCCCGCGGCGGCGGGCCGGCCTTGCGGTACGAGGTCGGCCACGGCGACCTGCTGGTGATGGGCGGCACCTGCCAGCGGACCTGGGAGCACGCGGTGCCCAAGGCCGCCCGGGCGGCCGGGCCGCGGATCAGCGTGCAGTACCGCCCCCGCGGCATCCGCTAGCCCCGCGGCCCCGTCGCGCCATCGAGCTCCACCAGCCCATCCGCCGGCAACCCGCCCGCAAGCGGCCCTGGCATCGATGCGCACATCACTGGCGACGACCACAGCACGGTCGAGGACGCCCACCGGGACGAGACGTACGCCTGGCTGGCCCAGCACGCATAGCCATGCACAGGCCCTGACCAGAAAGACCGGGGCGCCGGAACGAGGCAAGCACCACAGGCAGCCCGGGGCGGCCACCTGGAACCCGTCCCCAGCCGGTGGCGAGGAGGCGTACCGCCGGGCGCAACCCGCCTGACCGAGCAGCACCGAACCGGGTTGCGCTGTCCGCCGTGGTACATCACTCGATCGAGTGATGTCTTGGCCGCTGGCCAGCAGCACAATCGACCGGTAGCTGACCAGGTCAACCGGGCGTTG
>DASVBE010000355.1:0-16700 GCA_036375995.1 Streptosporangiaceae bacterium | reverse complement strand
CCCATTGCCCGCGCCGGGGAGCCCAGTCTTCCTGGCGATAATCCGAGGAGTAGTACCGGCGTGAAGACTGACGTCGAGGAGCTGAGCCCGACCCGGGTCCGCCTGACCGTTGAGGTCCCGTTCGAGGAGCTCAAGCCGAACCTCGACCACGCCTACCGGGAGGTGGCCAGGCAGGTACGGGTGCCCGGGTTCCGGCCCGGCCGGGTCCCGCCGCGGGTCATCGACCAGCGTGTCGGCCGCGGTGCCGTGCTCGAGCACGCCGTCAACGACGCGGTGCCCGAGCTGTACGGCAAGGCCCTGCAGGAGCACGAGATGTTCGCCCTCGGCCAGCCCGACGTGGAGATCACCAAGCTGGACGACGGCAAGGAGCTGACGTTCACCGCCGAGGTCGACGTGCGGCCGAAGTTCGACCTGCCCGACATCGACGGGCTGCCGGTCACCGTGGACGACGCGGATGTCACCGACGAGCAGGTGGATGAGTACCTGGGCGCGCTGCGCGAGCGGTTCGCCTCGCTGAAGGGCACCGACCGGCCGGTCGAGGCGGGCGACTACGTGTCGATCGACCTGTCGGCCAGCGTCGACGGCAACCCGGTCGAGGACGCCCAGGCCAGCGGCCTGTCCTACGAGGTCGGCAGCGGCAGCATGCTGGACGGCCTGGACGAGGCGCTGCCCGGGATGAGCTCCGGCGACACCAGCACGTTCCGCACCGAGCTGGCCGGCGGCCAGCACGCCGGCCAGGAGGCCGACGTCACCGTCACCGTGCACAGCGTGAAGGTCAAGGAGCTGCCGGACCTGGACGACGAGTTCGCCCAGGCCGCCAGCGAGTTCGACACGCTGGACGAGCTGCGCAGCGCGACCACCGCCCAGCTGACCGCGATGCGCCGCGGCAGCCAGCTGGACCAGGCCCGGGAGCGGGCCCTGGACGCGGTGCTCGGCCAGCTCGACCTGCCGCTGCCGGAGACCTTCGTCCGCGAGGAGATCGAGCTGCGCGAGCGGGCGCTGGACGACCGGCTGCGCCGGAGCGGCCTGGACCGCCCGGCCTACCTGGAGGCGGCCGGCACCACCGAGGAGGAACTGGCCGAGCAGTTCGAGACCGACGCCCGCCGGTCCGTGAAGGCCGGCTTCGTGCTGGACAAGCTGGCCCAGGCCGAGGAACTCGGGGTTGACCAGAACGAGCTGAGCGCCTACGTGACCGAGCAGGCCTACCGGATGGGCGTCGCACCCGACCGGCTGGCCAAGGAGCTCACCGACCGCAACCAGCTCGGCTCGGTGGTGAACGACATCCTCCGGTCCAAGGCCATGACGCTGCTCTCCGAGCGCGCCGCGATCAAGGACGAGTCCGGCCGCACCGTCGACCTGGCCGCGCTGCGCCAGGCCGCGCTGGCGGGCGCGGACGCCGGCGAGCCGGACGACGCCGGCGAGTAGCCCGCGGGCCGGCGCGTGCGCCGTCAGCGAACAGGCGCCAGCAGCGGACTAGCCGGCGTCAGGGCCGGGTTAGGGTCCAAGGACAGCACGAACATCCCGCGCCCGCAGCGGCGCGTGAGCACCACTACGAGGAGGCACCTTTGAGCACGCCGCCCCTGGCCGGGGTGCCGGCCAGCATCCTGGCGCGGACCGAGGCGCCGCCGGCCCCGCTGATGGCCGAGCAGGTGTTCCAGCGCCTGCTGCGGCACCGGATCGTCTTCCTCGGCCAGCAGGTCGACGACGACCTGGCCAACCGGGTCTGCGCCGAGCTCATCCTGCTGGCCGCCGAGGACAGCCGGCGCGACATCAGCCTGTACATCAACTCGCCCGGCGGGTCGGTCAGCGCCGGCCTGGCGATCTACGACGTGATGCAGTACGTGCCGAACGACATCGCCACCTACGCGATGGGCATGGCCGCGTCGATGGGCCAGTTCCTGCTGTGCGCCGGCACGCACGGCAAGCGGTACGCGCTGCCGCACGCGCAGATCCTGCTGCACCAGCCGCACGGCGGGGTCGGCGGAACCGAGACCGACATCCGCATCCAGGCCCGGCAGATCCTGACCCTGAAGAAGGTGCTGGCCGACCGGACCGCGTTCCACACCGGCCAGTCGGTGGAGCGGATCGAGGCCGACTCGGACCGTGACCGCTGGTTCAGCGCGGACGAGGCCAAGGAGTACGGCCTGGTCGACCACGTGGTCCGCAGCGCTAACGAGGTCCCGACCGACGGACCTGTTTCCTGACACCCGCCCAAAGCGGAGGAGCGAACCTCATGAGCAACCACCTGGCCCGGCCCGCGGCCCTGCGCCACGCCGCGGAGTCGCGCTACGTGCTGCCGTCCTTCGTCGAGCGGACGTCGTACGGCGTCAAGGAGATGAACCCGTACAACAAGCTCTTCGAGGAGCGGATCATCTTCCTCGGCGTGCAGATCGACGACGCGTCCGCGAACGACGTGATGGCGCAGCTGATCACGCTGGAGTCGATTGACCCCGACCGGGACATCTACCTCTACATCAACTCGCCCGGTGGGTCGATGACCTCGATGATGGCGATCTACGACACCATGCAGTACATCCGCCCGGAGATCCACACCTTCTGCCTGGGCCAGGCCGCGTCGGCGGCGGCGGTGCTGCTCGCCGCGGGCAGCCCGGGCAAGCGGATGGCGCTGCCCAACGCGCGGATCCTGATCCACCAGCCAGCCATGGAGAGCGGCTACGGGCAGACCTCGGACCTGGAGATCCAGGCCAACGAGATCCTGCGGATGCGGACCGCGATGGAGAAGGTCCTTGCCCAGCACACCGGCAGGGATGAGGATCAGGTTCGCAAGGACATCGAGCGCGACAAGTTCTTCACCGCCCAGGAAGCCAAGGAATATGGCCTGGTGGATGAAGTTCTCACGATGATTAAGCGGAAGACCGAGGTATCGTCGGTTTAGCGGGCCGGGGCGTCCTGACCCGGCGGGCGTGACGGCGGCTTGTGCCACACGGCAGAGCCCCGAAGCGATACCGTCGGTGAGGGACACATCCGGTTTGGCCGGCCGGCCGGGGGCCGATCCCCAGGCCGGCGTAGCCCGCGCGGTCGCGGCAGCGGCCCTGGCAAAGGAGTAGCTGGGTGGCACGTATCGGTGATGGCGGCGATCTGCTGAAGTGCTCGTTCTGCGGAAAGAGCCAGAAGCAGGTCAAGAAGCTCATCGCCGGCCCCGGCGTGTACATCTGCGACGAGTGCATCGACCTCTGCAACGAGATCATCGAGGAAGAGCTGTCCGAGCCCCCCGAGCTCAAGTGGGACAGCCTGCCCAAGCCCCGCGAGATCTACGAGTTCCTCGACGCCTACGTCATCGGCCAGGAGAACGCCAAGAAGTCCCTGTCGGTCGCGGTCTACAACCACTACAAGCGGGTCCAGTCCGGCGGCGAGCGGGCCGGCGGCGAGGACGGCGTCGAGCTGGCCAAATCCAACATCCTGCTGCTCGGCCCCACCGGCTCGGGTAAGACGCTGCTGGCCCAGACGCTGGCCCGGCTGCTCAACGTGCCGTTCGCGATCGCCGACGCGACCGCGCTCACCGAGGCCGGCTACGTCGGCGAGGACGTCGAGAACATCCTGCTCAAGCTGATCCAGGCGGCCGACTACGACGTCAAGAAGGCCGAGACCGGCATCATCTACATCGACGAGATCGACAAGATCGCCCGCAAGAGCGAGAACCCGTCGATCACCAGGGACGTCTCCGGTGAGGGCGTGCAGCAGGCCCTGCTGAAGATCCTGGAGGGCACCACCGCGTCCGTCCCGCCGCAGGGCGGCCGCAAGCACCCGCACCAGGAGTTCATCCAGATCGACACCACCAACGTGCTGTTCATCTGCGGCGGCGCGTTCGCCGGCCTGGAGAAGATCATCGAGACCCGGATCGGCCGCGGCGGGATCGGCTTCGGCGGCGTGCTGCGGGTCAAGAACGACCGCAACGCGGTGGACCAGTTCTCCGACGTGATGCCGGAGGACCTGCTGAAGTTCGGGATGATCCCGGAATTCGTCGGCCGCCTGCCGGTCATCACCAGCGTGCACAACCTGGACCGCGAGGCGCTGATCCGGATCCTGACCGAGCCGCGCAACGCGCTGGTCCGGCAGTACCGGCGGCTGTTCGAGCTGGACGGCGTGGACCTCGAGTTCACCGACGACGCCCTGGACGCGGTGGCCGACCAGGCCAACCTGCGCGGGACCGGCGCCCGCGGGCTGCGCGCCATCCTCGAGGAAGTCCTGATGTCGGTGATGTACGAGGTGCCGAGCCGCAAGGACGTGGAGCGCGTCGTGATCACCGCCGACGTCGTGCTGAAGAACGTCAACCCGACCCTCGTGCCGCGTGATGTTGCCCGCCGCACGCCGCGGGAGAAGTCCGCCTGACTGTGCTAGCTGGCTCGCTCCGGGCCGCCTAGGAGGCGCTGCCTTCCCGGCGAGCGCTGCTCACCGAACGAGGAAGCGCCGGCCGCTCGCCGGGAAAACAGCGCCGCGGCCCTCCGCGAGCTGGCTACGGCGCAGACGCTGCGCGGAGCCAATAAACTCATCGGTCGTGACCGAGACCGACCCCCGTCAGCTCCCTCCCCAGTACGCCCCCGGCGAGGTGGAAGCACGCCGCTACGCGCACTGGGAAGCGGCGGGCCTGATGCGTGCCGACGCCAAAGCGGTGTCGCCGTCCGCGCCCGCCTTCGCCATGGTGATCCCGCCGCCGAACGTGACCGGCTCGCTGCACATCGGCCACGCGCTGGATCACACGCTGATGGACGCGCTGGTCCGCCGCCGCCGCATGCAGGGCTACACCGCGCTGTGGCTGCCGGGCATGGACCACGCCGGGATCGCCACCCAGAACGTGGTCGAGCGGGAACTGGCCAGGGAGGGCCTGTCCCGGCACGACCTGGGCCGGGAGAAGTTCACCGAGCGGGTCTGGCAGTGGAAGGCCGAGTCCGGCGGGAAGATCCTGGGCCAGATGCGCCGCCTGGGCGACAGCGTCGACTGGGACCGGGAGCGCTTCACCATGGACGCGGGCCTGTCCCGGGCCGTGCAGACCATCTTCAAGCGGCTGTTCGACGACGGGCTGATCTACCGGGCCGAGCGGATCATCAACTGGTGCCCGCGGTGCATGACCGCGCTGTCCGACATCGAGGTCGACCACACCGAGGACGAGGGCGAACTGGTCTCGATCCGGTACGGCGACGGCGACGACTCGATCGTGGTGGCCACCACCCGGGTGGAGACCATGCTCGGCGACACCGCGGTGGCTGTGCACCCCGACGACCCGAGGTACAGCCACCTGGTCGGCCGCGAGATCGAGCTGCCGCTGTCCGGCAGGCGCATCCCGGTGGTCGCTGACCCGCACGTGGACCCGGAGTTCGGCACCGGAGCGGTCAAGGTCACCCCGGCGCACGACCCGGACGACTTCGAGATCGGCCGGCGGCACCAGCTGCCCAGTGTGATGATCATGGACGAGCGCGGCGTGATCACCGCGCACGGGCCGTTCCTGCACCTGGACCGGTTCGAGGCCCGGCCCGCGGTGCGCGACGCGCTGCGCGAGGAGGGCCGGATCGTCGCCGAGCGGCGGCCCTACCTGCACGCGGTGGGGCACTGCGGCCGGTGCGGCACGACCGTCGAGCCGCGGCTGTCCCTGCAGTGGTTTGTCAAGGTGGGCCCGCTGGCCAAGGCGGCCGGCGACGCGGTCAGGGACGGCCGGGTGGCCATCCACCCGGCCGAGATGTCCGGCCGGTACTTCGACTGGGTCGACGACATGCACGACTGGTGCATCAGCCGCCAGCTGTGGTGGGGGCACCGGATCCCGGTCTGGTATTCGGCCAGCGGCGAGACCGTCTGCGTCGGCCCGGACGAGGACCCGCCGGGGGAGGGCTGGACCCAGGACGGCGACGTGCTGGACACCTGGTTCTCCTCGGCGCTGTGGCCGTTCTCCACCCTGGGCTGGCCGGACAGCACCGAGGACCTCCGCGCCTTCTACCCGACCAGCGTGCTGGTCACCGGCTACGACATCCTGTTCTTCTGGGTCGTCCGGATGATGATGTTCGGCCTGTACGCGATGTCCGCGGCCGGCCCCGAGCAGTCCGTGCCGTTCCGCCACGTGGCCCTGCACGGCCTGGTCCGCGACCAGTACGGCAAGAAGATGTCCAAGTCCCGCGGCAACACCGTCGACCCGCTGGACTGGATCGACCGGTTCGGCGCGGACGCCACCCGGTTCACCCTGGCCCGCGGGGCCAGCCCCGGCGGCGACGTGGCGATCAGCGAGGACTGGGTCGCCGGGTCCCGCAACTTCTGCAACAAGCTGTGGAACGCGGCCCGCTTCGCGCTGCTCAACGGCGCGGACGCGAGCGCCGCGCGCCCTGACCCGGCCACACTGGGCAGCACCGACCGGTGGATCCTGTCCCGGCTGGCCGCGGTCACCGCGGCCACCGACGACCTCCTCGAGCAGTACGAGTTCGGCAAGGCCTGCGAGGCGCTGTACCACTTCGCCTGGGACGAGTTCTGCGACTGGTACCTGGAGCTGGCCAAGCCCGCGCTGGCCAGCGGCGACGAGGGCGCCGTGGCGGCCACCCGGGCGGTGCTCGGGTTCGTCCTCGACCGGCTGCTGCGGCTGCTGCACCCGGTGATCCCGTTCGTCACCGACGAGCTGTGGCGAGCGCTGACCGGCGGGGACAGCGTGATGACCGCGCCGTGGCCGGGCCAGCGGGCCAGCGGCAGCACGGGTGGAAGCAGCACGGGCGGCGGCGACCTGTCCGCCTTCGCCGACGCGGCCGCCGAGGCCGAGATCGGCGCGCTCATGCAGCTGGTCACCGAGGTCCGCCGGTTCCGCTCGGACCAGGGGCTGCGGCCCACCCAGCCGGTGCCCGCCGCGCTGGCCGGCATCGGCGGCACCCCGCTGGCCGGGCACGAGGCCGCGATCCGGGCCCTGCTCCGGCTGGCCGCGCCCGGCGAGGCGTTCGCGCCCACCGCGTCGGTCCAGGCCTGCGGCGTGACCGTGGAACTGGACACGGCGGCCACCATCGACGTGGCGGCCGAGCGGCGGCGGCTGGAGAAGGATCTGGCCACGGCCCAGGCCGACGCCGCCGCCACCGAGCGGAAGCTGGCCACGCCGTCGTTCGTGGAGCGCGCCCCGGCCGCAGTGGTGGCCAGGAGCCGGGACCGGCTGGCCGCCGCGCAGGCCGAGATCGCGCGGCTCACCGGCCGCCTGGAAGCGCTGCCGCCCGCCCGCAGCTAGCGGAGGGCCGCGGCGCTGTTTTCCTGACGAGCGATGAGGCGCGACGAAGGAGCGCCGAAGGAGCGAGGAGGGAAGGCAGTGCGTATAGCGGCCGTCCGCTAGCCAGCCAGCACAGCTAGCCAGCCAGCACAGCCAGCGGGGCGGGCAGGATGCAACCAGATGGGCAGCACGCAACCGGGCGGGCAGTAGGCTGCCAACCGTGAGCGCAGCAACCTGCACGGCGCCGTGACCGCCGACGTAACTGCCCGGCTGCGGGAGATCGAGCGGGCCATCATCGCCCGCCGGCCCGAGCATTCCATCGACCCGTCCCTGGACCGGATCCGGGCCCTGACCGAGCTGCTCGGCGACCCGCAGCACGCCTACCCGGTGATCCACCTGACCGGCACGAACGGCAAGACGTCGACCGCCCGGATGACCGAGACCCTGCTGCGCGCCCGAGGGCTGCGCACCGGGCTGTTCACCAGCCCGCACCTGTCCGCCATCACCGAGCGGATCTGCCTGGACGGGGTGCCGCTGTCCGCCGAACGGTTCGTCGGGGCGTACGAGGAGATCGAGCCCTACCTGGACCTGGTCGACGCGGGCCAGCCGGCCGCGCTGTCGTTCTTCGAGGTGCTGGTCGGCATGGCCTTCTCGGTCTTCGCCGACGCCCCGGTGGACGTCGCCGTGATCGAGGTCGGCATGGGCGGGACCTGGGACAACACCAACGTGGCCGACGGGGCGGTGGCGGTGGTCACGCCGATCTCCATCGACCACGCCCGCTACCTCGGCAACACGGTCGAGGCGATCGCCGCGGACAAGGCCGGGATCATCAAGCCGGGGGCGGTGGCGGTGCTCGCCCAGCAGCCGCCCGGCGCGGCTGAGGTGCTGCTGCACCGGGCCGCCGAGGCCGGCGCGACCGTGGCCCGCGAGGGCATGGAGTTCGGCGTGACCAGCCGGGAGCTGGCCCTCGGCGGCCAGCTGCTGTCCGTGCAAGGCCTGCACGGCCACTACCAGGACCTGTTCCTGCCGCTGTTCGGCGCGCACCAGGCCAGCAACGCGGCCTGCGCGCTGGCCGCCGCCGAGGCGTTTACCGGGCCGGCCGGCGGTGACCCGGGCGACCCGCAGCCGCTGGACGACGAGCTTGTCCGGGACGCGTTCCGGCAGATGTCCTCGCCTGGGCGGCTCGAGGTGGTCCGGCGCAGCCCCACGGTGATCGTGGACGCCGCGCACAACCCGGCCGGGATGGCGGCCAGCCTGGACGCGCTGGCCGAGGCGTTCAGCTTCACCGGCCTGATCGGCATCCTGGCGGTCAGCGAGGACAAGGACGTGCCCGCGATCCTGGACCAGCTCGAGCCCATCGTCACCGAGCTGGTGGTGACGGCCAACTCCTCGTCCCGGTCGATGGCCCCGGCCAAGCTCCTGGAGCTGGCCAGCACGGTGCTCGGGCCCGACCGGGTGCGCGCCGCGGACCGGCTCGACGACGCGATCGAGATCGCCGTCGGGCTGGCCGACGAGGCCATCACCGACGCCGAGGGCGGGCTGGGCAGCACCGGGGTGCTGATCACCGGCTCGGTGATCACCGCGGGCGACGCGCGGGTGCTGCTCGCGGCCGGCCCGGGCAGCCCGGGGGGCGACGCGCGGTGAGGCGGCTGTGCGCCACGGTGCTGATCATGGAGGCGATCGTGATCGGGCTGGCCATCCCGGTCGCGCTGACCGTGGAGCACGCGTCGCGCGGCCCGGCCGCGCTGGCCGGCGGCGTGCTGGTGGCGGCCGCGGTGCTGCTCGCCGTGCTCGCCGCGCGGGGACCGCTCCGGCTGGTGCTGGCGGGCGGTAGCCTGCTGCAGGTCCTGGTGCTCGCCGCGGGTGCGGTAGTGCCCGCCATGTACTTCCTCGGCGCGGTGTTCGCCCTGCTCTGGGGCATCGGGATCGGCCTGGGCCGCCGTTTCGAGGGCACGACCTCGGCCCGGTAGGCTGCGGCCCCGCGGAAGGTAAATTCCTGTCGTCTCTGTGACAAAGGGCCGGCAGTTCATCGCTGTACGTAAGGAGCGCGGCTTATAATGTCGGAACGCAGCCTGGTTCTGGTCAAGCCTGATGGGGTACGCAAGGGCCTGATCGGTACGGTGGTATCGAGAGTCGAGCGCAAGGGCCTGCGTGTCGTGGCACTGGAGTTGCGGACGCTAGAACGCGGCGTAGCGGAGGTGCACTACGCGGAGCATGAGGGTAAGCCGTTCTATGAGTCGCTGCTCGACTTCATTACCTCCGGCCCGGTCGTGGCTATGGTCATCGAGGGCCCGCGGGCGATCGAGTCGTTCCGGGCCCTGGCCGGAGCCACGGACCCGCTCAAGGCGGCGCCCGGCACCATCCGCGGCGACAACGCGTTGGAGGTTGGAGAGAACATCGTGCACGGGTCGGACTCGCCGGAGTCGGCCGCCCGGGAGATCAAGATCTTCTTCCCTGATCTTGCCTGAGCAGCCCGGCGGGGCCTGCCTGGCGCGGTAGGTACGGAAGGAGGCCGCGTCCCGGCGCGGTCACGAACAGCCCGGCAGGCAGGACCCTCGGGAAGGTTTTCGTTCGGAATGAGTAACGCACTGGGCTTTCTGGGCCGTGACATGGCCGTCGACCTGGGCACCGCGAATACGCTGGTTTATGTCCGGGGCCGGGGGATCGTGCTCAATGAGCCGTCGGTGGTGGCGCTTAATACCAATACCGGCCAGATTGTCGCAGTGGGGGCCGAGGCTAAACGGATGATTGGCCGGACGCCAGGCAATATCGTGGCGGTCCGCCCGCTGAAGGACGGCGTAATCGCCGATTTCGACGTAACCGAGCGGATGCTGCGTTATTTCATCCAGAAGGTGCACAAGCGCGCCCACCTGGCCAAGCCCCGGGTGGTGGTGGCGGTGCCCAGCGGCATCACCGGCGTGGAGCAGAGTGCGGTCAAGGAGGCCGGCCACCAGGCCGGCGCCCGGCGGGTGTACATCATCGAGGAGCCGATGGCCGCGGCGATCGGCGCGGGCCTGCCGGTGAACGAGCCGACCGGCAACATGGTGGTGGACATCGGCGGCGGGACCACCGAGGTGGCGGTGATCTCGCTGGGCGGGATCGTCACCGCGCAGTCCATCCGGGTCGGCGGCGACGAGCTCGACCAGGCGATCATCTCGTTCGGCAAGAAGGAGTACTCGCTCATGCTGGGCGAGCGCACCGCCGAGGAGATCAAGATCTCGCTTGGCTCGGCCTACCCGTCGGCGGACGAGCCGACCGCCGAAATCCGCGGCCGTGACCTGGTCAGCGGCCTGCCGAAGACCATCGTGATCACCGCGGACGAGATCAGGAAGGCCATCCAGGAACCGGTCTATGTCATCGTGGACGCGGTGAAGTCGACCCTGGACAAGTGCCCGCCGGAGCTGTCCGGCGACGTGATGGACCGGGGCATCGTGCTCACCGGGGGCGGGGCGCTGCTCCGCGGCCTGGACGAGCGGATCCGCGAGGAGACCGGGATGCCGGTGCACATCGCGGACAACCCGCTGGATTCGGTGGCGCTGGGTACGGGCAAGTGCGTGGAGGAGTTCGACACCCTGCGCCAGGTCCTGGTGCCGGAATCCCGGCGCTGACCGGGCCGCCGGCGGCTGGCCCGCCCCCCAGCGTCAGGACGAGGTGATCGCGTTGCACGACAGCCGGCGAACCCGGGTGCTGCTTGCCGTGCTGCTCGTCGTCGCGCTGCTGATCATCACGGTCGACTACTCGGACAGCAGTGCGGCGCCGGTGCGCGCCCTGCGCAGCCTCGGCAGCGCTGTGTTCGGCGGGGCCGAGGCGGCCACTGCGACCGTGGTGCGGCCGTTCGCGGATCTGTTCGGCGAGAACGGCGGGCAGCCGGGCAAGGTGGCCGCGCTGCAGGCCCAGGTGACCAGGCTGCGCGCGGAACTGAGCCAGGCCCAGCTCGGCCGCCAGCAGAGCGACCAGCTGAACCGGCTGCTGCGGACCGCGGGCCAGGGCCGGTACCGGATCGTGGTGGCCAACGTGGTCGCGGTCGGCCAGCCCTACCAGGCGTCGGTCACCCTGGACGCCGGGTCGGCCGACGGCATCCGGGCCGATCAGACCGTGCTCAACGGGGCCGGGCTGGTCGGCACGGTGACCGCGGTCAGCGCGCACAGCTGCACGGTGCAGCTCGCGTCCGACACCACCGCGGTCAGCGGCGTGCGGGTGGCGCCCAGCGGTCAGCTCGGCTACGTCACCGGCACCGGCCGGAGGGACGGCGGGTCCGGCCTGCTCACCCTGCAGATGCTGACCAGCGCCGCGTCGCTGCAGGTGGGCCAGCAGCTGGTCACGGCCGCCTCGGTGAAGCAGCGGCCGTTTGTGCCCGGCGTGCCGGTCGGCGTGATCACCGCGGTGCTCGGCCGCGGCGGCGGGCTGACCGAGCGGGCCCTGGTCCGGCCGTACGCCGACCTCAGCTCGCTGGGCGTGGTCGGCATCGTGGTCGCCCCGCCGCGGCGCAACCCCCGGTTCAGCGTGCTGCCGCCCGCGCCGTCCCCCGCACCGACCCCGACCGTCACCGTGACCCCGCCGGCCGGCGCGCCGCAGCTGGGAGGCTGACGTGCGGCGGCTCCTGCTGGCCACGGTGGCGGTCATGGCCGCGCTGCTGCTCCAGCTCACCCTGGTGGACCGGCTGCCGTCCCCGGGCGGGCCGCCGGACCTGGTCCTGCTGGTCACCGTCGCGCTCGGGCTGACCTGCGGGCCCACCACCGGGCTGCTGACCGGGTTCTGGGCCGGCCTGGCGCTGGACATCGCGCCGCCCGCCAGCGCGCTGATCGGCGGCCGGGCCCTGGTGTTCTGCCTGATCGGCTACTGCTGCGGGCTGATCCGGCCGCTCGCGTCCCGGTCCGCGCTGACCACCCTGGGCGTGGCGGCGGTCGCCGCAGCCACCGGCGAGGCGCTGTACGCCGCCGCCGGGCTGATGCTGGGCAGCCCCGGCATCACCTGGCCGGCAATCCGGGCCGTGCTGCCCGCCTCGGTCCTGCTCGACGTGCTGATCAGCCCGTTCCTGGTCTACCTGGTACTGCTGGCGGCGGCGTCTGCGCACCCGGAGGCGGAGAGCCCGCTGGCGGGCGCCGCGCCCGCCCCGGCCCGGGCCCGCACACCGCGCGGCCTGATCCGGCCGGTGTCCGGCCGCCCGCTGCGGCTGCGGCCGGGCCCGGGTGAGGCGGGCGCCGGGGTGGCCGGCGGTCTGGCCGCGCCGCCGCCGCCCCGGGCGCCCCGGCTGCGGCTCAGCGGGGCCACCCTGCCCGGCGGGTCCGCGGCCGGCCTGCGCTCCGCCGCCACTCCTTCCCACCGCCCGGCCCCGATCCCGGCCCGGCGGCTGCATGTGGGCCGGTACTCGGGCGGGGCCGGGCACGCGGCGCCCGGGTCCGCCGCCGCACTGGCCGGCCGGGCCCTGCCCGCCGCCCGGGCTATGGCCCCCCGCGGGCTGTCCGCCCGGGCCCTGAGCAGCGGCGGGAAGACCGCGATACCGCCCCGGCGCAGCGTGAGCCCGCCGCGCGGGCTGTCCGCCCGGGGACTGAGCAGCGGTTCCGGCCCGCTCCCGGTCAGCCGCCGCCCGGTGCCGCCGCGCGGCCTGTCCGCCCGGGCGCTGAGCAGCGGGAAGGGCCCGCTCCCGGCGAACCGGGGCCTGGTCCCCGCGCGCGGCCTGTCGGTCCGGGCGCTGACCAGCGGCGGCAGTGCGACCCGGGTGCTCAGCCCGGCCAGCCCGCTGGGCGGGCTGCGCGTGGGCCGGGTGCCCACCCGCGGGTTCGGCGGCCGCCGCCGGCTGCCCTGGCCCCGCCACGGTGCTTTTCTCAGAAGCGGTGCTCTTCATAGAAGCAGAGGCTTCAGCGGCCGGGTCCGCGCCCCGCGCCGGTTCGGCTTCGGCGGCCGGGTGCCCGCCCGCCAGCTCGGCTTCAGCAAGTGGCGGCGGCTGCTGCCGGTCTGGGCCCGGGGGAGCACCCGCCAGGGCTCCTGGCGCGGCAGCGGGCCCGGCGGGGGTGCGCGATGACCCCGGTGGCCCGGCGGCGCCTGATCGCGCTGCACGTGATCGTTGCCTCGCTGCTGGCCGTGCTGGCCGGCCGGGTCTGGTATCTGCAGGTCCGGGCCGGCCAGTCGTACGTCAGCCTGGCCCGGCAGGACCAGGTCAGGAAGATCATCGTGCCGCCGGTGCGCGGCATGATCACCGACAGCACCGGGGTGCCGCTGGTCCGCAACCGGTCCTCGCTGGTGGTCTCGGTGAACATGGCGGTGGTGACCGACCAGCCCGACGGCGGCAAGGACGAGCTGCACCGGCTGGCCGGCCTGCTGGGCATGCGCGAGACGCTGCTGCGGCAGAAGACCCGGCTGTGCACGGCCGGGGTGTCCCGGCCGTGCTGGGCCGGGTCGCCCTACCAGCCGATCCCGGTGGCCGAGGACGTGCCGCAGCGGATCGCGCTGCAGGTGCTGGAGAGCCACCGGTCCTTCCCCGGGGTGTCCGCGCAGGTCCAGCCGGTCATCCAGTACCCCAGCCCGGTCAGCACCGCCGCCGCGCAGACCCTGGGCTACCTGCAGCCGATCACCCCGCAGCAGGTGGCCCAGCGGCACCTGACCGTGACCGGCTTCTCCGGCGTCGACCTGGTCGGCCAGTCCGGGCTCGAGCAGCAGTACGACCGCGAGCTGCGCGGCCGGGCCGGCAGCCAGGAAGTCTCGGTCAACGCCGCGGGTGACGTCACCGGGACCATCAGCCGGACCGCGCCGGTGGCTGGCGACACGCTTGTTACCAGCCTCAACGCGAAGATCCAGCAGCTCACCCAGAACGCGCTGGCCACTGCCATCCGCAAGACCCAGTCGGCGGGCAACCTCGGCGCCACCACCGGCGCCGCGGTGGTCATGACCACCACCGGCCGGGTGGTCGCGATGGCCAGCTACCCGACCTATGACCCGTCGGTGTGGACCGGCGGCATCACCAGGCAGGAGTTCACCGCGCTGTTCGGGGCCCGGGACTCCGAGCCGATCCTGAACCGGGTCACCCAGGGCCAGTACGCGCCCGGGTCGACCTGGAAGGTGACCTCGACCGCGGCCGCGGTCGCGGCCGGCTACCCGCTGAACGGCCTGTACGGCTGCCCCAGCGCGCTGACCATCGGCGGCACGGTGTTCAACAACGACTTCGCCAGCTCCGGCGCGATGAGCTTCCACCAGGCCCTGGTGGTGTCCTGCGACACGGTGTTCTACCAGCTGGCCTACGACATCTGGCAGCACGACAACCGCCAGGCCAACACCGTGACCAGCGTGCGGGCGCCCGTGCAGAAGATGCAGAAGATGGAGCTGGGCTGGGGGTTCGGCAAGCAGACCGGCGTCGACCTGCCCGCCGAGAGCTCGGGCTCGATACCCACGCGGGCCTGGCTGTACCGCTTCTACCAGCAGTACAAGCACTACTGGTGCTCGCACGGCAAGGCCGGCGGCACGTACATCCAGCAGATCAACTACGACGACTGCACCACCGGCAACATCTGGACGCCCGGGCAGGCGGTGAACGCGTCGATCGGCCAGGGCTACGTCACGGTGACCCCGCTGCAGCTGGCCCGGGCCTACGTGGCGCTGGCCAACGGCGGCACGCTGTACGAGCCGCGGATCGGCGAGGCGCTGGTCAGCCCGTCCGGCACGGTGGTCCGGCGGATCACCCCGCCGGTGGCCGGGCATCTGCCGGTGGCCAAGTCCACACTGGCCTACATCCGGGCCGCGCTGGGCGACGTGCCCACCCAGGGCACCGCCGCGCCGGCGTTCGCCGGGTTCCCGTTCGGCAAGCTCAAGGTGGCCGGCAAGACCGGCACCGCCCAGGTCCAGGGCAAGCTGGCGACCTCGGTGTTCGCCTCGTTCGCACCGCTGAATCACCCGAAGTACGTGATCGTCATGATGATCCCGAACTCCGGCTACGGCGCGGACGTGTCCGCGCCCGCGGTCCGGCAGATCTGGGATGGCATCTACGGCCTGGAAGGCCATAAGGCCGCCGTCCCGCACGGCAAGCTTCCACCGGTCCCGCACGTCGGTGAATCCCTCCCGGCCGGCGTAGCCGGCAGTGCGAGCGCAGGTGCCGCCGGCGGACCGGGGCGAGCCAAAAAGCAGAGCCTGGGGAAGGGGTGAGCAGGATGAGTCAGTCCCGGCCGTCAGGACGCGGCTTGCTGGCCCGCCCGCCGCTGATCGGCAGCAGGCCGACGTCCGGGCCGTTCCCCGCGCCACGGCTGGCCGCCCGGCCGGGGCGGGCCTGGCTGCGCACCGTGCTCGGCCGGGATTCGCAGCTGCGCCACCTGGACTGGGTGCTGCTCGCCGCGGTGCTGTCGCTGGGCCTGATGGGCACACTGCTGATCTGGTCGGCGACCCAGCCGGGGCTGCGCGCCTCCGGCGGCGACCCGTACGGGTATCTCAAGAAGCAGCTGCTGAACCTGAGCATCGGCGTGGTACTGATGCTGGCCGTGGCCGCGGCTGGCTATCCCCGGGTGCGGGCCGTCGCGGTGACCGCCGCGGTAGCGTCCACCCTGGGCCTGCTGCTGGTGCTCACCCCGGCCGGCAGCACGGTCAACGGCGCCCGGTCCTGGATCGCGCTGCCCGGCGGCTTCCAGCTCGAGCCGTCCGAGTACGCCAAGCTCGGGATCATCGGCGTGCTCGCGATGATCCTCGGGTCCGGCCCGCGGTCGGACCCGGTCGCCGCCCAGGACCGCGCCCGGGGCGGCCCGCCGCTGCGCGCGGTGGCGGCCGCGCTGGGCTTCGCCGCGGTCCCGCTTGCGCTCGTCGCCGCGCAGCCCGACCTGGGCGTGATCGTGCTGATGCTGGCGCTGGTCCTGGGCCTGATCGCGCTGTCCGGGGTCCGGCTGCGCTGGCTTGCCGGGCTGGTCGCGGCGGGCACGCTGGCTGCGGTGGCCGCACTCCAGCTGCACCTGCTCAAGGCCTACCAGCTGGGCCGCCTGACCTCGTTCCTCAACCCGTCCGCGGACCCGCAGGGTACCGGGTACAGCGCCGCCCAGTCCAAGATCGCGATTGGCTCGGGCGGGCTGCTCGGCCACGGGCTGTTCCACGGCCCGCTCACGGCCGGCCACTTCGTGCCCGAGCAGCACACCGACTTCATCTTCTCGGTCGCCGGGGAGGAACTCGGTTTCGCCGGGACGGCGATCATCATCGCCCTGCTCGCGCTGGTCATCCTGCGTGCGCTGCGGATCGCGGCCCGCGCCGAGGAGCCGTTCGGCACGCTGGTGGCCGGCGGGGTCGCGGTCTGGTTCGCCGTGCAGGCCTTCGTGAACATCGGGATGACGGTGGGCATCATGCCAGTCACCGGCCTGCCGCTGCCCTTCGTCTCCTACGGCGGCAGTTCCATGTTCGCCGACATGATCGCCATTGGCATGCTGATGGCCGTGCACTGGCGCCCGCCGAGGTTCGTCTGAGTTGCAGTGCTAGCCGCTCGCTGCGGGCCGCTGGAGAGGCGCTGCCTTCCCTCCTCGCTCCCTCGGCGCTCCTTCGTCGCGCCTCATCGCTCGTC
>DASVBE010000219.1:0-18663 GCA_036375995.1 Streptosporangiaceae bacterium | reverse complement strand
GGGACCGCTGCTCCTACTCCGACCCGCACGAGCAATCCGACGCGGTCGACTGCTGAGGCGTGCCGCCGGGGCAGACGGCGGGGCCGGCCGGGCTGGTGCCCGGCCGGCCCCGCCTGCCGCTGGCGGGCTCTGGCGGGCTAGTGCCCGGCCCGGGCCCTGGCCGCCCGGTTGAGCGCGCTGATCACGCCGCGCAGTGAGGCGTGCACGATCGACTCGCTGACGCCCACGCCCCACAGCACCCGGTCGCCGGCCTCGATCTCCAGGTAGGCCGCGGCCTCGGCGTCCCGGCCCGCGGTGAGCGCGTGCTCGTGGTAGTCGAGCACCCGCACGCTGACCCCGCCGAGGCCGATGTCGATCGGCGTGAGGGCCTGGCAGAACGCGGCGATCGGGCCGTTGCCGACCCCGGACAGTACGTGCTCGGTGCCGTGGGCCCGGACCGTGGCGGTGATCCGCTCGGCCCCCTCGCTGCTCTCCGCGGCGAACCTGACCAGCTCGAACGGGCCGGCCGCGAGGTACTCGTCCTCGAAGATCCGCCACATCTGGGCGGCGTCGACCTCGCCGCCCTCACCGTCGGTGTGCCGCTGGATCACCTGGCTGAACTCGATCTGGAGCCGGCGCGGCAGGTCGAGGTGGTGGTCGGTCTTCATGATGTAGGCCACCCCGCCCTTGCCGGACTGGGAGTTGACCCGGATGACCGCCTCGTAACTGCGGCCGACGTCCTTGGGGTCGATCGGCAGGTACGGCATCTCCCAGGGCAGCTCGCTAACCGGCCGGCCCGCCTGCGCGGCCTGCCGCTCGAGGTCGTCGAAGCCCTTCTTGATCGCGTCCTGGTGCGACCCGGAGAACGAGGTGTACACCAGGTCACCGGCGTACGGGTGCCGCTCGTGCACGCCGATCCGGTTGCAGTACTCGACCGTGCGGCGGATCCCGTCGATGTCGCTGAAGTCGATCATCGGGTCGATGCCCTGGCTGTAGAGGTTCAGGCCCAGGGTGACCAGGTCCACGTTCCCGGACCGCTCGCCGTTGCCGAACAGGCAGCCCTCGATCCGGTCCGCGCCGGCCAGCACGGCCAGTTCCGCGTCCGCGGTCGCGGTGCCCCGGTCGTTGTGGGTGTGCACGGACAGCGCGACGTGCTCCCGCCGGGTCAGGTTCCGGCTCATCCACTCGATCTGGTCGGCGTACACGTTCGGGGTGGACCGCTCCACCGTGCACGGCAGGTTGATCACAATCTCCCGGCCCGGGCCCGGCTGCCAGGCGTCCATCACCGCCTCGCAGATCTCCAGCGAGAAGTCGAGCTCGGTGTCCATGAAGATCTCGGGCGAGTACTCGTAGCCGAAGTCGGTGCCCGCCAGGTAGGTCTCGGCGAACTTGATCACCGCGCGGGTGCCCTCGACCGCGATGGCCTTGCACTGCTCACGGCCGTCGCCGTCGAAGCCGAACACCACCCGGCGGAACATCGGCGCGGCCGCGTTGTAGAGGTGCACGGTGGCCTGCTTGGCGCCGGCCAGCGACTGGACGGTGCGCTCGATGAGCTCCTCGCGGGCCTGGGTCAGCACCGATACCCGTACGTCGTCGGGGATGGCGCCGCTGGTGATCAGGTGCCGGACGAAGTCGAAGTCGGTCTGCCCGGAGGCCGGGAAGCCGATCTCGATCTCCTTGTAGCCCATCCTGACCAGCAGCTCGAACATGGCCTGCTTGCGGGCCGTGTTCATGGGGTCGATCAGGGCCTGGTTGCCGTCCCGGAGGTCGGTGGACAGCCAGCGCGGCGCGGCGGTGATGGTGCGCGAGGGCCACTGGCGGTCCGGCAGCTCGACCGCCGGGAACGGCTTATAGCGGTGGAACGGCATGCCGGATGGGCACTGCTGGAAGGAATTGCTCATGACGCGGTGCTCCAGAGGAGAGTGGGACCGGAGGGGAACCAGCCGGCGCAGCGGAACAGCCCGCGGCGAGGGGCCGACCGGTCTGTTACCGGACCTCGCCGCGGCGCAGAAGAAGCAGGCCGCGCATCATGACAGAAGCCAGGTTAGCGGAAACCCGCCACGCGGTGCTAGTTAGCTCGCTCGCTCCCGGGCCCCCTGAGAGGCGCTGCCTTCCCTCCTCGCTCCCTCAGCGCTCCTTCGTCGCGCCTCATCGCTCGTCAGGAAAACAGCGCCGCGGCCCTCCGCGCGCTCGCGGTGCTAGTTAGCTCGCTCGCTCCCGGGCCCCCTGAGAGGCGCGGCCCTCCGCTCGCTCGCGGATCAGACGTTGAAACCGAGCGCCCGGAGCTGCTCCCGGCCGTCCTCGGTGATCTTCTCCGGGCCCCACGGCGGCAGCCAGACCCAGTTGATCCGGAAGTCGCTGACCAGGCCCTCGAGCGCCACCCGGGTCTGGTCCTCGATCACATCGGTGAGCGGGCAGGCCGCGCTGGTCAGCGTCATGTCGATGGTGGCGACCTTGTCCTCGCCCAGGTCCACGCCGTAGATCAGGCCCAGGTCGACGACGTTCACGCCCAGCTCGGGGTCGACAACGTCGCGCAGCGCCTCGAGCAGGTCCTCGTCCTCCGGGGTCAGCTCCCGCCCGGCCATGGCCGGGTACGGGTGCGCCGCCGCCTCCGACGGCGCCGCCTCCGGCGGCGCGGCGTCCTGCTCGGTGGTGTCGGGTGCGTACTCGGTCATGACTGCTCCTTACCGTCCGCGTCGCCACCGTCGGTGTCAACTGCGGCTAGCGCCTGGGCGGTGGCGTCTTTCCAGGCCATCCAGCCCAGCAGCGCGCACTTGATCCGCGCCGGGTACTTGGACACGCCCTCGAAGGCGATCGCGTCGCCGAGCAGGTCCTCGTCCGGCTCGGCCTGGCCCTGGGACTGCATCAGCGCCAGGAACGCGTCATTGATCCCCATGGCCTCGCGGACCGTCTTGCCGATCACCATGTCGGCCAGCACCGACGCGCTGGCCTGGCTGATCGAGCAGCCGAGCGCGTCGTAGGAGACATCCGCCACGGCCGGCTCGCCGCCGGCGTCCTTCAGCGCCACCCGGAGGGTCACCTCGTCCCCGCACAGCGGGTTGACGTGATGGACCTGGGCGTCAAAGGGCTCCCGGAGACCCTTGTGGTGCGGGTTCCGGTAGTGGTCCAGGATGATCTCCTGGTACAGGGATTCGATCTGCGTCACGGCGGTTCAACACCTCCCTCGCCCTGGTCTGTTCCAGTTCAGCTGCCCGGCCCGGCCCCGTTCATGCGGCACCTCACACCACGCCGAAGAACCGCCGCGCGTGCCGGATGCCGGCGACCAGCGCGTCGACCTCGTCGCGGGTCGTGTACAGGTAGAACGACGCCCGGGTGCTGGCCTGCACGCCCAGCCGGCGGTGCAGCGGCCAGGCGCAATGATGGCCGGCCCGGACCGCGATGCCCAATTCGTCCAGCACCTGGCTGACGTCGTGCGGGTGCACGCCGTCCACCTCGAACGAGATCGCGGCGCCCCGGTCCACCGGCTCGGCCGGGCCCAGGAGGCGCAGGCCGTCGATCTCGGCCAGCGCGGGCAGCGCGTACGCGAGCAGGTCGTGCTCGTGCGCGGCGATCGCCTCCCGGCCGGTGTCGGTCAGGTAGCCGATGGCCGCGGCCAGCCCGGCGGCTTCCGCGATCGGCATCGTGCCCGCCTCGAACTTGTGCGGCGGCGGGGCGAACGTGCTGCGGTCCATCCAGACGGTCTCGATCATCTCGCCGCCGCCCAGGAACGGCGGCATGGCCTCCAGCAGCTCGCGCCGCGCCCAGAGCACCCCGATGCCGGTCGGGCCGCACATCTTGTGCCCGGTGAACCCGAGGAAGTCGACCCCCAGGTCCTGCACGTCGACCGGCTGGTTCGGAACCGACTGGGCCGCGTCGGCCAGCACCAGCGCGCCCACCTGGTGGGCCCGCTCGGCGATCAGCTTCACCGGGTTGACGGTGCCGAGCACGTTGGACTGGTGGGCCAGCGCGACCAGCTTCGTCCGCTCCGTGATCAGGCTGTCCAGCTGGGACAGGTCGAGCCGGCCGTCGTCGGTCACCCCGAACCAGCGCAGGGTCGCGCCGGTGCGCTGGCAGAGCAGCTGCCAGGGCACGATGTTCGAGTGGTGCTCCATCTCGGTGATGACGATCTCGTCGCCGGGGCCGACCGCCAGCCGGGCCGCGTCCTGGCCCGCGGTGGCGGCGTTGCCCAGCGCATAGGCGACCAGGTTGATGCCCTCGGAGATGTTCTTGGTGAACACCACCTCGGACGCGTCCCGGGCGCCGATGAACGACGCGACGGCCAGCCGGGCGCCCTCGTAGGCGGCGGTGGCCTCCTCGCCGAGCTGATGGCTGGCCCGGTGGATGTTCGCGTTGTGCCGCTCGTAGAACTCCGACATCGCGTCGATCACCTGGCGGGGCTTCTGCGAGGTGTTCGCGCTGTCCAGGTAGGCCAGCGGCTGACCGCCGCGGACCTGGCGCTCCAGGATCGGGAAGTCCTTGCGGATCCTGGCCACATCGAAGGTCATGAAGCGGCCCCCGCCGTGACGAACTCCTCGTAACCGCTGGTCTCCAGCTGCTCGGCCAGCTCCGGGCCGCCCTCGCGGACGATCCGGCCGCCGACGAACACGTGCACGAAGTCCGGCCGCACGTAGCGCAGGATCCGGGTGTAGTGGGTGATCAGCAGCACGCCGTGACCCTCCTTGGCGCGGTACCGGTTCACCCCCTCGGCGACGATCTTCAGCGCGTCGATGTCCAGGCCGGAGTCGGTCTCGTCGAGGATGGCGATCTTCGGGTCGAGCAGCTCCATCTGCAGGATCTCGTGCCGCTTCTTCTCCCCGCCGGAGAAGCCCTCGTTGACGTTGCGCTGGGCGAACACCGGGTCGATGGCCAGGCCGGCCATCGCGGTGTTCAGCTCCTTCAGGAACAGCCGCAGCTTGGGGGCCTCGCCGCGGACCGCGGTGACCGCGGTGCGCAGGAAGTTCGACACCGAGACGCCGGGGATCTCCACCGGGTACTGCATGGCCAGGAACAGGCCGGCCCGGGCGCGGGCGTCCACGCTCATGCCGAGCACATCCTCGCCGTCCAGCGTGACCGAGCCCTGGGTGACCTGGTAGCGCGGGTGGCCGGCGATGGCGTACGCCAGGGTGGACTTCCCGGACCCGTTCGGGCCCATGATGGCGTGCGTCTCCCCGGCCCGTACCGTCAGGTCGACGCCACGAAGGATCTCCCGGCTCTGGCCGGCCGCGTCCGTCACACTGGCGTGCAGATCACGGATCTCGAGGGTAGACATCAGCTCTCCTGGTCTGCGGCAGGGAGGGATACGTAAACGTCCCCGCCGTCGATCTTCACTGGGTAAACGGGTACTGGGGTGGTCGCCGGCGGGCCCGTGGGGCGGCCGGACTTGAGGTCGAAGCAGGACCCGTGCAGCCAGCACTCCACGGTGCCCTCGTACACGTCGCCCTCGGACAGCGGGATTTCCTCGTGTGAGCACACGTCCCGCATCGCGTAGACCTCGCCGCCGTCCCGCAGGATGGCCACCGGCTGGCCGTTCAGCTCGACGCCGAGCGCGCCGTTCTCCGGCACCTCAGCAAGCGCGCAGGCGCGCAGGTAAGTGGTCAGCTCGGTCATGCCAGCTCCGCTTCGACCGCTGCAGCGATCCGCTCGCGCAGCCCGGGCACCTCAATGGTCTCGATCAGCTCGCCGAAGAACCCGCGGATGACCAGCCGGCGCGCCTCCGCGTAGGGGATGCCGCGGGCCATCAGGTAGAACAGGTGATGATCTTCCAGCCGGCCGCTGGCGCTGGCGTGGCCCGCGCCGGCCACCTCGCCGGTCAGGATCTCCAGGTTGGGCACCGAGTCGACCCGGGTGCCGTCGGACAGCACCAGGTTCCGGTTGTACTCGTAGGTGTCCGTACCGGTGGCGTCGGCCCGGATCGCCACGTCGCCGATCCACACCGCGTGCGCGCCGTCGCCCTGCAGGGCGCCCTTGTACGAAACCCGGCTCCGGCAGTTGCGCTCGGAATGGTCGACGAACAGCCGGTGCTCCAGGTGCTGCCCGGCGTCGGCGAAGTACAGGCCGCGCAGCTCGGCGTCGCCGCCGGGCCCGGTGTAGCTGACCGACGGGGCCAGCCGGACCACGCTGCCGCCGAGCGTGACCGCGGTATGCGTGATCCGCGCGTCCCGGCCGACCTGGGCGTGGTGATGCGACAGGTGGACTGTGTCCCCGGCCCAGTCCGCCAGGCTGACCACGGTCAGCGCGGCGCCATCGCCAACGATCAGCTCGACGTTGTCGGCGTAGGTGGCGCTGCCGGTGTAGTCCAGTACCACGGTGGCGCTGGACTGGGGGGCGGCCTCGATCACCAGGTGGCCGAACGCCGCACCGGCGCTTTCGTCGCCACGGACCGAGACCGTGCTCGGCCGGGAGGCGGTCACGCCGCGGCCGACGGTCAGCACGGTGGCGTGACTGACCGCGGCGAACGCCCGGGCACTAACGCGGTCCGCGGGCACCCAGTCCCTGGCCACCCGCGGGTCGGTGCGTACGACTTCTTCGGCAGTGACCTCGGGAGCGAGATCGCATTCCACGGCCACCTTGGCCGGCGGGAGCGCCGTATCGGTGTGCAGCCCGCGCAGACGGCGCAGCGGGGTGAACCGCCACTCCTCCTCACGGCCGCGCGGGACCCCGAAGTCCGCCGGGTCGAAGGAGCGGAGTTCGTGCAGCCCGGATACCGGGGCCGCGGACTCCACGGCCTCCTGAACGTTCGTCATCAGCCGACTGCCCCCTCCATCTGGAGCTCGATCAGCCGGTTCAGCTCGAGCGCGTACTCCATCGGGAGCTCACGGGCGATCGGCTCGACGAAGCCGCGGACGATGGTGGCCATTGCCTCGTCCTCGGTCATCCCCCGGCTCATCAGGTAGAACAGCTGGTCCTCGGAGATCTTCGAGACCGACGCCTCGTGCCCCATCTCCACGTCGTCCTCCCGCACGTCCACGTACGGGTAGGTGTCGGACCGGCTGACCGCGTCGACCAGCAGCGCGTCGCACTTCACGGTCGACTTGGAGTGCTCGGCGCCCTCCTGGACCTGGACCAGGCCGCGGTAGGAGGTGCGGCCGCCGGCCCTGGCCACCGACTTCGACACGATCGACGAGGACGTGTTCGGCGCGCAGTGCACCATCTTGGCGCCCGCGTCCTGGTGCTGGCCCGAGCCGGCGAACGCGACCGACAGGGTCTCCCCCTTGGCGTGCTCGCCCATCAGGTAGATGGCCGGGTACTTCATCGTCACCTTGGAGCCGATGTTCCCGTCGACCCACTCCATGGTCGCCCCGGCGTGCGCCACGGCCCGCTTGGTGACCAGGTTGTACACGTTGTTCGACCAGTTCTGGATCGTCGTGTAGCGGCACCGGGCGCCGGCCTTGACGATGATCTCCACCACCGCGGAGTGCAGTGAGTCCGACTTGTAGATCGGCGCCGTGCAGCCCTCGACGTAGTGCACGTAGGCGCCCTCGTCGACGATGATCAGGGTCCGCTCGAACTGGCCCATGTTCTCCGTGTTGATCCGGAAGTAGGCCTGCAGCGGGATCTCCACGTGCACGTTCTTCGGCACGTAGATGAACGAGCCGCCGCTCCACACCGCGGTGTTCAGCGCGGCGAACTTGTTGTCGCCGGCCGGGATCACGGTGGCGAAGTACTCCTGGAACAGGTCCGGGTGCTCGCGCAGCGCGGTGTCGGTGTCCAGGAAGATGACGCCCTTCTCCTCGAGGTCCTCACGGATCTTGTGGTAGACGACCTCGCTCTCGTACTGCGCCGCCACACCCGCGATCAGCCGCTGCTTCTCCGCCTCGGGGATGCCGAGCCGGTCGTAGGTGTTCTTGATGTCGGCGGGCAGGTCGTCCCAGGACGCGGCCTGCTTCTCGGTGGACCGGACGAAGTACTTGATGTTCTCGAAGTCGATGCCGGACAGGTCGGAACCCCAGGACGGCATCGGCTTGCGGTTGAACAGGGACAGGCCCTTCAGCCGCAGGCTGAGCATCCACTCCGGCTCGTTCTTCTTCCCCGAGATGTCCCGGACGACATCTTCGGACAGGCCGCGGCGCGCGGCCTCGCCGGCCGCGTCCGAGTCCGCCCAGCCGAACTTATAGCTACCGAGCCCGTCGAGCTCGGGATGAGTTGCTGTGGTCATGCGGAGGTGCCTCCGGACTGGTGACGTGCAGCAGGCGGGGCCGCTGCGGGTCGGCCCGCAGCGGAGGCTGCGGACACGGGGTTCTTCAGCAGGGACGGTGCGGTGATGTGCGTGGTGCAGACGCCATCGCCGTGCGCGATCGTGGCCAGCCGCTGCACCGGGAGCCCGAGCAGGCGGCCGAAGGCCTCCGTCTCGGCCTCGCACAGCTGAGGATATTCGGCCGCGACGTGCGCCACCGGGCAATGGTGCTGACACAGCTGCTCGCCGCCGCCGGCCACCGGCGCACCCGCCGCGGACGCGGCGTAGCCGTCCGCGGACAGCGCCTCGGCGAGCACCCGCACCCGGTCGGCCGGGTCGGCCACGGCGACCACCGCGGCGTAGCGCCGCTCCAGCTCGCCGACCTGCCGCCGGGCGAACTCGGCGACGGCGTCGGGCCCGGCCCGCTCGGCCAGGAAGCGCAGTGCGCTGGCCGCCAGGTCGTCGTAGGCGTGCTCGAACGCGCTGCGCCCGGCGTCGGTGAGCGCGAACACCCGTGCCGGGCGGCCCCGGCGGGGCGCCGCGCCGTGGTACGGCCGGGCCATCCGGCTCTCGATCATGCCCTCGGCGAGCAGGTTGTCCAGGTGGCGGCGGACCGCGGCCGGGGTCAGGCTCAGCCGCTCCGACAGCGCGGTCGCGGTGGCCGGCCCATGTTCGAGGATGAGCCGGGCGATCTGGGCCCGGGTCCCCCGCTCGGACCCAGCCAGCACCGCGCCGGTCAGCCCCGCCGTAGCCTGGGCAGGTGCGGTCGTGGTCGCGGGCAGGCCAAGGCGCCCGGCGTCGCCGGGTGCCGCGCCTGTCATCGCTCCCACGCTTTTCACAACATCATTGTGTCGTAAATCAATCCCGGTCTGCAATCCGGCCCCCTGGCGGCGGCGTTTTGGCAGCTGGCGGATCCGCGGGAGGACGAAGATGACGGCTCAGGCGGGCGCGGCGGACGGCTCAGCGAACGTGGCGGAGGGCCCGGCGGGCAGGGCGGATGCCGCGGCGGTGGCCCGGCGGATGTGGATGCTGGCCGAGCCGGTGCACGTGCTGACGTACTTCACCGCGGAGAGCCGGGCCGCGTACCAGGCGGCCGGGCTGCGCGGGTTCTGGCGCGGCTACTTCGCGGGCCGGGCCGGGGCGCTCGGGCCGGTCGGCGCGGCCCCGGTGATCGCCGCCTTCTACGGCTTCGCGCCGCCGATGGTGGAGCGGGCGCTGCCCGCGGTCTGGCAGCTGATCAGCCCGGAGGCGGCGATGGCGGCCAGGACGGCAGGGGCGGTGGCCGCGCTGCGCCGGGTGCTGGACGGCGCCGGCCTGGCTGCCGATGGCGCCGGAACCGAGGCCGTGGCCGGCGCGCTGCACGCGGCGATGGCCGGGGCGGACTGCGGCGGGCGGGTGCTGGGCGCGGCCAACGCGGCGCTGCCGGTGCCGGACGAGCCGCTGGCCCGGCTCTGGCTGGCTGCCACCGTGCTGCGCGAGCACCGCGGCGACGGGCACATCGCGGCGCTGGTCGCCGCGGACCTGGACGGGCTCGAGGTGCAGGCGCTGCGCGCGGGGCTGGACATGCACCGGGAGGTCATGCAGCCGAACCGCGGCTGGACCGACGAGGAGTGGGACGCGGCCGCGGCCCGGCTGGTGGACCGCGGGCTGCTCGGCGCGGACGGCCGCGCCACGCCGGACGGCCAGCAGCTGGTCCTGGACCTCGAGGCGGCCACGGACCGGGCCGCGGCCCGGCCCTGGGCGTCGGTGGACCCCGGCGCCGCCGCGGACCTGGCCGGCCGGCTGGCGCCGATCTCCGCGGCCTGCCGGGCCGAGATGCCGCCCCGCACCCCCATCGGCCTGCCTTACGAAGGGCGCTGAGCCGCGGCGCGGCCCGGCGGGTCAGGCCAGGAAGCCGCGGAGCAGGGCGCTGGTGCCCTCCAGGTGCTCGGCCACCGCGCGGCGGGCCCGGTCCGGGTCGCCGGACAGGATCGCGGCCACGATCGCGGTGTGCTGGGCCGCGGTGTGGTCGATGTTGCGGGGCAGCACCGGGATCGCGTTGAGCAGGTCGTTGGTCCGCATGCGGGCGTCCGCGCAGGCCGCGGCGAGCAGCGGTGACCCGGTCAGCTCGGCGATGGCCAGGTGGAACAGGGTGTCCAGGCGCCGGTAGTCCTGCGGGCCCGCGGTGGCCAGCGCGGCCAGCCGGGCGGGCAGCACCTCGGCCGCGGCCGGCGGGATCGGCCCGGCCACCGCCTGGGCGAGCAGCTGGGCGGCGCCGGTCTCCACCGCCATCCGGAAGGTCAGCACGTCGTCCAGCCGGGCGCCGTCCTCGCGCAGCTGGCGCAGCAGCTCGGCCCGGGCCGGGGCGGGCGGGCTGGCCATCACGAAGGTGCCGCCGAACCGCCCCCGGCGGGACTCCACGAACCCGGCCTGCTGCAGCGAGCGCAGCGCCTCGCGCAGGGTCAGCCGGCTGACGCCGAGCTGCGCGGCCAGGTCGCGCTCGGCCGGGAACTTCTCCCCCGGGCCGACCAGGCCCAGCCGGATCGCGGTGAGCAGCCGCTCGACGGTTTCCTCGAACGCGTTGCCGGCCCGCACGGGGCGGAGCACGGCAGCAAGCTCCAGGCCGGTGGCTACCACGGCCGGGAGCTTCCCCTGCAACTGGTGGTGATGAACCGGCTCAGGGGTATTGACAATGCGCCGGAGCTGCCCATCATTGGTCTGATATTAGACCATTGCGAATCCTCGCACGGGGGACCGGAGCCAACCCGTTCCGGCCGCCTCCCGTCCCCGCCCGGATTCCGCTGGCCGCATCGTCCGGCAACCGCCGGCGCCCTGACGAAGGAGCGTGCCGTGTCAGTCAACGAGCAAGCGGCCCCCGCGCCGCTCGGCAGTGATGAAGCCACCCTGCATAAGCTCGGGTACGCCCAGGAACTGATGCGGCGGATGTCCGGGTTCTCCAACTTCGCGGTCTCGTTCACGATCATCTCGATCCTGTCCGGCTGCCTGACCCTGTACGGGTTCGGCATGAACACCGGCGGGCCCGTGGTCATCGTCTGGGGCTGGCCGATCGTCGGGGGGATGACCCTGCTCGTCGGCCTGGCCATGGCCGAGGTCTGCTCCAGCTACCCGACCGCGGGCGGCCTGTACTACTGGTCCGCCAAACTGGCGACGAAGAACGCGGCCGCCTGGTCCTGGTTCACCGGCTGGTTCAACTTCCTGGGCCAGGTCGCGGTGACCGCGGGCATCGACTTCGGCTGCGCGTTCTTCATCAGCGCGTTCCTCGACCTGCAGTGGAACGTCGCCGCCACGCCCGGCCACATCATCCTGGTCTACTTCTTCGTGCTGCTGCTGCACGGCGTGCTGAACCAGTTCGGCGTCCGGCTGGTCGCGCTGCTGAACGACGTCAGCGTGTGGTGGCACATCGTGGGCGTGCTGGTCATCGTCGGCGTGCTGCTCATCAAGCCCGCCCACCACCAGTCCGCGAGCTTCGTGTTCGGGCACTTCGTCAACAACACCGGCTGGAGCAGCACGTTCTACGTGGTGCTGCTCGGCCTGCTGCTCGCCCAGTACACGTTCACCGGCTACGACGCCTCCGCGCACATGACCGAGGAAACCCACAACGCGGCCCGCAGCGGCCCGCGCGGCATCGTCATGTCGATCATCGTGTCGCTGATCGCCGGCTGGGTGCTGCTGATCGGCGTCACGTTCGCGATCCAGGACTACGCGGGCGAGGTGGGCTCGGCCACCGCGGTGCCGCCGGCCCAGATCTTCATCGACGCGGCCGGCCTGACCACCGGCAAGCTGCTGCTGCTCATCGCGATCGGCGCGCAGCTGTTCTGCGGCATGTCCTCGGTGACCGCGAACTCGCGGATGATCTACGCGTTCTCCCGCGACGGGGCGCTGCCGTTCTCGAACTTCTGGCACCGGGTGAACAAGCGGACCAGGACCCCGACCAACGCGATCTGGCTGGCCGCGGCGGGCGCGTTCATCCTCGGCCTGCCCTACCTGTGGAACCCCACCGCGTACGCGGCGGTCACCTCGATCGCGGTCATCGGCCTGTACATCGCCTACGTGATGCCGACCTACCTGCGGCTGCGCCAGGGCGACAACTTCCAGCGCGGCCCGTGGCACCTGGGCCGGTGGAGCAAGCTGGTCGGCACGACCGCGGTGATCTGGGTGATCTTCATCACGGTCCTGTTCATGCTGCCCACGGTCAACCCGATCACCCTGAGCAACTTCAACTACACGATCGTGGCAGTGGTCGCTGTGCTCGGCTTCGCGGCGATCTACTGGGCGGTGTCCGCGCGCAAGTGGTTCACCGGCCCGCGGGTCCAGGGCACGGCTGAGGAACTGGCCGCGATCGAGCGGGAGCTGTCCGCCTGATGGCTGCCGCGAGCGGGACCGGCCCGCGCCGCCCGGGAATGCTGACGCTCGAGCGGCTGCGCACCGGCTACGGCACTGGCGAGATCGACACCGTGGTGCTGGCCTTCACCGATATGCAGGGCCGGCTCCAGGGCAAGCGGCTGTCCGCGGAGTTCTTCCTGGCCGAGGTCACCGATCATCTCGCCGAGGGCTGCAACTACCTGCTCGCGGTGGACGTCGACATGAACACCGTGGACGGGTACGAGATGTCGTCGTGGGAAAGCGGCTACGGCGACTTCGTGCTCGTCCCTGACCTGTCCACGCTGCGCTTCCTGCCCTGGCACGAGGCCACCGTCCTGGTCCTGGCCGATCTGGCCTGGCTGGACGGCAGGCCGGTGGTGGCCTCGCCACGGCAGATCCTCAAGGCACAGACCGCCCGGCTGGCCGAGCGGGGCTGGCAGGCGATGGCCGGCACCGAGCTGGAGTTCGTGGTCTACCGGGACACCTACGAGGAGGCGGCCGCCAAGCAGTACCGCGACCTGGTCCCGGCCAACCAGTACAACGTGGACTACTCGATCCTGGGCTCGTCCCGGATCGAGCCGCTGCTGCGGAAGATCCGCAACGGGATGGCCGGGGCCGGGATGTACGTCGAGTCCTCCAAGGGCGAGTGCAACCTGGGCCAGCACGAGATCGTGTTCCGCTATGCGGACGCCGTGACCACCTGCGACAGCCACTCCCTCTACAAGACCGGGGCCAAGGAGATCGCCGCCCAGGAGGGCATGAGCATCACGTTCATGGCCAAGCCGAACCAGCGCGAGGGCAACTCCTGCCACATCCACCTGTCGCTGCGCGATAACGAGGGCCGGTCCGTGCTGGCCGGGGACGGCCCGCACGGGCTGTCCAAGGCCGGCCAGCACTTCATCGCCGGGCAGCTGGCCGCGATGCGCGAGTTCGCCCTGTGCTACGCGCCGAACATCAACTCCTACAAGCGGTACGTGCCCGGCAGCTTCGCGCCCACCTCGGTCCGCTGGGGCGTGGACAACCGGACCTGCGCGATCCGGCTGGTCGGGCACGGCCCCGGGCTGCGCGGGGAGAACCGGGTCCCGGGCGGCGACGTCAACCCGTACCTGGCCGTCGCCGCGATGATCGCTGCCGGGCTGCACGGCATCGACCACGAGCTGCCGCTGGAAGAAGCCCATCCGGGCAACGCCTACACCGACGCCGGCCCGCGGGTGCCGCACACCATGCGCGACGCCCTGGACCTGTGGGAGAAGAGCGAGCTGGCCGAGGCGGCGTTCGGCGCCGAGGTCCGCGCGCACTACGCCAACTACGCCCGGGTCGAGCTGGCCGCGTTCGATGCCGCGGTCACCGACTGGGAGCTGCAGCGCTCGTTCGAGCGGCTGTAGCCCGGGCGGGACGGGGACAAACACACAGCATGCCGACCTACACCGTGATCAACCCTGCCACCGAGCAGCCGGTCCGCACCGTGCCGTCGACCTCGGCGCAGGAGACCGACGAGGCCATCGAGCGGGCCGCCGCCGCGCAGGTCTCCTGGCGGGCCACCGCGCCCGGCGAGCGGGCTGCGCTGCTGCGCGCGTTCGCCGCCGAGGTGGGGGCCGCCACCGAGGAGCTGGCCGCGCTGGAGGTGGCCGGCTCCGGGCACCCGGTCGGCGCGGCCCGCTGGGAGGCCGGACAGGTCAGGGACGTGCTGGCGTACTACGCGGGTGCGCCGGAGCGGGCCTTCGGGCGGCAGATCCCGGTGGCCGGCGGGCTGGACGTGACGTTCGCCGAGCCGCTCGGCGTGGTCGGGCTGATCGTGCCGTGGAACTTCCCGATGCCGATCCTGTCCTGGGGCCTGGCCCCGGCCCTGGCCGCGGGCAACACGGTGGTGGCCAAGCCGGCCGAGATGACCCCGCTGACCGCGATCCGGATCGGCGAGCTGGCCCTCGCCGCCGGGCTGCCCGAGGGCGTGTTCCAGGTGCTGCCGGGCAAGGGCAGCGTGGTCGGCCAGCGGCTGGTCGACCACCCGCTGGTCCGCAAGATCGTGTTCACCGGGTCGACCGAGGTCGGCCAGCAGGTCATGCGCGGCTGCGCGGCCCAGATCAAGCGGCTCACGCTGGAGCTCGGCGGCAAGAGCGCGAACATCGTGTTCGCCGACGCGGACCTGGAAAAGGCCGCGGCCACCGCGCCGGCGGCGGTCTTCGACAACGCCGGGCAGGACTGCTGCGCCCGGTCCCGGATCCTGGTCCAGCGCTCGGTGCTCGACCGGTTCATGGAGCTGCTCGAGCCGGCCATCAACGCGGTCCGGGTCGGCGACCCGGCTTCCGAGGACACCGTGATGGGCCCGCTGATCTCCGCCGCGCACCGCGAGCACGTGGCCTCCTACGTACCGGACGGGGCGCCGGTAGCACTGCGCGGCACCGCGCCGGACGGGCCCGGCTGGTGGTATCCGCCGACCGTGCTGGCCCCGGTGTCCACGACCGACCGGGCCTGGACCGAGGAGATCTTCGGCCCGGTGGTGACCGTGTCGGCGTTCGAGGACGAGGCCGAGGCCATCCGGATGGCCAACGACTCGCCGTACGGCCTGTCCGGGTCCATCTGGACCAGGGACGTCGGCCGGGCGATCCGGGTGGCCCGCGGGGTGGAGACCGGCAACCTGTCGGTGAACTCGCACTCCTCGGTCCGCTACTGGACCCCGTTCGGCGGGTTCAAGCAGTCCGGCCTGGGCCGTGAGCTGGGCCCGGACGCGCTCGACTCGTTCACCGACATCAAGAACGTCTTTATCGCCACCGAGGAGTGAGCAGTCCGATGCAGCGGTTGCAGGATCGGGTCGCCGTGATCACCGGCGCGGGCAGTGGCATCGGGCTGGCCACGGCCCGCCGGATGGCCGCCGAGGGTGCGGTGATCGTGGCCGTCGACATCGACGAGACCGCGGGCCAGAAGGTGGCCGCGGAGACCGGCGGCTCGTTCGTGGCCGCGGACGTGTCCCGCGAGGACGACGTCCAGCGGCTGTTCGACGGCGTGGTGGCGCAGCACGGCCGGGTGGACATCGCCTTCAACAACGCGGGCATCTCCCCGCCCGAGGACGACTCGATCCTGACCACCGGGCTGGACGCCTGGCGCCGGGTCCAGGAGATCAACCTGACCTCGGTCTACCTGTGCTGCAAGTACGTGCTGCCGCACATGCAGCGGGCCGGCCGCGGGTCGATCATCAACACCGCGTCGTTCGTGGCCGTGCTCGGCGCGGCCACCTCGCAGATCTCCTACACCGCGTCCAAGGGCGGCGTGCTGGCGATGAGCCGCGAGCTGGGCGTGCAGTTCGCCCGGGAGGGAATCCGGGTCAACGCGCTGTGCCCCGGCCCGGTCAACACTCCCCTGCTGCGCGAGCTGTTCGCCAAGGACCCGGAACGGGCCGCGCGGCGGCTGGTGCACGTCCCGCTGGGCCGGTTCGCCGAGGCCGAGGAGATCGCCGCCGCGGTCGCCTTCCTGGCCAGCGACGACGCGTCGTTCATCACCGCGTCCGCGTTCCTGGTCGACGGCGGGATCTCTGGGGCCTATGTGACACCCTTGTGAGGCGTGCCAGCTGGTACGGCTGTTCTTACGCCTTGGGCAAGGGGATTCGAGGTAACTGGGTTGAGTGAGGCAATGCTGGCGCCGGCGCCTGCCGGGGCGCCGCTCATCGGGATCAGCGCGTACGGTGAACCCGCCCGCTGGGGCGCCTGGGACCTGGACGCGGTCGTGCTGCCGGAGGCCTACGCCGCCCAGGTGGCCGCGGCCGGCGGGCTGCCGGTGCTGCTGCCCCCGGCGGCCGGCATCGAGGCCGCGCTGAGCCGGCTCGACGGCCTGATCCTGTCCGGCGGCGGCGACCTGGACCCGGCCCGCTATGGCGCGGACCCGCACCCGCAGACCGGCAGCATCCGGCCCGCCCGCGACGCCGCCGAGCTGGCCCTCTTCGAGGCCGCCGCCAGCCGCGGCCTGCCGGTGCTCGGCATCTGCCGCGGCCTGCAGGTGATCAACGCGGCCCGCGGCGGCACGCTGCACCAGCACCTGCCCGACGGGGTGGGGCACCATGACCACGCGCCCGCGCCGGGCCAGTACGGGTCGCACCCGGTGCGGGTCGCGGCCGGCAGCGCGCTGGCCGCCGTCCTGTGCCGGACCGAGCTGGAGTCCGTGCCCAGCGCGCACCACCAGGCCATCGACCGGCTCGGCCAGGGACTGACCGCGGTCGCCTGGGCGCCCGACGGCATCATCGAGGCCGTGGACATCGACATCCCCGGCAGCCCGTTCGCGCTCGCGGTGCAGTGGCACCCCGAGTCGGGCACCGACCCCAGCCTTTTCCAGGCGCTGATCGCCGCCTCCCGCCTCACCTCTGCGTTCGCCTCATGACCGGTAACGAGGGACGGGATGCCGCGGAGCGGGACGAGGCCACGGCCGGCCCGGTAGCGGAGCTGGCCGACGACTTCGTCAGCACGGAACATGTGCTGCCCGGGCCGGGCGGCGGCCTGCGGTACACCGCCACCGCGGGCCGTGTGGTGCTGCACGAGGAAGCGCACACCGAGGGCACCTCGGACGGCGTGAAGCCGAAGGCCGAGGTCTTCCTGGTCTCCTACGTCGCCGGTGACAGCGTCGCCAGTGACAGCGTCGCCGGTGACAGCCCGCCGGACGGCAGCACGGCCCCGTCGCCGCGGCCGGTCACGTTCGCGTTCAACGGCGGGCCCGGGTCGGCCAGCGTGTGGCTGCACATGGGCCTGCTCGGCCCGCGCCGGGTCCTGTCGGGCGACGTCGGCGATCTGGTCCCGCCGCCGTACGGGCTGGCCGACAACACCGAGTCCCTGCTGCGCCACTCCGACCTGGTCTTCATCGACCCGGTGTCGACCGGCTTCTCCCGCGCGGTCAAGGGCGAGAAGCCCGGCGACTTCCACGGCTACGCGCCGGACATCGAGTCCGTCGGCGAGGTGATCCGCCTGTGGACCACCCGCAACAAGCGCTGGATGTCGCCGAAATACCTGTGCGGCGAGTCCTACGGCACGATGCGCGCCGCGGGCCTGGCCCTGCACCTCCAGCGGCGGTACGGGATGTACCTGAACGGGCTGATCCTGATCTCCGCCTTCCTGGACGGCGGCTCCGTCGAGTTCGCGGCCGGCAACGACGAGCCGTATATCTGCTATCTGCCGACCTACGCCGCAATCGCCCACTACCACGGGAAGCACGGCGACCGGCCGCTGCGCGAGGTCCTGGACGAAGCCGAGTCGTATGCCGCGCGGGACTACCGGTGGGCGCTGTCCCAGGGCACCCGGCTGACCGCCGGCGAGCGGGCCGAGGCGGTGCGGCGCGTCGCCGCGCTGACCGGGCTGACCGAGGATTACGTGGACCGGGTCAACCTGCGGCCCGAGCACATCCGGTTCCTCACCGAGCTGATGCGCGACCAGCGGCGCGTGGTCGGCCGGATCGACGGCCGGTTCCTCGGCTGGGACACCGACTACGGCCGCGAGCAGTGGACCAGCGACCCGTCGATCGACGCGATCACCGGCCCGTACGCCGCGGCGCTGAACCACTACGTCCGGGCCGAGCTCGGCTACGAGATCGACCTGCCCTACGAGACCCTGACCAGCCGCGTGCATCCCTGGTCGTTCAAGGACTTCGAGGCCGTGAACGTCCAGGTGGTCGACAAGCTGGCGGAGTCCATGCGGACCAACCCCGCGATGCGGGTGCACGTGTCCTGCGGCTACCACGACGCGGCCACCCCGTACTTCGCGGCCGAGCACGACTTCGCCCACCTGGCCATCCCCGCCGAGCTGGCCGAACGCGTGGAATTCGCCTACTTCGAAGCCGGCCACATGATGTACCTCCACGAAGAAAGCCGCCAGCGGCAAGCAGAACTCCTGGCCAGCTTCGTCACGCCCAGCTAACCCGGCCGGCCCGCCTCGTTAGCAGCTGTGGCCACGGCGACCGCCGGGGCGCTGGCGCAGCGCGGAAACCGGGCTCAGGCCGGGTAACCGGGCGGACGGCCGTGGCGTGCCGCCAGCCCCTAGACTCGCCAGCGTGAGCACCGATCCGGCCGTGGACATCGTTGGCCTGGCCAAGAGCTACGGGCGGACCGTGGCCGTGGCCGGGCTGACGCTCCGGGCGGAACGCGCCCAGGTCACCGCGATCCTGGGGCCCAACGGCGC
>DASVBE010000211.1:0-4037 GCA_036375995.1 Streptosporangiaceae bacterium | reverse complement strand
GGTTCACCTGCGCGCCCCGGTTCCGGCGTTAGAGGTAGCTGACCTCTGCGTCGCGGGGCTCGTGGTCGACGAGGTGGTCGCAGGTCGGGCAGTACCAGCGGGCCTCGAGAAGGGTGCCGCAGGCGGGGTGGCGGGGGGCTTCGGCTGGGTCGGCGTATCTGGCTCCCCAGTGCGCCAGCAGGCGCATCGCCCCGGCGAGCTCGGTGCCCTCGGCGGTCAGCTGGTAGGCGGCCCGGGGCGGCCGCTCCGAGTAGGGCCGGGCAATCAGCAGCCCTTCGCGCTCCAGCCGCTTCAGGCGCTCGGAGAGGATGTTCGCGGCGATCCCGGGGATCTGGCCGAGCAGGTCATTGAACCGCTGTGGTCCGCCGAGCAGTGCCTCGACCACCAGTAGCGTCCACCGGTCACCGACCCTGACCAGCGCCTCGGCTAGCGGGGATGAGCCGTTCTCCTGTTCAGCCATGAGCGGATCCTAGTCGCAGGCGTTGACAGGCAAGCCGTAGTCAGTAGTAATTTGCAAGCTACTAGCTACTGGAGGCATAGCGGCGATGACAATCCTTGACGAGGTCCAGGCAAGCATCAGGCAGCACGCAGAGGGCGCCGGCTCCTCGGTAGTGGGCATCGGGCAGCGGTGGGGCGTCGGCTCGGGCATCGTCCTGGCCGAGGGCCGCGTGCTGACCAACGCGCACAACGTGCGCGGCGATCAGGTCACGGTCACCTTCGCCGACGGGCGGACGGCCGAGGGCAGTGTGGCCGGGCACGACCTCGACGGCGACCTCGCCGTCATCGAGGTCGACACCGGCGGCGCTGCGGCGCTGGCGTGGGCCGACGGCGCGTCCGCCGCGATCGGGACGCCGGTGTTCGCCCTGTCCAACCCCGGCGGGCGCGGGCTGCGCGTGACGTTCGGGTTCGTCTCCGGCGTGGACCGGGCGTTCCGGGGCCCGCGCGGCCGCCGCATCACCGGCAGCCTCGAGCACACCGCGCCGCTGCTGCCCGGCTCTTCCGGCGGCCCGGTCCTCGACGTCGAGGGGCGGCTGCTCGGCATCAACACGAACCGCCTCGGCGAGGGTTTTTACCTGGCCCTACCCGCCGACGAGGCAATGGCGGCCCAGGCCGACGCGCTTGCCCGCGGCGAGTCATCGGCGCCACCACAGCTTGGCATCGCCATCGCTCCCCGTCCTGTGGCCAGGCGGCTGCGCCGCGCCGTCGGCCTGCCCGACACCGAAGGGCTGCTCATCCACCAGGTAGCCAAGGACAGCCCGGCCGCCCGCGCCGGCCTCTCCTCGGGCGACCTGATCGTGGCTGCCGCGGGCCAGCCGGTCGCCGGCGTCGACGACCTGTTCGACGCGCTCCGGGGGGCGCAGGGCGGCACCCTCGAACTCCGCGTCGTGCGCGGCACCGACGAGCGGACCGTGCAGGTGGTGTTCACCACGGAAACCGGGGGCAACTGATGGACGACAGCATCCGCGTTTCCGACGCCGACCGGGAGCGCGTCACCACCCAGTTGCGCGACCACTTCGCCGCGGGCCGGATCACGTCCGGCGAACTGGACGAGCGGCTGCTGGCGGCGCTGAACGCCAAGACATTCGGCGACCTCCGCCGGATCATGGCCGACCTGCCCGGGCCCGTCCCGGCGCTGCCCCCACTGCGGGCCACGCCCGGCTGGGCCATCCGCCGCCGCCCGCGCTTCCCGCCGCTGATTCTGCTCGCGCTGCTCGCGGCGTTGCTGATCCCGCCCACCGGCTGGCTGCTGGCCACGTTCGTTAACGTGATCTTGCTGTTCTGGCTGATGACATTCGTCATCGGCGCCGCTGCCTTCCGCGGGTCGCAGCGGCGGTGGCACCACCACGATGACTGGCAGCGCCCCCGGCACCCCTCGAGGCGCCACTACACGTGGCTATGACGGCACTGCGACCCTAGCGGGGTCCAGCCGGACCTCTTGGCTGCCGAAATGCGGGCAGCGTTCAGGACGCTTCGCTAACCAGAAGCCGGCGGCGGATCCCCCGGCTAGGTTTACCGCTTGCGCGATTGCGCCAGGGAGCACAACGGCTCAGCTCCCGGGAGGGATGCCGGCTGAGCCCGGCTCAGCTCACGCCGCTGGCAAACGGCGCCGGGGTTCTGCGCAGTGGGTACTCGTTCCGGCGGGCCACCCCGGCTGGGGGGTAAGCGGCGGCTAGCACGCTGTTATGAGCGCGTTTAGCCGCCGGCAGGCGTGCGCCGGGCGGCGCGGAACAGCTCGGTCAGCTCGGTGATGGTGGTGGCGTCCTCTGGCGTTTTGTCGTCGCGCCACCGGCCGGTGAACCGGGGAAAGCGCATGGCCAGCCCGGCGTCATCGCGGATCTGGCCCCAGGCTGCGGCGTAGTTCGGGGACAGGGTCAGTTCGGCGCTGAGGACTTCGAGCACCAGGCCGGGCTCGAACCAGACATCCGGTTCCTGGCGCGCGTCGGCCCGGGCGGGCTTGCGCGGGCTTTGCAGCGGCGCCAGCCGGGCGGGCAGTGCGGCCAGGTCGGCGTCGGAGAACCCGGCGCCGCACCTGGTCACCGCGCGGAACACGTCGGCATTCGCGTCGTAGGCGGCCAGCAGCACCGCGCCGTAGACCCCGGCGCGGCGGCCGCGCCCAGCGAACGCGCCGATGACGACCAGGTCGACGGTGTCGGACAGCTCGGTTCGGTAGTCTCTCTTGAGCTTGATCCACTGCCAGCCGCGCGCACCGGCCTGGTAGGCCGAATCCGGCCCGGTCGACTTGCACACCAGGCCCTCGCACCCGTCGGTGACCGCCTGGGCGAACATCGCGTCCAGCATGGCCGGGCCGGTGACCTCGGCGGCGGTGGTCAGCCGCAGCCGGGGCGAGAGGGCAACGGCCGCCTCCAGCGCAGCGCGCCGGCGCGGATACGGCAGCATCGTCAGGTCCTCGCCATCGGCGTACAGCAGCTCGAAGCAGAACAGCCCAACGGGCACGTCCCGGATGGCCTGGTCGATACCGTGCTTACGGCGCCGCAGCATGACCTCGCCGAACGGTCGCAGTTCGCCCGCCGCCGCGTCGTAGGCGACGACCTCCCCTTCCAGGATCGCCTCGGCCGGCCTAAGTCCCGCTCGCAGCAGCTCGACGACATCTGGGAACTGTGCGGATATCTGCTCAAGCCGCCGGGTGAACAGCTCGATCGTTCCGTCGGCGGTGCGGTGTGCCTGGATCCGCACGCCGTCGTACTTGTACTCGGCCGCGCACCGTCCGCCCAGCCGGGCCAGGATCTGGTCGGCCTCGGCCAGCCGCTGGGCCAGCATGACCCGCACCGGGTTTCCCGGCTGGACCCGCAGCTGTTCCACCGCGGCCAGTCCGCCGTTCACCAAGGTGCCGGCCACTTTGCCGAGGTCGCAGCAGATGTTGTAGCCGCGCTCCAGCACTGGCCGGGCGGCCTTGCCGCCCGCGTGCACCTGGGCCAGCGCGTCCAGGATGGTGGGTGTGCCGATGCCCAGCCGCAGGTTCCTGGTCACCAGGCGCAGCAGGTAGCGGGCCTCCAGCGGGGTGGCCTGGGCCAGCAGCCCGGCCAGCAGCTCCAGCTTGCGGCCCTGCGAGCCTGTCCCCCCGGCGGCGGCGATCTCGCGCAGCGTGCCCACCACATCGGTGACTTCCAGGCTGGCCGCCCAGCCGCTTCGCCCGGGAATGAGCAGCCGCTCCGCGGCCTGGCCCAGGTCACCGGTCTCCCGCACCAGGACGGCGACCTGGCCAGCGTCAACGCCGGCCGTAGTGGCCACCGCGCGGACGGCGAGCTTCTCGGCCAGGCCGAGGTCCACCCCGGCGAACTCCGGCGCTATCAGCCCCTGGCACAGGTAGCACACGGCCGGCAACAGCCCGTCCGGGGTCCGCGCCAACAACGCGGCCAGCCGCTCCGTCAGTGCCAGTCGGCTGCTGACCTGCTCCAGGTCACGGTAGGCCTCAGCCACGATCAGATACCGCACGCACGCCCCCTTCCCCCGCCTGATCATCACATGCCTGGCCGCAGGCAGCAGGCGCCTGCATCGCGAGCCTGGGAGCCTCTACC
>DASVBE010000135.1:0-16554 GCA_036375995.1 Streptosporangiaceae bacterium | reverse complement strand
ACTGGCTCCGCCTCCGCCTGGCCGGCCGGGCGCGGGATGCCCGCTCCCTGATCGACCCGGGACCCCGGGGCAGGCCCCCGCCGGAGCGGTCCGGTGAGGGGCCTGGCCTGGCGGTCCGCGCTGGACCGCCCGCTCAGCCTGGCCGGCAGCTTCGTGGCGCTGGCGCTCAGCGTTGGGCTGCTCGGCGCGATGACGCTCACGATCGTCAGCGCGGTCAGCGGCACCCGGCTGCAGCCGCGCTGGTTCACCCGGGCCGCGGTGGTGGTGGCCGGCGACGACACGGTCTCGGTGACCACCGGCACCGGGGGCGACCGGGAAACCCAGACCGAGCGCACCCCAGCCGCCCGCGCCGTGCCCGCCGCGCTGGCCGCCCGGCTGGCCTCGCTGGTCAGCACCGGGTCCGGGGCGGCGGCGGTCACCGACTACGCCGGGTACGGCCAGGCCGCGGGCGCGCCCGGGCAGGCCATCCACCCGTGGGCCGCGGCCGGGCTGCACCCGTACCGCTGGGTGGCGGGCGGCCCGCCGGGCGGCCCCGGCCAGCTCGTGCTGACCGCCCCGGCCCGGTACGCCCCGGGCCAGCCGGTCACCGTGCAGACCGCGGCCGGCCCGCGCCGGTTCACGGTCAGCGGCGTGCTGGCCACGCCTGCCCCGCCCGCGTTCTACGCCACCGGTGCGGTGGCGCGGCAGCTGGCCGGGAACCGGATCAGCGCGGTCGCGCTGACCCCGCGGGCCGGGCAGGACGCCGCCGCGCTGGCCCGCCGCGCCCGGTCCGGCGCCCGCGGCCTGCCGGTCCAGGTTCTGACCGGGGACCGGCGCGCGCTGGCCGAGCCCGACCCCGGCGGTGACCTGGTCGCGGTGGCGTCCGCGCTGCTCGGCTCGGCCGCCGGGGTGGCCGGCTTCGTGTCGGTGATCGTGCTGGCCGGCACGTTCGGCTACGCGGTCGCGGCCCGCCGCCGCGAGCTCGGCCTGCTGCGCACCACCGGGGCCACGCCACGGCAGGTCCGCCGGCTGGTGCTCGGTGAGGCGCTGATCACCGGCGCGGCCGGGTCGGCCGCGGGCACCGCCCTCGGGCCGGTCATCGCCGGGCCGTTCGCCGCGCTGCTGGCCCGCGAGAGGTTCGCGCCCGCCGGCCTCACTGTCCACGTGATCCTCTGGCCGCTGGCCGCCGCGTTCGGCGCCGGCCTGCTGATCGCGCTGGGCGGCGCGCTGGCCGCGGCCCGGCGGGCAGGCCGGACCCGCCCGGCGGAGGCACTGCGCGAGGCCGGCCGGGACCGGCGGGTGATGACCGCGTTCCGCTGGGCGGCCGGCCCGGCCGCGCTGGCCGGCGCCGCGGTGCTGTTCGCCGTGCTAAGCGGGATGCACTCGGCCGACGGCGAGGCGCTGGTCCTGCCGATCGTGCTGCTGCTGATCCTGGGCGCCGCTCTGCTGCTGCCCACGGCGATCCGCCCGCTGGCCGGGCTGATCGCCGCGCTGCCGCTGGCTGGGTCCCGGGGCTCGGCCTGGCGGCTGGCCCGGTCCGCCGTGGCCGGCAACCGCCGCCGGACCGCGGCGGTGCTCGCCCCGGTCCTGCTGACGGTGGCGTTCGCCGGGGCGATGACGGCCGGGTTCGGCACGTTCGCCGGGGCCACGCACCGGGCCGCGGCGACCCGCGTCACCGTGCCGTACGTGGCCACCGCGCGGGCCGCCGCCGGGTTTGCCAGCACGGGCCTGGCCGGCCCGGCGGTGGCCCGGCTGGCCGCCGCGCCCGGGGTGGCCGCCGCGGTGCCGGCCGCGGTGGAGCCGGTCTACGTGCCGGCCGGCGGCGAGCCGGACCAGTGGACCGGCGAGTACGTGCCCGGGCCGCAGGCCGCCCGGGTGCTGAGCCTGCCGGTGCTGGCGGGCAGCCTGGCCGGCCTGACCGGCACCGGCACGGTCGCGGTGCCGGCCGGGCGGTGGCGGGTCGGCCAGACCGCGCAGCTGTGGCTGGGCGACTCCGCGCCGGTCCGGCTCCGGGTCGTCGCGGTGTACGCCAGCCAGCTCGACCTGTCCCAGACCGTGCTGTTGCCCTGGGCGCTGCACGCGGCGCACACCGGCACCCCGCTGGCCAGCGCCGTGTACCTGCGGCTGGACCCGGGCGCCAGCCTGGCCGGGGTGCGCGCCGCGGCGCAGGCCGCCGGGGCAGCGATCGCGCCCACCGCGCGGTACCTGGCCGCGGGCCGGAGCGAGAACGACCGGGTCAACAGGATGGCCATGCTCATCGTGCTCGGCCTGGCCCTGCTGTACGCCGCGGTCGGCATCGCCAACACGCTGGTGATGACGATCGGCGACCGGCGCACCGAGCTGGCCGTGCTGCGGCTGTCCGGCGCCACCCGGGGCCAGGTGCTCCGCATGCTGGCCGCCGAGGCGACGCTGACCACCGCCGCCGCGGTGCTGCTGGCCGGCCTGGTCATCGCGGTGACCGCGGTGGGCGTCCGGGCGGGCCTGGCCGAAACGACCCCGGCGGTCCCGCTGGACCTGCCCTGGGCCGCGGCTGGCGGGGTGGCCGGGGCCTGCCTGCTGATCGCGCTGACCGCCACCCTCATCCCGGCTGCGCTCGCGCTGCGCGAGCGCCCCGCCGCCGCGGCCGGCCTGGCCGCCTGACCTTTTGCCGCACCGACCCTTTGCCGCACCGACCTTTGACCGCCGCTGACTGACCGGCCGGGCTGAGCCCGGCCCCGGCCGCCAGGCCCGCCCGCAACCGCATCCGCCGTATCCGCAGACACCGCATCCGCAAACACCGCATCCCGCAGCCACAGCGCTGCCGTTCACGAAGGAACCGCCATGCGCCAGACGTTGAGTTCAGCCACGCCAGAAACAGGCTCGCCGCCTGCCCCGCCGCCGCGGGCTCCCTACACCGAGCGGATCGCCGGGTGGAGCGCCCGGCACCGGAAGACCGCCGTGTTCGGCTGGCTGGCCCTGACCGCCGCCGCGTTCATCGGCGGCCAGCAACTCGGCACCAGGGACCTGCCCTCCTACGACGCGGGCCAGGCCGGCCAGGCCGAGCGGACCCTGGACCGGCTGGGCGTCACCCAGCCCGCTACCGAGCGCGTGCTGATCGCGGAGCGGCCGGGCCAGCCCGGCACCTACCGCACCGACCCGGCCCTGCGCCGGGCCACCGCCGAGGTCACCACCGCGCTGGCCGCGCTGCCGCACGCGGCGGCCCACATCAGCGGCCCGGGCCGGGCTGGGGGAGCGGGGCTGGTCTCCGCCGACGGCCGTAGCGCGCTGGTCACCTTCACCGTGCCCGGCGACCAGTCCAACGTGGACCAGGCCGTGGTCCCCGCGATGCGGGCGGTCGAACGGGTCCAGGCCGCGTCCCCCGGGCTGCGGATCGCCGAGGCCGGGGACGCCACCGGGGACCGGGCCGCCACCAAGCTGATCGGCCAGGACTTCCGCAAGGCGGAGGTGACCTCGGTGCCGATCACCCTGGTCCTGCTGCTCGGCGTGTTCGGGGCACTGATCGCGGCGGGCATACCGCTGCTGCTGGCCGCGACCGCGGTGATGACCGCGATCTCGCTGCTGGCCATCCCCAGCCACTGGCTGCCGGTGGGGCAGAGCACCTCGGAGGTCGTGCTCATCATCGGCATGGCCGTCGGGATCGACTACTCGCTGTTCTACCTGCGCCGCGAACGCGAGGAACGGGCCCGCGGGGCGAGCACCGCGGAGGCCCTGCGGATCGCCGCGCGCACGTCGGGCCGGGCCATCGTCGTCTCCGGGCTGACCGTGATGACCGCGCTGGCCGGGCTGTTCCTGAGCGGGTACGACGTGTTCAGCGGCATCGCGGTCGGCACGATCGTGGTCGTCGGGGTGGCCGTGCTCGGGTCGCTGACCGCGCTGCCCGCGCTGCTGTCCTGGCTCGGCCCGTGGGCTGACCGGGCCCGGATCCCGTGGCTCGGCAGGCGGCGTACCGCGGCGAAGCCGTCCCGGCTGTGGGCCGCGCTGGTCCGCCGGGTGGTCCGCCGCCCGGCGGTGTGGGCCGCGGTGGCCGGCATAGCCCTGCTCGCGCTGGCCGCGCCCGCACTCGGTATGCGCTTCGGCAACCCGCCCAACGGTGGCTTCCCCGGCAGTCTGCCGATAGCCCGCACCGCGAACCAGATCGCCGCGGCGTTCCCCGGCCGGCCCGCGCCCGCGCAGGTCGTGGTCACCGGGCGGGACCTGGGCCGGCCCGAGGTGGCCCGCGCGGTCGCGGCGCTGCGCGCGAAGGCGACCGGGACCGGGCCGCTGCGCCTGCCGGTCACCGCGTCCGCGGTAGCGGACGGCCGCGGGCTGGTGATCGACGTTCCGCTGGCGGGCAACGGGGATGATTCCGTAACCCATGAAGCACTTTCCGTGCTGCGCGACGATGCCCTGCCAGCCACGCTGGGGCGGGTCGACGGGGTGCGGTATTCGGTGACCGGGGAGCCGGCGGCCAATGCCGACGACCGGTCCGTGCTGCGGGCCAGGATGCCGCTGGTGCTGGGGGTGGCCGCGGTGCTGGCGTTCGTGCTGCTGCTGGTCGCGTTCCGGTCCGCGGGGGTCGCGCTGATCTCAGTCGGGCTCAACCTGCTGTCGGCTTTTGCCGGCTTCGGGCTGGTCACGTGGATCTTCCAGGGCGGGCATTTCGAGGGGCTGCTCGGGTTCACCAGCTACGGGGCGATCGTGCCGTGGGTCCCGCTGTTCCTGTTCGTGTTCCTGTTCGGGCTCAGCATGGACTACCACGTGTTCATCCTGAGCCGGGTCCGCGAGCACCGGAGAAAGGGTGCGGCGATGCAGGACGCGCTGGTCAGCGGCATCGCCAGCAGCGCAGGGGTGGTCACCAGCGCGGCCGTGATCATGGTGGCGGTGTTCTCCATCCTGGCGAGCCTGTCGGTGATCGCGCTGCAGATGCTCGGCGTCGGCCTGGCCGCCGCGGTGCTGATCGACGCCACCGTGGTCCGCGGCGTGCTGCTGCCCGCCGCGCTGGCGCTGCTGGGCGAGCGGGTCTGGCGGCCAGGGAAGCCTGCCGGGCCTGTGACTGCGGCGGCCGCCGCGGGGCTGCCGGGGGAGGTGCCCGCGAGGCCGGCGGGATGACCGGCCCGGTCCGGGGAATAGATCAGTCATGGTTGATGACACCGCCCGGGACCAAGCCCTCTGCCAGGCGCTCAAGGCTGCGGACGAGATCGCCGCGGCGCTGCAGGCGCACCTTATCGAGGAGCACGGAGCGGACCCCGACCGGTCCGCGGACCGCACGCCGGCCACCGACTCGCTGGTGCTGCTGCGCCAGGCGCGGAGCCGGCTCGGCTCCGGGCTGCGGGCCATCCAGGCGAGCAGCATCGTGGTGCCGGACGGCGCCGGGATGATGATGCGCCGGTGACCGCGCCCCGGCGGGCCGGGCCCTTACCCTCCGGGGGCCCGCTCCGTCGGCGGCGTCGCCGGCTCCCTCGACTTCAAGCCGGGTTGAGGGACCAGCATGAGGTGATGACGCAGACACCGACCGGGCCGGCCGCGGCCGGGACCGGCTGGCCCGCCTGCCCGCGCTGGACGGCAACCCGGACGCGCTGGCTGCCGCGGATCAGGCCGCGGATCTGATCGACCGGCAGCGCGCTGCCCGCCGCCGTCCGGGTGCCGTCCGGCAGGTGCCCGGTTTGCGGTCCTCCGGGCCCGGTTAGGGCGATCGGCGCAGGGCAGTGGGCGGGCTAGGTACGATCATCGGAAGAAGCCCATCGGGGGAAGCGTGCGGCGCGGCGGCAGGTGAGGATGACGGCAGGGGATCCAGCCGGGACGGCAGGCGGCCTACCTGCGGCTGGCCCGCGGCCGGGCGAAGCCAGCCACCCAGGGCAGTCCGGGCCGCCGGAGCAGCCCGGGCAGGCCGTGCCGCCGGGGGCGCCGGAGCTGCCGGAGACCGCCGTGGCGGCGGACCGGGCCGCCGAGCCGCAGATCCCCGACTGGCGGCCCTGGTCGGGCAAGGCCCGCGCCCGCGACGTCATCTGCCTGACCGTCATCATGCTCAGCGGGTTCTACGGCCTGGCCATGATCCCGCTCACGCCACGGCTGATCTCCTCCCATCCGCTGCTGCTCGAGGTGCTGGCCGGGTCCAACTCCTCCACTGTGGCGGCGGGCGCGTTCGCCGCCGTGAAGAGCACGGTCGAGCTCGGCTTCGTCGTGCTGGCGGCGCTGCTGGGGATGATGAAGTTCGACCTGTTCTTCTGGTGGGCCGGGAATATGTGGGGCCACCGGATCATCCAGCTCTTCGCCGGGCGGAGCCGCCGCGCAGCCAGGTTCGCGCGGCGGGCCGAGTCGGTCAGCCCGCGGTGGGCCGCGGTGGCCGTGCTGCTGGCCGCGTTCCTGCCGGTGCCCAGCCCGCTGGTGTACGCGGTCGCCGGCTGGGTCGGGCTGCCGCTGGCCTGGTTCCTGGTCTGCGACGTGATCGGCACCGCCGCCTGGGCGTCGCTGCTGGCCACGCTGGGCTACATCCTCGGCAACGACGGGGTCAGGGCGGCCAACCTGGTGTCCAGGTACGCGCTGATCACGATCATCGTGCTGGTCGTCGTGGCGATCGTGCCGCACGCCTGGCACGTGGCCCGCGCCCGGCCGCCCGCTCAGCCGGACGGGGACGGCCAGCCCGCGCCGCCGCCGGCCGACCTGATCGCGGCCGTGCCGGTCAAGGTCCAGCCGGACAGCCTGCCCTAGCCCGCGGGCCGGGTCCGGTCCCGCTCGGCGGTCAGCTGCTTCGGCGCGCGCCGGTGCCAGGATTCCTCCAGAAGCTCCCCGACCTGGTCGTCCGGGGCCTGGCAGAGCGTGACCCGCAGTCCCGCCACCCGCTTGCCCCAGCGCAGCAGCTCGTAGCCGTCCGGGTGCTCGGACACCCACGCGGCCGCCTCCGGCTCGTCCAGGAACACGTGCAGGTGCTCGCCGTCCGGCGGGACGGTGGCGAAGATCTTGCCGCGCACCCGGAACGACGACATGTCGTGGTGCGGTTCCTCGGTGGCCTCCGGCAGCGACAGCGCGAACGCCCTGGCCCGCTCCAGGCTGGTCATCAGCCCAGGTTAGGCCATGGACCGGCGCCCGGCGGGCGGCCGGCGGGCGGCCACGCCAGGCCGCTGCGGCAGACTGCGGGGCATGACTGATGCTTCGCCGGCCGGCCCGCCGCCCTCGCCGCCGCCCCCGCCGCTGCGGATGGTCGCCGTGTCCCTGGATTGCGCCGACCCGGGCGAGCTTGCCCGGTTCTACCTGGCGCTGCTGGGCGGTGAGACCCTCTGGTCGTCACCGCGCAGCAGCGGGATCAAGGTGCCCGGCGGCGGCGTGCTGGTCCCGCAGCGGGTCGAGGGTTACCAGCCGCCGGAATGGCCCGGGTCGCCGCTGGTGCACCTGGACCTGACCGGCGGCCCCGGCCTGGACAGAGCCGGCCTGGACGGGGCGGTGGCCCGCGCCGTCGCCGCTGGGGCGAAGGAGGCGGCCTTCCAGCCCGACCCGCGGTTCCGGGTCCTCCTCGACCCGGCCGGGCACCCGTTCTGCATCACCACCGTGATCCCGCCTGGCGTGGTGCCCGGCCAGCCGGCGGCCGCGGGATCGTGAAGCTGGCCATCGCCTCGCTGAACATTCACGGGGTGCCGCTGTCACGGCCGCCGGCCACCGTCCGGGCGGCCCGGATCGGCGAGCTGGCCGGCCAGCTGGACCTCGACGTGCTGTGCGTGCAGGAGGTCCACACCTACCCGGTGCTCCGCGCGCTGGCCGCGGCGCTGCCGTCGCTGCCGTATCCCGGGCACGTGCCCGGCGCGGCCCGCCCGTCCGGCGGCCTGGTCACCTTCACCAGGGACCCGGCCGCCCGGACCACGTTCCGCCCGCTGCCCGCCCCCGGCCCCGGCGGCCAGCCAGACCGGCTGCGCCGCCTGCTCAACGCCGAGCGCCGCAAGGGCCTGCTGGTCACCGACCTGGCCGGCGGCGCGGGCACGATCATCAACCTGCACCTCAGCCCGAACCGGGCCGGCGACTGGTCGCCCGGCAGCCGGTACGCCCCCGTCCACCAGGCCCAGCTCGCCGCAGTGACCGCGCAGGCCCACGAGGAAGCCGAACGCCGCACCGGGCCAGTAGTGGTCACCGGCGACTTCAACGTGGCCAAGGACAGCGACCTCTTCACCGGGTTCGCGGCCCGCAGCGGGCTGGAAGACGCGTTCGCCGGGCAGGCGCCGGCCACGTTCCGGACCGGGCCCGGCCGCGCTCCCCGGTGCATCGACCACCTGCTGTACCGCCCCGGCCGGGACCGCCTGGCCGTGGCAGAAAGCACCCTGGTGTTCACCGCGGAGCAGTCCTGGCCCGGCCAGCCGCCCGCCTACCTGTCCGACCACCTGGGCCTGCTGGTCCGGCTGGAAGCCCGGCCCGCCTGCTGACCGGCCCGCCGGGCTGCGAGAATCCCTGGTTATGCGATTCGGGCTGATCGGGACCGGGTTCTGGGCGCGCACCGTGCACGGTCCTGGGGTGCGGGACCATCCAGGCAGCGAGCTGGCCGGGGTGTGGGGTCGCGATCCTGACCGCGCCGACGCGGCTTCTGCTGCTCTGGGAGTACGCAGTTATGCGGAGCTGGACACCATGCTCGGCGACGTCGACGCGGTGGCGATAGCAGTGCCCCCGCACGTCCAGGCCCGGCTCGCGGTGCGGGCCGCCGGGCACGGCTGCCACCTGCTGCTGGACAAGCCGGTCGCGCTGGACCTGGCCGCGGCCGACCAGGTGGCCGCCGCGGCCGCCCAGGCCGGCGTCCGCGCCGTGGTGTTCCACACCTACCGGTACGTTCCCCGGGTCGCCCAGTGGCTGGCCGCGCTGCCGCCCGGCGGGTGGACCGGGGCCTCCGTGCGGTGGTTCAGCTCGATCTACGAGCCGGGCAGCCCGTTCGCCCAGTCGGTCTGGCGGCAGGACAAGGGCGCCCTGTGGGACCTCGCGCCGCACGCCCTGGCGGTGCTGCTCCCGGTGCTCGGCGCGGCCGAATCGGTCGTGGCCATGCCTGGCGTCGGCGACCAGACCGACCTGATCGTGCGCCACGCCAGCGGCGCGACGAGCACGATCTCGGTCAGCCTGACCGCGCCGCCGGGCGCGCGCGGCACGGAATGGCGGATCTTCGGCGCGGAGCAGACCGCGATCATGCCGGATTCCGATGATGACGACGCACCGGAGGCGATGGCGCACTGCGTGTCCGCGCTGACCGACCCGGCCCCGTACGCCGTCCAGCGGGCCGACCTGGCCCTGGGCCGGGACATCGTGGCCGTGCTCGCCGCCGCCCAGGAGTTCCTCGACCGCGGCCCGGACGGCGTGGCGACCGTCCCCAGCTAGCCAGCCAGCACAGCGAGCGGCCCGCAGCTAGCCAGCCAGCACAGCGAGCGGCCCGCAGCTAGCCAGCCAGCACAGCGAGCGGCCCGCAGCTAGCCAGCTAGCACAGCTACCGGGCGGTGCCCATCGACTGGTGCAGGTCGTGCAGGGCCCGGGCGGAGGCCAGCGACGTGTCCAGGGCCAGCTGACGCGGTGCCTCGCCGCCGCGCAGCACGTTCTGGATGTGCCGGATCATGCCGGTGAACGATGGCTCGGCGGCGCCCGCGTCCAGGGTGCGCGGCGGCTCCCCGTCGGCCAGCACCGTGTAGCTGTCTCCCCGGCCGGGGTGGAACGGGTTGGTCAGCTGGATCTGCCCGGCCGTGCCCAGCAGCCGGGTGAACGTGTCGTAGGCCCGCCGCATCCCGCACGTCAGCAGCAGCCGCCGGCCGCCGGGGAAGCCCAGGCTGCCCTGGGTGTCCACGTCGACGTCGTGGCCGCCCCAGACCGCGGTCGCCCACGCGTCGGTGTGGCCCGCGCCGAACAGCTCGAGGGCGATCCGGACCGGGTAGCAGCCGACGTCGTTCAGCGCGCCGCCGTCCAGGTCCCGGGCCAGCCTGATGTTCGCTGGATTCCCCACCATGAAATGGAAGCCGGACTGGATCTCCAGCAGGTCGCCGATCGCGCCGTCCGCGAGCAGCTTCTGGACCGCGGCGAACTGAGCGTGGAACGGGAAGACGAACGCCTCCCAGAGCAGCGTGCCGGTCTCCCCGGCCACCGCCAGCACCTGCTCGGCCTCGGCCAGCGTGCCGCACAGCGGCTTCTCGCACAGCACCGGCTGGCCCGCGCGCAGCGCCTTGATCGTCCACTCGGCGTGCAGCGAGTTCGGCAGCGGGATGTACAGAGCGTCGATGTCCGGGTCGTCGATCAGCGCCTGGTAGCCGGCCACCGCCCGGTCCACCCCGTGCTGCTCCGCCCACGCCTGCGCCCGGCCCAGGTCCCGGCCGGCCACCGCGGCGGCGACGCCGCCCGCCGCGCGCAGCCCGGGCAGGAACTGGCCGCGGGCGATGTTGGCGGTGCCGATGATGCCCCAGCGGACCGGGTCAGTGCTCATGGTCACCCATCATGCCCGTCGAGCGGGAGGCTGACCCAGCGGCGTTCGTGGTGGGAGATCTCCACCGCGTTGATGACCTCCTGCACCCACAGGCCGTCGGCGAAATTGCCCTCGTTGCCGTCCGCCTCGCCGAGGATCTCGCTGGCGAAGTTCGCGCACAGGTTGGCGTAGTACAGCGTCCGCCAGGACTCCCGCGGGCTGCCGCCCACCGGGTAGAACTCCTCCGGGATCTCCACCTCGCGGAACTCGACGTCGTCCGGCTTGGCCACCTTCAGCGTCTCGCAGATGCCGAACTCCTCGACCAGCCGGGCGATCGCGGCGCCCTCGCTGCCGTACACCCGGACCTCGATGCCGGGGTAGTTGCCGACCGTGACGAAGCTGGACTGGACCGAGCAGATCGCGCCGCTGGCGAACTCGCCCAGGAAGATGTCGCCGTCGTCGATGTTGACCCGGGCCATCTTGCCGGTATCCAGGATCATCCGCTCCGGGATGAAGTTCCGCATCATGCCGACCACCGCGGTCAGATCCGAGCCCATGAACCAGTGCCCGATGTCGATGACCGGCGCGCCGTAGCCCTCCAGCGAGGCGACCTTGAGCGGGCCATCGCCGGCCCGCTCGCCGCTGCGCAGCGGCGACTGCGGGTTCAGCCACTGGGAGTTCTGCTCGTAGGCGTTGTAGATGAACGGCGTGCCCAGCGCCCCGCTGTCGATCATGGCCTTCAGGTAGCGGATCGCCGGGCTGTACCGGAACGTGAAGCCGACCTTGGTCTTCAGCCCCCTGGAATTCGCCAGCTCGGCGATCCGGCGCACGTCGCGGTGGTCGTGCGCGACCGGCTTCTCGCTCAGCACGTGCTTGCCGGCCTCGATCGCGGCCCAGTTGATCTCGAAGTGCTGGCTGTCCCTGGTGACCACGTCGATCACGTCGATGTCGTCGCGGCGGAGCAGTTCGGAGTAGTCCGCGGTGGCCACCTTCGCGCCGAACCTGGCCGCGGCCTCGTTCGCCTTGCCCAGTTCGGTGTCGCAGACCGCGACCAGCTCGCAGCGCGGGTCACGGACCCAGCCGGGCATGTGCGCCCAGTTGGACCACCGGCCTGCCCCCACCACGCCAATGCCGAGCCGCTTCCCCGTCATTCGTGCACCTCCGTAATCTGCGGCCCCGTGTTTTGCGGCACAGTGCCTTGCGTGGCCGGACCCTGCCGGGCCACCTCCTCGTGCCGCCAGCACCGGGCCAGATGGCCGTCCCCGCCGGTGCTCAGCAGCTCGGTTTCCCAGGTCAGGCACTTGTCCGTGACCAGCGGGCAGCGCGGCGCGAACCGGCAGCCGGCCGGCGGGTCGATCAGGCTGGGCGGGTGACCGGGGATGCTGAGCAGCTCGCCCTGGTGCCCGGCCTGCGGCAGCGCCCCGAGCAGCGCCCGGGTGTAGGGGTGCCGCGGCTCGGTGATGATGGCCGCGGCCCGGCCCTCCTCGACCACCTGGCCCGCGTACATCACGATGATCCGGTCGCACACCTCGGTGATCACCGCGAGGTCGTGGCTGACCAGGATCATGCTCATCCCGGTGTCCTGCTGCAGCTCGAGCAGCAGGCTGAGGATCTGGTCCTGGATGATCACGTCGAGCGAGGTGGTCGGCTCGTCGGCGAGCAGCAGGCGGGGGGAGGAGGCCAGCGCGATCGCGATCAGCGCCCGCTGCAGCATGCCGCCGCTGAACTGGAACGGGTAGTCGCGCATCCGCCGCTGCGGGGCCGGGATGCCGACCCGGCGGAGCAATTCGACGGCCCGGGCCCGGGCCGCGTCCCGGCGAAGTTTCGCGTGCGCGTTGACCGCTTCCAGCAGCTGCTCGCCGACAGTCAGCACCGGGTTCAGCGCGGTCATCGGGTCCTGGAAGATCATCGCCAGCTGCGAGCCGCGCAGCGCCTGCCACTGGTCCTGGCTGGCGTCCAGCAGACTGCCCTCGCCGCGCGGGTGGTAGATCACCCGGCCGCTGCTGTGCGCGAGGCCCTTCGGCAGCAGGCCCATGATCGTCCGGCAGGTGACGCTCTTGCCACAGCCGCTCTCCCCGACGATGCCTAGGACCTCGGCCTGGGCCAGGGTGAACGACACACCGTCGACCGCGCGCACCACACCGTGCCCGGTGGCCAGGTAGCTGCGCAGGTCCTCGACGGTCAGCAGCGGGGTGCCCACCGCGCTGCTGGCCACCGGGGCCAGCACCGCCTCGGCCACCTCCGGGTCAGGGACCGGCGCGGCCTCCTCGTCCGGTTCCAGCTCGGCCCCGGCCAGCTCGGCCAGCTCCGTGTCGGGCGGCGGCGACGTCTGCCCGGGGGGCCCCGGCGACACGGGCGGCAGTCCGGGGCCGGCCGGCACTCCGGGCCCGGTCGGCTCGGCCGGGATCACCGGTCACCCGGCCGGAGCACGTCGGCGAGGCCGTCGCCGATCAGGCTGAACGACACCCCGACGAAGACCACCGCCAGGCCGGGGAGCGTGGTCAGCCACCACGCGGTGAGCATGTAGTTCTGCCCGTCGGAGATCATCGTGCCCCATTCCGGGGTGGGCGGCTGCACGCCCAGGCCGAGGAAGCCCAGCGAGGCGGCCAGGATGATGTTCCCGATCGCGTCGACCATGGAGAAGATGATCACCGCGGAGGCGGTGTTGGGCAGGATGTGCCGGAGCATGACCCGGGTCCGGCTGTACCCCAGGGCCCGGGCGGCCAGCACGTACTGCTGTTTCTTGGCCACGATGACCTGGGCCCGCATGATCCGCGCGTACGCCACCCAGCTGGTGATCCAGATGGCCACGAAAATATTGAAGGTGCTCGGGCCGAGCATCGCGATGATCGCGATGATCAGCACCAGGAACGGGAACGCGAAGAACAGGTCGACGATCCGCATCAGCAGGTTGTCGATCTTGCCGCCGGAATAACCGGCCACCAGCCCGATGATGGTCCCGCCGACTAGCGTCACGCTGGTCGCGCCGAACGCGATCGCCAGGTCGATCCGCCCGCCGTACAGGATGCGGGAGAACAGGTCCCGGCCGAACTGATCGGTGCCGAGCAGGTGCCCGGGGGTCAACGGCGGGGCCAGCGGGTTCAGCACGTCGATCTTGTTCGGCGGCGCGCTGGTCAGCAGCGGCGCGAACGTCACGGCCAGGATCGCGATCGCCAGCAGGACCAGGCCGATGATCAGCGGCAGCCGCCGCCGGGCCACGCTGCGGCGCCGGCCCGCGGCCTTGCTCGCGGCCTTGTACAGGACCTCGGACGGGCTCGCCGCCCACATCGCGGTCATCCGCCGATCTCCTGTCCGACCCGCGGGTCAAGGGCTGCCTGGGTCAGGTCGGTGAGCAGGTTGATGAGCACGATGAGCACCGCGAACAGCAGCGTCACGCCCTGCACCACCGGGTAGTCGCGGGACGATACCGAGTTGACCAGCAGGGTGCCCAGGCCGGGCAGCGAGAACACGTTCTCCACCAGCACGGTCCCGCTGATCAGGTAGGCCAGATTCACGCCGTACACCGCGACCACGGCCAGGACGGCGTTGCGGAACACGTGCTTCCACAGCACCCGCCGCCAGCGCACGCCCTTCATCCGCGCGGTGTCGATGAACTCCGACTGAAGGGTGGAGATCGTGGCCGCTCGCAGGCTCCGCACCAGCACCGTGGAGAAGCCGAGCGCGATCGTCAGCGCGGGCAGGAACAGCGAGTAGAGATGGCCGAAGAAGCCGCGGCCGAAGCCGCTCAGCGGGAACGCCTGGATATGCACGCTGAAGATCAGGATCAGGATGATCCCCAGCCAGAAGGCCGGCATCGCGAAGCTGAGCGTGAAGAACACCCGCGAGGACTGGTCCAGCGGGCCGCCACGGTGCAGCCCCGCCACGAACCCGATCGGAAGCGAGATCACCGCGGCCATCACCGCGGCGTACACCACCAGGAAGACGGTCGGCCCGATGTGGTTGAAGATCACCGTGGTGGCGGGCTGGCCGTAGAAGAACGAGAAGCCCAGGTTGCCGCGGAACAGCCGGCCCATGTACAGGCCGTACTGGGTCCAGATCGGCTTGTCCAGGCCGAGGGTGGCGTCGATCGCGACCGCACGGGCCTTGGTGTAGCTGCTGCCCAGGATGGCCAGGGCCGGGTCGCCGGGGATCAGCCGGAGCAGGAAGAACGTCACCAGGCTGATGCCGAAGAGCAGGATCACGAGCTGGGCGATCCGGCGGGGAAAGCTGCCGAACCGGTTCACCGGGCTGCCTGGTTCACGTGGCTGCTGCCTCCCTAAGCACGGTCAGGCGGGCGGGCGCCGGGTGGCGCCGGGGGCATGGGGCGGGTGTGGCGGGATACGGGCCCTGGCGGCGGCGGGGGCGGGCCCGGGGGGCTCGCCGGCCCGCCGCCGCCAGGGGCCATCAGTGCGGCGAGACGGTCAGCGTCTGCAGTGACAGGTTGTAGTTCCCCAGCGGGCTGACGTGGAAGCCGTGCACCCAGTCGCCCACGCCGTACCGGTACGGGCTGTAGTCGATGACCAGGTACGGCGACTCGGTGTACACGATCTGCTGGATCTGGTTGTACATCTGCTGGCGCTTGGCCGGGTCGAGCTCGGCGCGGGCCTGGTTGACCAGATTGGTCGCCTCGGTGCTGCACCAGTAGCTGTTGAACGCGTTGGCGCCGCCCTTGCAGTCGGCGCCGAACGTGGCCACCTCGTCAGGGTCGATGATGTCGTTCGTCCAGTACCGCTCGCCCATCTGCGAGTGGCCGCCGTCCTCCTTGTTGTAGGCGGTCAGCAGCTCGTAGGACTGGATGTCCACGTTGATGCCCACCTGCGCCAGCTCGGACTTCACCACCACGGCCTCGGCCTGCCCGGCCACGTCACCGCTGACGGTGATCAGGAAGGTGTTGAACCCGTGCGGGTAACCGCCCTTGGCCAGCAGCTGCTTGGCCTTGGTGGGGTCGTACGGGTAGGGGCTCAGGCTGCTGTTCCAGTACTGCATCTTGTACGGCATGAACGAGGAGCCCGGCGTGGCGTGGCCCTGGTAGGCCAGCTTCACGATCGCGTTGCGGTCGATCGCGTAGTTCAGTGCCTGCCGGACGTACTTGTTCTTGAACGGCGCGTAGTGCTGGTCCAGCTGGATGAAGTCGACCCGGGTGGACGGGAACAGCTGCACGCTCAGGCCCGGGGTCTTGTTGATCTGGCTGACCAGGTTGCCCGGCGGGTTCTCGATGACGTCCACCTTCTTGGACTCGAGTTCCAGCACCCGCGTGTTGTCGTTCGGCACGATCATGATCTTGACCGTGCTGACATTCGGCTTCTTGCCGTAGTAGTGCGGGTTGGCGGCCAGGTCGATCTCGCTGTCTGCGCTGAACGAGGTGACCATGAACGGCCCGCTGCTCACCGGGTGCTGGAAGAAGGCCTTGCCCTGCTCCTTGACCAGCTTCTCCGGGATGATCGAGTAGGCGTACATGGCCAGGTCCGCCAGCAGCGGCGCGTGCGGCTGGGTCAGTGTGATCACGACCGTGTGCGCGTCGGTGGCCGAGATCTTCTTCACCGCGGTGAGCAGGAACCCCCATCCGCCGCTGGTGTTCTTCGACCGGTTCAGCGAGTAGGCCACGTCCTGCGCGGTGACCGGGCTGCCGTCGGAGAACTGGGCGTCAGGCCGGAGATGGAACGTGTACTTCTTGGCGCCATTGGAGATGTCCCAGCTTGTGGCCAGGTCCGGAAGCAGCCCCGTGCCAGTGGCGTTGGGCTGCAGCAGCCTGCTGTAGAGGTTCTGGTCCAGCCAGATTGACTCGTTCACCGAGTTCTGCGCCGGGTCCAGGGTGTCTACCTTGACCGCGTTGGCAATGACCAGCGTCTTGACGGAGCCGGCGGAGCCGCCGGTGCCGCTTCCGGTGCTGGTGCCGGTGCCGGACGAACCCCCCGAGCTGCCGCAGGCAGCTGAGATCAGGGCCACAGCGAGGGCGATCAGTCCGGCGCTGAAAGTCCGGGGCCGGGTGGCACGGAGCATAGTCGCACCCCACTTCAATGGTCGATTGTCGACAACGAGTGGTCTCCCACTGTAGGAAGGGCCGCTAGGGCCGTCAATACTCGCGGCCCGGCGCAATGCGGGTGTTACCACAGCGAGACTAACGAGCCGGTCAGAGCCCCGCCCGCAACACAGATGTGACCCGTGGGGATTCAGCCCGCCACCCCGCAGGC
>DASVBE010000115.1:0-28011 GCA_036375995.1 Streptosporangiaceae bacterium | reverse complement strand
GTTGCGGACGCGCTGACTGCCCACGGGTGCCGCTAGGGCCTGTCTCGAAGTCCTGGCCGGCTCGCGGGCCCCCCGCATCCCGGCTGGCGGCGTTGCCGGCGTCGCCCATCGCGGAGCCATGGGCGGTTCCTCCTCCGCCTTGCCCGCCGGGCGCGGGATGCCCGCTCCCTGATCGGCCCTGGATTATGGAACAGGCCCTAGCATGAGGGCGTCATGATTTCTCCCCAGAACGCCGAGGATGGCCGCGTGCCCGACGGTGCCCGCGGCCCCGCGGGCGACCGCGCGCCGGACGGCGCTGCCGTGTACCTCGACCACGCGGCCACCACGCCGATGCGGCCCGAGGCGATCGCCGCCATGACCGAGGAGCTCGGCCAGGCCGGCAACCCGTCCTCGCTGCACCACCTGGGCCGCCGGGCCCGCCGGGTGGTGGAGGAATCCCGGGAGCAGATCGCCGAGGCGTACGGCGCCCGGCCCAGCGAGGTCGTGTTCACCTCCGGCGGCACCGAGGCCGACAACCTGGCCATCAAGGGCCTGTACTGGGCCCGCCGCGCGGCCGATCCGCAGCGACGCACGGTCCTGATCGCCGCCGCCGAGCACCACGCGGTTCTCGACTCGGCCGCCTGGCTGGCCAGCCACGAGGACGCCAATGTCCACTGGCTGCCGGTCGACGACGAGGGCCTGGTCTGCCCCGGCGTGCTGCGCGCCGCGATCGAGCCGGACCCGGGCGCGATCGCGCTGATCAGCGTGATGTGGGCGAACAACGAGGTCGGCACCGTGCAGCCGATCGCCGAGCTGGCCGAGGTCGCCCGGGAGTACCAGATCCCGTTCCACAGCGACGCGGTCCAGGCGGCCGGGCAGCTGCCGGTCAGCCTGGCCGGCAGCGGCGCCACCGCGCTGACCGTGACCGGGCACAAGATCGGCGGCCCGGTCGGGGCCGGCGCGCTCCTGCTGGCCCGCGGCGCGGACCCGGTGCCGGTGCTGCACGGCGGCGGGCAGGAGCGTGACGTGCGGTCCGGCACGCTGGACACCCCGGCCATCCGCGGCTTCGCCACCGCGGTCGAGGTCTCGGTCATGCGCCGGGACGAGGAGGCCAAGCGGCTGGCCGCGCTGCGCGACGAGCTGATCGCCCAGGTCACCGCGGCGGTGCCGGACGCAGTGCTGAACGGCCCGCCGCCCGGCCCGGCCCGGCTGCCGGGCAACGCGCACTTCTCGTTCCCCGGCTGCGAGGGCGACGCGCTGCTGCTCCTGCTCGACGCCAAGGGCATCGCCTGCTCGACCGGGTCGGCCTGCACCGCGGGCGTCGCCCAGCCTAGCCACGTGCTGCTGGCCATGGGCGCGGACGAGGCCCGGGCCCGCGGCTCGCTGCGGTTCTCGTTCGGGCACGACTCGGTGCCGCAGGACACCGACGCGGTCGGCGCGGTGATCCGCGAGGTCGTGGAGCGCGCTCGCCGGGCCACCGCCCGCTGACGAGCCCGGCGGCCCGCGCCGGGCGGATACGCTGAGGAGATGGGCAGTTTGCGCGTGCTCGCCGCCATGTCCGGCGGCGTCGACTCGGCGGTGGCCGCCGCCCGGGCCGCCGAGGCGGGCCATGAGGTCACCGGCGTTCACCTCGCGCTGTCCGCGAACCCCCGCTCGTACCGGACCGGCGCACGCGGCTGCTGCACGCTGGAAGACGCCCGCGACGCCCGCCGGGCCGCGGACGTGATCGGCATCCCGTTCTACGTGTGGGACATGGCCAGCCGGTTCCACGAGGACGTGGTCCAGGACTTCGTGGACGAGTACGCCCGCGGCCACACCCCCAACCCGTGCCTGCGCTGCAACGAGAAGATCAAGTTCAGCGCGGTGCTGGACCGGGCCCTGGCGCTCGGCTTCGACGCGGTCTGCACCGGCCACTACGCCCGCCTCGGCAAGAGCGGGCCCGCGGCAACGCTCCGCCGCGCCGCCGACCCGGCCAAGGACCAGTCCTACGTCCTCGCCGTGCTCACCGGGGACCAGCTGGGCCGGGCCATGTTCCCGCTCGGCGGCACCGGGAAGGACGAGGTCCGCCGCGAGGCCGCCCGGCGCGGCCTGATGGTTGCCGATAAGCCGGACAGTCACGACATCTGCTTCATCGCCGACGGCGACACCCGGCGGTTCCTCCGCGGCAAGCTCGGCGACGCGCCCGGCGAGATCGTGGACGAGGACGGCAGGCCGCTCGGCCGCCACGACGGCAGCTACGGCTTCACCGTGGGCCAGCGCCGCGGGCTGCGGATCGGCCGCCCGGCCCCGGACGGCCGGCCCCGCTACGTGCTGGACATCGAGCCGGTCACCCGCACGGTGACGGTCGGCCCGGCCGAGTCGCTGGACGTGACCGTGATCGAGGCGGACCGCCCGGTGTGGACCGGCTGCCCGCCGCCCGCCGCGCCGGTCCGCTGCGCCGTCCAGCTGCGCGCGCACGGCGAGGCCTGCCCGGCCACCGCGACACCGTCGCCGGCCGCCGGCACCGGCGACGCAGGCAGCCCGCTGACGATCACCCTGGACGCCCCGGCCCGCGGCGTCGCCCCCGGCCAGGCCGCCGTGCTCTACGACGGCGACCTGGTCCTCGGCTCGGCGACGATCACCAAGGCGAAGCGGCTGGCAGCCACGCCCGCCTGACCGAGGAGCTGACTAGGCTCTGCTAAGTGAGCCCCGATCAGCGGTCCTTCCCGTGGCCTCCCGCAAGCGCCACTGGCCTGGGCTCGATGCCCGGCACCGACCCGGCCGAAGCCCTCGCCGCAGTTTTCAGCGAGCTGCCCGCCTTCCCGTACCTGCCCGAGCTGCCCGGCCGCGGGCCCGGCGCCGACCTGGTGGGCCGCACCGCCGCGCTGCTGGTGGACATGCCGGTGGAGACGACGACGGGCGGCTGGCGGCTGGCCTCCCGGCCCGGCCGGGATGCCAGCCGGGCGGCGAGCATGCTCGCCCGGGACCTGGACGAGCTGGAGGAGGCCGCGCAGGGCTGGGACGGACCGCTCAAGGTGCAGGCGTGCGGGCCGTGGACGATGGCGGCGGCGGTCGAGCTGACCCGCCGCCGGGATCCGGCGCTGGCCGATCCCGGCGCGGTCGCCGACCTGACCGGGTCGCTCGCCGAGGGGGTGGCCGCGCATGTCGCCGAGGTCCGCAAGCGGGTCCCCGGCGCGACCCTGGTGCTCCAGCTGGACGAGCCGTCGCTGCCGGCCGTGCTGGCCGGCGCTGTGCCCTCGGCCAGCGGGCTCAACCGCATCACCGAAGTGGAGGGCGCCACCGCGGCGGCCAGTCTGCGCACGATCCTGTCCGGCGCCGGGGTGTTCAGTATCGTGCACTGCTGCGCCCCGGGGGCCCCGCTCACGGTGATCGCGGCCGCGGCCGCGGGCGCGGTCAGCCTGGACCTGAGCCTGCTGCGGCGGGACGAGGAGGACGGCCTGGCCGAGGCGGTGGAGGCCGGGCTTGGCGTGCTGGCCGGCGCGACGGGGATCGCCGGGCCCGCCCGCCCGCCGGGCCGCCCGCCCGCCCCGCGGGACGTCGCCCAGCGGGTCAGGGAACTGTGGCACCGGATCGGGCAGCCGCCCGCGGCGGCCATCGCCAGCGTGGTCATCACCCCGTCGTGCGGGCTGGCCGGGACGACCCCGGCCGGCGCCCGGCAGATCCTGGCCCGGTGCCGTGAAGCCGCCAGGATCCTGCCCGAGCTGATCGAGGAGGGCCAGCCATGACCGAGCCGGAGCCGCGGATCCCCGATGCCGGGGAAGTCATCCAGGCGCCCGAGCCGGCCAGCCCCGGGCTGCGGCACCGGCACGCCGAGCTGGCTGAGGAGATCACCGAGCACAACTACCGCTACCACGTGCTCGACGCGCCGCTGATCGACGACGGCGCCTACGACGCGCTCATGCGCGAGCTGCGCGCGCTCGAGGACGAGCACCCGGACCTGCGCACGCCGGACTCGCCGACCCAGAAGGTGGGCGGCATCTCCACCGAGTTCACCCCGGTCCAGCACCTGCTGCGGCTGCTCTCGCTGGACAACGCGTTCTCCCCGGAGGAGTTCGACGCCTGGGCGGCGCGGGTGCAGCGGCTCGGCGGGTCCGGGCCGTACCTGTGCGAAGTCAAGATCGACGGGCTGGCGGTTGACCTGGTCTACCGCGGCGGCCGGCTGGCCGGCGCGGCCACCCGCGGCGACGGGGTGACCGGCGAGGACATCACGCCGAACATCAAGACCATCGCCCGGGTGCCGTCGCGGCTGTCCGGCACCGGCTGGCCGGACGTGCTCGAGGTGCGCGGCGAGGTGTTCCTGCCGGTCATCGCGTTCGAGGAGCTGAACGTGCGGCTGACCGAGGCGGGCAAGCCGCCGTTCGCCAACCCGCGCAACTCCGCGGCCGGGTCGCTGCGGCAGAAGGACCCGAAGGTCACCGCGTCCCGCGCGCTGGACCTGCTGCTGCACGGTGTCGGCCTGGTCGAGGGGCTGCCCGGCGACCCGCCGGCCAGCCAGTCGGGCTGGTACGCGCGGCTGCGCGACTGGGGCCTGCCGGTCAGCGACCTGGTCCGGGTGGTCGACGACCTGGCCGCCGCGTCCGAGTACATCCAGTACTACGCGGAGCACCGGCACGACACCCCGTACGAGATCGACGGCACCGTGGTCAAGGTCGACGACCTGGCCGCCCAGGCCCAGCTGGGCTCGACCAGCCGGGCGCCGCGCTGGGCGATCGCCTACAAGTACCCGCCCGAGGAGGTCACCACCCGGCTGCTGGAGATCCGGGTCAACGTGGGCCGGACCGGCCGGGTCACCCCCTACGCGGTGATGGAGCCGGTCAAGGTCAGCGGCTCCACGGTGGACCGCGCCACGCTGCACAACGAGCAGGAGATCACCCGCAAGGGCGTGCTGGTCGGCGACATGGTCGTGCTGCGCAAGGCCGGCGACGTGATCCCCGAGGTCGTCGGGCCGGTCGTGGACCTGCGCACCGGCGGCGAGCGGGCGTTCGACTTCCCGCGGGAGTGCCCGGCCTGCGGCACGAAACTGGCCCGCGAGGAGGACGAGGCGGACTGGCGCTGCCCGAACGCCAGGTCCTGCCCCGCGCAGTTGCGCGAGCGGCTGTTTCACCTGGCCGGGCGGGGCGCGTTCGACATCGAGGTGCTCGGCTGGGAAGCGGTTGCCGCGCTGCTCGACGGCGGCCTGGTCACCGACGAGGGCGACCTCTTCGGGCTGACCGCCGAATCGCTGGGCACGCTGCCGTTCTTCGTGACCAAGGACGGCGCGCTCAAGGCCAACGCGGTCAAGCTGCTGCACAACCTGGAGGAGGTCCGCACCCGGCCGCTGTGGCGGATCCTGGTCGCGCTGTCGATCCGGCACGTCGGGCCGACCGCGGCCCGGGCGCTGGCCGCCGAGTTCGGCTCGGTGGACGCCATCGCCGCGGCCACTGACGGGCAGCTCACCGAGGTCGAGGACGTCGGCCCGACGATCGCCGCGGCGGTCACCGCATGGTTCGCGGTGCCCTGGCACCAGGAGATCCTGCGCAAGTGGCGAGCGGCCGGAGTGGCGCTGGCCGACCCGGACTTCGACCCGTCCGCCCGCGCGGCCCGGCCGCTGGCCGGGTACACCGTGGTGATCACCGGCACGCTGGCCGGGCGCAGCCGGACCGAGGCCGCGGAGGCGGCCGAGGGCCTGGGCGCCAAGGTCTCCGGGTCGGTCTCGAAGAAGACCAGCTTCGTGGTGGCCGGGGACAGCCCGGGCTCGAAGTACGACAAGGCCGTCTCGCTGGGCATCCCGGTGCTGGACGAGGAAGGGTTCGCCATTCTTCTCGAAAAGGGCCCGGAGGCGGCCCGCGAGGTGGCGGTAACCCCGGAGGAGCCGCCGGGCGCGCCGGCCTGACGGGGCCGGGACCGCACCGGGCTGCCCGCGGACGCGCAGCAGGCCAAAGGTCGGCAGGAGGCGCCCTAAGATGGCCTGCATGCCAATTACCCGTGAGGAGGTCGCGCACCTGGCCCGGCTGGCGCGGCTGTCCCTCACCGAGGAGGAACTGGACCGGTATGCCGGCCAGCTTGATGTGATCATCAGCTCGGTCGCCAGAGTGGGCGAGGTCGCCGCCGACGGTATCCCGCCGACCTCCCAGGCCGTGCCGGTGACCAACGTGTTCCGCGACGACGTGATCGTGCCGCCGATCGGTGCCGCCGCCGCGCTGGACCAGGCGCCCGCGGCCGAGGCCGGCCAGTTCCGCGTACCGCGCATCCTGGCGGAGGACTGACATGGACGGCGAGCTAACCCGGCAGACCGCGGCCGGCCTCGCCGCGGCGATGGCCGCGGGCGAGGTCTCCGCGGTCGAGGTCACCCAGGCCCACCTGGACCGGATCACCGCGGTGGACGGGCGCGTGAAGGCGTTCCTGCACGTCGCGGCGGAGCGGGCGCTGGCGGCCGCGCGGGCGGTCGACGACCAGCGGGCCGCGGGCGCGCCGCTCGGCCCGCTGGCCGGCGTGCCGATCGCGCACAAGGACGTGTTCACCACCGCGGACATGCCGACCACCTGCGGATCGAAGATCCTCGAGGGCTGGCAGCCGCCCTACGACGCGACCGTCACCCGGCGGCTGCGCGAGGCCGGGCTGGTGATCCTGGGCAAGACCAACATGGACGAGTTCGCGATGGGCTCCTCGACGGAGAACTCCGCGTACGGGCCGTCGCACAACCCGTGGGACCTCGACCGGGTGCCCGGCGGATCGTCCGGCGGGTCGTCCGCGGCGGTGACCGCGTTCGAGGCGCCGCTGGCCACCGGCACCGACACCGGCGGGTCGATCCGGCAGCCGGGCGCGGTGTGCGGGATCGTCGGGGTCAAGCCGACCTACGGCGGCTCGTCCCGGTACGGCCTGGTCGCGTTCGCGTCGTCGCTGGACACGCCGGGCCCGCTGGCCCGCACCGTGCTGGACGCCGCGCTGCTGCACGAGGCCATGTCCGGGCACGACCCGTGCGACTCGACCTCGCTGGACGCAGCCGTCCCGCCGGTGGTCGCCGCGGCCCGGCAGGCCGACGTCAGCGGGCTGCGCGTGGGCGTGGTCACCGAGCTGGGCGGCGAGGGCTACCAGCCGGGCGTGATGCAGCGGTTCACCGAGACGGTTGAGCTGCTCGAGTCGCTCGGGGCGAAGATCGTGGAGCTGTCCTGCCCGCACTTCGCCTACGCCCTGCCGGCCTACTACCTGATCGCGCCCAGCGAGGCCTCGTCCAACCTGGCCCGGTTCGACGCGATGCGGTACGGGCTGCGGGCCGGCGACGACGGGGTGCGCAGCGCCGAGGAGGTCATGTCGGTGACCCGGGCGGCCGGGTTCGGCGCGGAGGTCAAGCGCCGGATCATGCTCGGCACCTACGCCCTGTCCAGCGGCTACTACGACGCCTACTACGGCAAGGCACAGCAGGTCAGGACCCTGGTCATCAGGGACTTCGAGGCCGCCTTCGAGCAGGCCGACGTGCTGGTCTCGCCGTCCACGCCGACGACCGCGTTCCGCATCGGCGAGCGGGCCGACGACCCGATGGCGATGTACCTGGCCGACCTGGCCACGATCCCGTCCGACCTGGCGGGCAACGCGGCGCTGTCGGTGCCGTGCGGGCTGGCTCCCGAGGACGGCCTGCCGGTCGGCTTCCAGATCATGGCCCCGGTGCTGGCCGACGACCGGATGTACCGGGTGGGCGCGGCGGTCGAGGCGGCCCTGCAGCGGCGCTGGGGTCACCCGCTGATCGACGAGGCCCGCGGCCTGGACGGAGCAGGACGATGACGGAAGCAGCAGCGGCCGCGGTGGCATTCGACGACGCGATGAGCCGCTACGAGCCGGTGTTCGGCCTGGAAACGCACGTGGAGCTGGGCACCATCACGAAGATGTTCTGCGGCTGCCCGGCCGCGTTCGGGGCCGAGCCGAACGCCGCGGTGTGCCCGGTGTGCCTGGGCCTGCCCGGCTCGCTGCCGGTCGTGAACCGCCGGGCGGTGGAGTACACGATCCGCATCGGCCTGGCGCTGAACTGCACGATCGCGGCCTGGTGCCGGTTCGCCAGGAAGAACTACTTCTACCCGGACATGCCGAAGGACTACCAGATCTCGCAGTACGACGAGCCGCTGTGCACCGACGGCTACCTGGACGTGGCCGTGGCCGGCACGGTGGTCCGGGTCGGCATCGAGCGGGTGCACATGGAGGAGGACACTGGCAAGTCGCACCACATGGGCGGGGCGACCGGCCGGATCCACGGCGCGGACTACTCGCTGGTCGACTACAACCGGGCCGGCATCCCGCTGGTCGAGGTGGTCACCAAGCCGGTGCCCGGCACCGGCGCGCTGGCCCCCGAGGTGGCCCGGGCCTACGTCACCGAGCTGCGCGAGCTGCTCCGCGCGCTGGGCGTGTCCGACGTGCGCATGGAGGAAGGGTCGCTGCGCTGCGACGTCAACCTCTCGCTCAGCCCGGCCGGCAGCGGCCAGTGGGGGACGCGGACCGAGACCAAGAACGTCAACTCGCTGCGCTCGGTGGAGCGGGCCATGCGGTCCGAGATCGAGCGGCAGGCCGCGGTCCTGGACGCGGGCGGCACCGTGGTGCAGGAGACCCGGCACTTCCACGAGGACACCGGGTCGACCACGCCGGGCCGCAGCAAGGAAGAGGCGCAGGACTACCGCTACTTCCCCGAGCCGGACCTGGTGCCGCTGGCCCCCGAGGCCGCCTGGGTGGACGGGATCCGGGCGTCGCTGCCCGAGCTGCCCGCCGCCCGGCGGGCCCGGCTGCAGGCCGAGTGGGGCCTGTCCGACCTGGACATGGCCGCGGTGCGGAACGCCGGCGCGCTGGACCTGGTGGCCGCCACGGTGGCGGCCGGCGCGTCGCCGGCCGACGCGCGCAAGTGGTGGCTGGGCGAGCTGTCCCGCCACGCCAACGAGTCCGGCACCGAGCTGGCCCTGCTGCCGGTCACCCCGGAGCAGGTGGCCCGGGTGGCCGGGCTGGTCAGCTCCGGCCAGCTGAACGACAAGCTGGCCCGTGCGGTGCTGGACGGCGTGCTGGCCGGCGAGGGCGATCCGGACGAGGTGGTCGCCGCCCGGGGCCTGGCCGTGGTCAGCGACGAGGGCGCGCTCGGCGCGGCGGTGGACGAGGCCATCGCGGCCAACCCGGACCTCGCCGCAAAGGTCAGGGACGGCAAGGTCAACGTGGCCGGGGCGCTGGTCGGCGTGGTGATGCGGGCGACCCGCGGCCAGGCCGACGCGGCCAAGGTCCGTGAGCTCATCCTGGCCAGGCTGTCCTAGCCTGGCTCGCTCTGGCCGCTTCGCGCTAAACTGGAACCGTGACGTCACAGCTGCGTACGGAGATGATGCCCCGCTGAGCGGGGCCACATCGCGCTGCCAGGACTGACGTCCGGCTGGGGTCCCGTAACCGGGGCCCCTTTTCCATGCCCGGGGCCCCCTGTCCCGTCCAGGAGGCTCTGATGAGCACGGCAGACATCTATCTCAGTACCACGATCCCCTACATCAACGGCCGCCCGCACCTGGGCCACGCGCTGGAGTTCGTGCAGGCCGACGTGCTGGCCCGGCACTACCGGCAGGCTGGGCGTGGCGTCCGGCTGCAGAGCGGGACCGACGACAACTCGCTGAAGAACGTGCTCGCCGCGGCGGCCGAGGGCACCGCGGTGGCCGACCTGGTCAGCCGGAACAGTGCCGCGTTCGAGGCGCTGTCCGGCCCGCTCCAGCTGTCGTTCGACGACTTCATCCGGACCAGCAGCGACCCGCGGCACCGGCCCGGCGTGGAGCGGTTCTGGCGGGCCTGCGCGGCCCGCGGCGACCTGTACCGCAAGTCCTACCAGGGGCTGTACTGCACCGGCTGCGAGCAGTTCTACCGGCCCGCCGAGCTGGACGGCGGCCGCTGCCCCGAGCACGGCACCAAGCCGGAGCCGGTGTCCGAGGAGAACTGGTTCTTCCGGTTGTCGAAGTACGCCGCCCCGCTGCGGGAGGAAATCACCTCGGGCCGGCTGCGGATCGAGCCGGCCGCCCGCCGCCACGAGGTGCTCGCGTTCATCGACGGCGGGCTCGAGGACTTCAGCGCGTCCCGGCCCGCCAGCCGGGCCGGCGGCTGGGGTATCCCCGTGCCCGGCGACCCGGACCAGGTCATCTACGTCTGGTGGGACGCGCTCGGCAACTACATAACCTCACTCGGCTACGGTGACAGAACAGAGGCGCCGGCGTGGCGGCGCTGGTGGGCCGGGCCCGGCGAGCGGATCCACCTGGCCGGCAAGGGCGTGCTGCGGTTCCACGCGGTGTACTGGCCGGCCATGCTGCTGTCCGCCGGGCTGCCCCTGCCCACCGCCATCTACGTGCACGACTACCTGACCTTTCGCGGGGCGAAGATCAGCAAGTCGGCGGCCGGCCCGGCCGCCCGGGCCGCCGACCCGGCCGCGCTGGCCGCCGCCTACGGCCCGGACGCGGTCCGCTGGTGGCTGCTGCGCGAGGTGCCGCGGACCGGCGACGCCGACTTCACCCCGGAGCGGCTAGTCGCCCGGGCCAACGAGGACCTGGCCAACGGCCTCGGCAACCTGGTCAGCCGGGTCACCAGCATGGTCCACCGCTACCGGGACGGCGCGGTCCCCGCGGCCGGGGACCCGGCTTCCGGCGCGGCCGCGGAGCTGGCCGGGGCCTGCGCCGAGCTGCCGGGCCAGATCGCGGCGGCGCTGGCCCAGCCGGACTTCCGCGCCGCGACGGCCGCCCTGGCCAGCGTGGTCGGCCAGGCCAACCGGTGCATCGAGGACACCGCGCCATGGCGGCTGGCCCGGGAGGCCGCGGCCGGCGACGAGGCGGCGGCCCGTCAGCTGGACGCCGTGCTGGCCGTGCTGGTCACGGCCTGCCGGGCGCTGGCCACGGAGCTCACGCCGTTCCTGCCCGGCCTGGCGGCAAAGGTCTCCGCCGCCTGCACCGCCCCGTCCGGCCACCTCCCCGCCCCGCAGCCTCTCTATCCCCGCCTTCCCTGACCGCCCCGTCCCGCAGCCCCGCCCCGGGCGGGCACGGTAGCGTCGGTGCCGGACCCAGCCGCTGCCCGTTATGGGTGTGGACACACAGACAAATGGCAGCCGGGGCAGGTGGCCGGCGGCGGCCCAAGGTGGCCGGTGGCGGCCAGCGGAGATGAGGTGACGCGGTGCTGGTCTGGGTGCCGTGACCGACCCCGAGCCGCTGGGCGCGGACAGCCCGCTCTGGGCCCTGCCGAACGTGTTCATTACCCCGCATATCGCCGGTTCGACTCCGGCCTCGGTACGGTCATCACTAGCTCTGATCAGGGCCCAGATAGAAAGGTTTTGCGCGGGTGAGCCGCTGCTCAATATGATCACCGGCGAATACTGAAGCCCAGCTCAGAACCTCCTGAGAATTCAGGGGAACCAGCGCGCTCGCGTTCCGGAAGTTGTCTCCTGGTGTAGGCCCTTCCTCAATCTAAGCGTGACCTCGGGCACGTAGAGTAAGAGATGATTAGCTCAACGCGTACCGGAGTCCCGCTTCGCTGGTGGCCACCCGCCGCGCCCGCCGGTCAGTGCTGATCCGCGGGGAGCAGACAGCCACCGCGCCCTGCAGCCCAGCGCCGTGCTGCGGCCGGGCCGGTGCCACAACCTGGTGACCTGCGGCCACCAGGCACAGCATCAGAAAATGGCAGACGAAGCATCGACGGGAGGCCCGGTGCGCTCGGATTGGCCTGGCGATGCCCAATGACCACGGTTGTCGCCGTGGAGGTCGCAGTTGCCGCGGTTGCCTCGCTGGCGACCGCGGCTGTGCTGTTCCGCGGGTCGCGGTGGTTCCCGCTGGCCCGCTCCCCGATGCGCTGGCTGGCCCTGGCCGCGCTGGCCTGGGGGGCCGGGCTGATCGCCGAACGGGCCATCACCGGGGCCCTGGACGGCACCGCGGTGCCGGTCAGCTTCGGTGACCTGGCCTCGTTGCTGGCCGTCCCGGTGCTGGTCGCGGGCCTGATAACGATGGCCGCCGCGGGGCGGCCCGGGCCCGCGGGCGCGGGCACCACGGGCGGGACGCTGCCGCCGATCAAGGCCGGGGACGCACTGGCCCGGCTCATCGACGGCTACGTGCTGGCCGCCGGGCTGTTCGTGGTCGGCTGGGTCACCCTGTTCGGCTCGGCGTACCACCGGTCCGGCGATGGCACGGGCGGGTTCGCGCTGGTCCTCATCCACCCGCTGGTGGACCTGGCCGCGCTGGGCATCACGCTGCCGTTCGCGGTTTCCGCGGGACGCCGCGGCCTCGCTGCGTACCTGGCGCTGTGCGCCATGACGCTCAGCGACGCCCTGGCCGTCGGGGCCCGGGCCACTGCCGCGGACCCCGGCATCGCCGTGCAGCTCACCGCGCTGGCCGGGTTCTGCCTGCTGGCCTGCACCCCGCTGATCGCGGCCGGGCGGGTCCGGCTGCTCGACGGCAGCCCCCCGATGCGCAGCGTCACCGCGCTGGCCCGCCGGGACCCGCCCCGGTCCGAGGCGGCCCTGGTCACGCTGGCCGCCACGGCGGCCGCGGCGCTGGCCGCGCTGGCCGTGATCGGCGCCGCGATCGCGGGCGACCTGAACCCGGCGCCAGTGCTCGGCCTGGCCGGCGGCACCGTGCTGCTGGCGCTGGCCGGCCGGGTGGCCGGGCTGCAGGTCAGGGACCGTGCGGCGGCCGCCGGCCGGCAGGAGTCGGGCCGCCAGTTCCGCGTGCTGGCCGACCGGATCGCCGACGTGGTGCTGGTCTGCGGCCTGGACGGGACGATCAGGTGGGCCAGCCCGGCCAGCACCCGGTACGGCTATGCCGCGGGGGACCTGGCCGGGCGCCGGCTGGCCGACCTCGTGCACCCGGAGGACCTGGCGGCCAGCACCCGGGCGGTACAGTCCGCGGTCCGCCGCGGCCAGCCGTCCGGCCGGTTCAGCTGCCGGGTCAGGTCCGCGGACGGCACCTGGCGGCACGCCGAGGCACTGGTCTCCCGCTACCACGACCCAGGCGCCCCGGACCAGCTGCTGGTCACCGCGCGCGACGTCAGCGACCAGGTCGCGCTGCGCCGCCAGGTGACGCACCTGACCTTCCACGACGCGCTGACCGGGCTGCCCAACCGGGCCTACCTGGAAGACCGGGCCCGGGACATGTTCGCGGCCGGGCCGCGCGGCACGGCCGGGGCGATCTTCCTGGACCTGGACGGGTTCACCGGGGTGAACGACTCCGTCGGGCACGGGGCCGGCGACCTGCTGCTGACCCAGGCCGCCCGGCGGCTGCGCGCCGCGGTGCCGTCCGAGGTCACCGTGGCCCGGTGGGGCGGCGACGAGTTCGCCCTGCTGGTCGAGGGCGCGGCCAGCGCGGGCGAGATCGTGGACATCGCCGAGCGGCTGACCCTGGCCGTGGCCGAGGCGCCGTTCACCGTGGCCGACCGGGACGTGCCGCTGACCGCGAGCGTCGGCGTGGCCTTCGCGAACGGCGGCGGCCACGGCGACCTGCTGCGCAACGCGGACGTGGCGATGTCCCGGGCCAAGGAGGCCGGCGGCGGCCGGGTCGAGGTGTTCGCCGCGCACATGCACGCCGACGTGGTCCGCCGCGTCGAGCTGGCCAGCGACCTGCGCCGGGCGATCACCGAGCAGGAGCTCGGGCTGGTGTACCAGCCGGTGGTGGACCTGAACACCGGCCGGGTGCTCGGCGCCGAGGCGCTGGTCCGGTGGAGCAGGGCGGGCGAGCCGGTGCCGCCCGCCGAGTTCCTCGGCGTGGCCGAGGACTCCGGGCTGATCGTCGAGCTCGGCGACTGGGTGCTGCGCGAGGCCTGCCGCCAGGCGGTGGCCTGGCAGGACTCCGGCCGGGCCATCGCCGTGTCGGTCAACTTCTCCCGCCGGCAGCTCAGCGCGGCGCGGTTCACCGACTCGGTGACCGCGGTGCTGGAGGAGACCGGCCTGGACCCCGGCGCGCTGACCCTGGAGATCGCCGAACGGGTGCTGATCGAGGGCGCCGCGCCGATGGTGGCCGGCCTGGCCGCGCTGCGCCGCCGCGGCCTCCGGCTGGCCATCGACGATTTCGGCACCGGCTACGCGTCGTTGGCCTACCTGCGGCAGCTGCCGGTGGACATCATCAAGATCGACCCGTCCTTCGTGGCGGGCCTGGACCACGACCCCACGCTGGGCATGCTCACCCGGACCATCGTCCAGGTCGGCCGGGAGCTGGGCATCGAGGTGGTGGCCGAGGGCATCGAGCGAGCCGAGCAGCTGGACGCGCTCCGCGACATGGGCTGCGGCCTGGGCCAGGGCTTCCTGATCGCCCGGCCGATGCCGGCCCGCGAGGTCGAGACCCTGCCCGGCATCGACCCGCCGCTGCCGTTCGCGGCCGCGCCGATCGAGCCGATCGACCCCATCGACCCGCCGGACGGCACGCCCGGCCAGGTCCCGCCGATCCCGCCGCCAGCCCCGGCGGCCCCGGTCGGCCCGCCCCCGCTGGTCCCCTGAACACCACCCCGCCCTCCTGGCCGCCGGAATCCCCGCTGGAGCGCACCGTACGGCTGCTGCGCCAGCAGGGCGAGGCCTGCCGGGTGCTCGGCAGCCCGCTGTACGGGGGCCTGCTCGAGGCGGCCGCGGCCGACCTGCGGGATGGCGGGCCCACCGCGGCCGTACTCGACGGGCACCTGACCGACCGCGGGCCCAGCGCGCTGGCCCTGCGCATGATGGGCGGCGCGCACGCGCTGGTGCTGTCCGGCCAGGCGCCGGGCCTGGCCGCGTTCTACCCGTCGGCGGGCGGCACCGCCGACCCGGGGCCCGGCAGCCGGGCCGCCTGGGCCGCGCTGCGCACGCTGCTGGCCAGCCGGGCGGCCGACATCCGGGCCTGGCTGGACGGGCCGCCGCAGACCAACGAGACCGGCCGCGGCGCCGCCCTGATCGGCGGGCTCTGCCATCTGGCGGCGGCGGCGCCGCGGCCGGTCCGGCTGTTCGAGATCGGCTCCAGCGCGGGCCTGAACCTCCGCGCGGACCGGTTCCACATCCCCGGCGACGCGGGCTGCTACGGCGACCCCGGCGCACTGGTCGTGCTGCCCGGCGCCTGGCAGGGCCACCCGCCGCCGGCCGCCACCGTGCGGGTGACCGAGCGCAGCGGCGGTGACCTGCACCCGATCGACCCGGCCACACCGGAAGGCCGGCTCCGGCTGATGGCCTACGTCTGGCCGGACCAGGAGGCCCGGATGGCCCGGCTGCGCAGCGCGCTGGCGCTGGCCGCCGAGGTCCCGGCCGAGCTGCGGCAGGAGACCGCGGCGGACACCGCGGGCCGGATCGGGCTCGCCGCCGGGACCTGGACCGTGCTGTGGCACTCGATCGTGTGGCAGTACCTGGACCCGGGCCAGCGGGCCGCCGTTGAGCGCCGCCGCGATGCGCTCGGCGCCGCGGCGGACGGCTCGGCCGGGTTCGCCCACCTGCGGCTGGAGCCGTCCCGGCAGGGCCGCTACCAGGTCACGCTGACCACCTGGCCGGGCGGCGCCGAGCGGGTGCTGGGCACCGCGTCGCCGCACGGCATCCCGGTCACCTGGGACGCTCCGGCGGCCGGGTGAGAAACCCGCCGCGCCGCTCGTTACACTCGGTCCGGCCGACTGTCCGGAACACGGAGTCTCCTTTGCCCGCACCCATCGTCCTGGTCGCCGAAGAGCTCTCCCCGGCCGGGATCGCCCAGCTGGAATCCGCCTCCTTCGAGGTCCGCTACACCGACGGCGCCGACCGGGCGGCCCTGCTGCCCGCGCTGGCCGAGGCGGACGCGGTCATCGTGCGCAGCGCCACCCGGATCGACGCCGAGGCGCTGGCGCACGGCCCGCGGCTGCGCGTGGTCGCCCGGGCCGGGGTCGGCCTGGACAACGTGGACATCGACGCCGCCACCAAGGCCGGCGTGATGGTGGTCAACGCGCCCACCTCGAACATCACCAGCGCCGCCGAGCACGCGATCGCGCTGCTGCTGGCGGTGGCCAGGAACGTGCCGCAGGCGGCCGCGTCGCTGCAGGCCGGGCAGTGGAACCGGTCCGCGTTCACCGGCGTCGAGCTGCAGGACAAGGTGGCCGGCATCCTGGGTCTGGGCCGGATCGGCATGCTGGTCGCCCACCGGCTGGCCGCGTTCGGCATGCGGGTCATCGCCTACGACCCGTACCTGGCCCCGGCCCGCGCCGCGCAGGCCGGCGTCCACCTGGTCAGCCTGGACGAGCTGCTCGCCGAGTCCGACGTGATCAGCGTGCACCTGCCGAAGAACGCCGAGACCGCGGGCCTGCTCGGGGTCAGCGAGCTGGCCCGGGTCAAGCCCGGGGTGCTGATCATCAACGCTGCCCGGGGCGGCATCCTCGACGAGGCGGCGCTGGCCGGGGCACTGGCCAGCGGCCGGGTCCGCGGCGCCGGCCTGGACGTGTACGCCACCGAGCCGCCCGACGGCAGCCCCCTGCTGCGGCTGCCGTCCGTGGTCGCCACCCCGCACCTGGGCGCCAGCACCGCCGAGGCGCAGGAGAAGGCCGGGGTGCAGGTGGCCCGGTCGGTCCGGCTGGCGCTGAACGGCGAGTTCGTGCCCGAGGCGGTCAATGTGCAGGGCGGCCCGGTGGACGAGACGATCCGGCCCGGGCTGCCGCTGGCCGAGAAGCTCGGCGCCATCTTCACCGCGCTGGCCGGCGGCATCGCGGCCAGCCTGGAGCTGGAGGTCCGCGGCGAGATCGCCGCGCTGGACGTCAGCGTGCTCCAGCTGGCCGCGCTCAAGGGAGTGTTCGGCCGCATCGTCGAGGACCCGGTCACCTACGTGAACGCGCCGCTGCTGGCCAAGGAGCGCGGCATCGAGGTCACGCTGTCCACCAGCCCGGACAGCCCGGACTGGCGTAACGTGGTGACGCTGCGCGGCGTGCTGGCGGACGGCCAGGTGGTCTCGGTCGGCGGCACGCTGACCGGCCCGCGGCAGCAGGAACGGCTGGTCGAGGTCAACGGGTTTGAGATGGACGTCGCCCCGGCCGAGCACATGGCGTTCTTCACCTACACCGACCGGCCCGGCATAGTCGGCATCGTCGGCCAGATCCTCGGCGGCCAGCAGATCAACATCGCCGGCATGCAGGTCTGCCGGGACCACCGCGGCGGCGACGCGCTGATCGTGCTGACCGTCGACTCGGGCCTGCCGGCCGGCGTGCTGGCCGAGATCACCTCGGCCATCGGCGCAAAGGCCGGCCGGGCCGTGGACCTGGACGAATAAGGGCGAGCGAAGGCAGCGCCTCGCTAGCGGACCGGAGCAAGCCAGCTAACACTGTCGGCTGGGACGGTCTCCGGGTACTTCAGGCCTGCCCCGGTGCTGAGCACCACGACCTCGTCGGACTCCGACAGCCAGCCCGCGGCGCGCAGCCGGGCCGCCGCGGCGAAGCAGGCCGCGCCCTCCGGGCAGACCCAGCTGCCCTCCAGCCGGGCCGCCTGCCGCTGGGCGGCCAGCAGGTCGCCGTCGGTCACCGCGACCGCGGTGCCGCCGGTCTCCCGCACCCCGCGCAGCACCAGGAAGCCGCCCAGCGGGGCGGGCACGGTCAGCCCGAACGCCGCGGTCCGCGCGTCCGCCCACGGCTCGGTCTCCGTCTCACCGCGCTCGAAGGCCCGCACCACCGGCGCGCAGCCGGCCGCCTGCACGGCCACCAGCCGGGGCAGCTTCGGCCCGATCCAGCCCAGCTCCTGCAGCTCGGCCAGGCCCTTGCGGATGCCGATCAGGCCCACGCCGCCGCCGGTGGGGCACAGGATGACGTCCGGCACCCGCCAGCCGAGCTGCTCGGCGATCTCCAGCCCGATCGTCTTCTTGCCCTCCAGCCGGTAGGGCTCCTTCAGCGTGGACACGTCCTGGTAGCCGGGCCGTCCCGCGAGCGCCCTGGCGACCAGCGCGCCCGCGTCCCCGATCAGCCCGTCGACCAGGTAGGTCTCGGTGCCCGCGGCCACGCACTCGGACCGGGTGATGGCCGGCGCCCCGGCCGGCATGACCACCAGGCAGGGCAGGCCGGCCCGGGCCGCGTAGGCCGCCCACGCCGCGCCCGCGTTGCCGTTGGTAGGCATGGCCACGCCCGCGGCGCCCAGCTCGGCGGCCCTGGTCACGCCGACCGCCGCGCCGCGGGCCTTGAACGAGCCGGTCGGCAGCGGGCCCTCGTCCTTGAGCAGCAGGCCCGGCAGGCCCAGCGCGGCGCCCAGGCGCGGCAGCGGCAGCAGTGGGGTCATCCCCTCGCCCAGGCTGACCACGGCCGCCGCCGACCCGGCCGGCAGCAGCTCGTGGTAGCGCCACAGGTCCGGCCGCCGGGCCGCGACCCGCTCCGGCTTGACCGCGGCCGCCGCCGCGGCCAGGTCGTAGCGGGCCAGCAGCGGCGCGCCGCAGCCGCACAGGCCCTGCCGCACGGCGGCGTCGTAGCGGTCCGTGCAGCGGGAGCACTCCAGGTGCGTCAGCGCCGACCAGGTCACCCCGCCAACGTAACGTCCCGGTTCGGTCAGCCCCGCAGCAGGGCCATGGCCGCGTTGTGGCCGCCGATGCCGCTGACCCCGCCGCCCCGCCGGGTGCCCGCGCCGCACAGCAGCAGCCGGGGGTGCCCGGTCTCCACCCCCCAGCGGCCCGCGTCCGCGTCGTCCTCGGCGAACGGCCACTCCAGGTCCTGGTGGAAGATGTGGCCGCCGGGCAGGTAAATCTCGCGTTCCAGGTCGGCCGGGGACTTCACGTCCACGCACGGCTGCCCGGCCGCGTCGGTGAGCAGGCAGTCCGCGACCGGCTCGGCGAGCACGTCGTCCAGCGCGGCCAGCGTCGCGGCGAGCGCGGCGGCCCGCGCCCCGTCCGGGTCGGCCCGGAACAGCCGGGCCGGCATGTGCAGGCCGAAGACGGTCAGCGTGTGCGCGCCGGACGCGGCCAGCTCCGGGCCGAGGATGGACGGGTCGGTCAGCGAATGGCAGTACGCCTCGCACGGCGCGGCCGCCGGGATCTGGCCCGCCGCGGCCTGCCGGTACGCCTCCTCCAGGCCGGCGTAGCCCTCATGGACGTGGAACGTGCCGGCGAACGCGGCCTGCGGGGTCACGTCGGGGTCGCGCAGCCGGGGCAGCCGTCGCAGCACCAGGTTGACCTTCAGCTGGGCGCCCTCCGGGGCGGAGCCGTTCGACTCTGCCCGGATGGCGGCGGTGCCGCCGGTTAGCCGGGCCAGCTCGGCCGGGGCCAGGTTGGCCAGGATGTGCCCGGCGCCCACGGTGTACTCCCCGTCGCCGTCCCGCACGGTGACCTCGCCGTCCGGGTCGATGCCGGTCACCTCGGCCCCGGTGCGGATCTCCGCGCCCGCCTCGCGGGCGGCCCGGGCCAGCTCGGCGGCCACGTGGCCCATGCCGCCGACCGGCACGTCCCAGTCGCCGGTCCCGTTGCCGATCACGTGGTAGAGGAAGCACCGGTTCTGCCGCAGCGAGTCCTCCCCGGCCCGGGCGAACGTGCCGATCAGCGCGTCGGTCAGGACCATGCCGCGGACCGTGTCGTGGCCGAACTCCCGCTCGATGATCCCGGACAGCGGCTGCTCGATCAGCGCGTCCCAGGTCGCGTCGTCGCCGGCCAGCGCGCGGAACTCCGCCCGGGTGCGCAGCGGCTCGGTCAGCGTCGGAAACACCCGCCGGGCCAGGTCTGCGGTCCGGGCGTAGAACTGCTGCCAGGCCTTCCAGTCCGCGTCGCTGCCGGTCAGCGCGGCGAACGAGGCCGCGGTGGCGGCCTGGTCGCCGTGGTCGACCAGCAGACCGCGGTCGCCGGCCGGGGTGTAGGAGGCGATCCGGCGGCGCCGCAGCGTGACCCGGAGACCCAGCTCGGTGATGATGCTCGCGGGCAGCAGGCTGACCAGGTAGGAGAAGCGGGACAGCCGGGCGTCCACCCCGTCGAAGACCCGGGCCGATACCGCGGCCCCGCCGACCTGCGGCTGACGTTCGAGGACGAGCACGGACCGGCCGGCCTGAGCGAGGTAGGTGGCGGCGGTCAGGCCGTTATGGCCGCCGCCGGCGATGACAACGTCGAAGCGAGAGGGCCGCATGCCCGTAGTGTCACCCGGCGCCCTACGGTAAGTCACATGGACGACATCCAGATTCACCACCGCATCAGCGAGCTGATCCAGGCCGAGCATGAGCTTCGGGCCAAGGTGGCCAGCGAGCACCGGTCCAGCGAGCAGGAGCGGGCCGAGCTGAAGGCCGCCGAGGAGGCCCTGGATCAGTGCTGGGACCTGCTCCGGCAGCGGCAGGCCCGGCGCCAGTACGGCCAGGACCCGGACGGCGCCGAGGTCCGCCCGGTGTCCGAGGTCGAGGGCTACCAGCAGTAGCCCACCGCGCTGGCTCAGTAGGCTAGGGCGAGCCCGCCGAGCAGTGGAGTGACAACGTGCGCATCGCCAGATTCAGCCGGGACGACACCGTCGCCTACGGGGTGGTCCAGGAAGCCACCCCGGACGGAGTCGCGTCCGCCGCGGTTGGCCCGGACACCGACGGGCTGACCATCGCCGAGCTGCAGGGCCACCCGTTCGGGGTCGGCACCGACAGCGTCCGCTACACCGGGCAGAGCTACCCGGTCGCCGACGTCCGGCTGCTCGCCCCGGTGCTGCCCACCAAGGTCGTGGCCATCGGCAAGAACTACGCCGACCACGCCAGGGAGATGGGCGGCGAGCCGCCGGACGAGCCGGTGATCTTCCTCAAGCCGTCCACGTCGGTGATCGGCCCCGGCGACCCGGTGGCCCGGCCGGTCAAGCTGTCCGAGCGGGTCGACTTCGAGGGCGAGCTGGCCGTGGTCATCGGCCGCCTGTGCCGGGACGTGCCGCCGGAGCGGGTCAGCGAGGTCATCTTCGGCTACACCTGCGCCAACGACGTCACCGCGCGGGACCTGCAGGCCAAGGACGGGCAGTGGACCCGGGCCAAGGGCTTCGACACGTTCTGCCCGCTCGGCCCGTGGATCGAGACCGGCCTGGACCCGGCCGACCTGGAGCTGACCACCACCGTCAACGGCGAGGTCAAGCAGCACGCGCGCACCTCCCAGCTGCTGCACGACGTGACCGCCGTGGTCTGCTACGTCACCTCGGTGATGACCCTGCTGCCCGGCGACATCCTGCTGACCGGCACCCCGGCCGGGATCGGCCCGCTGGTGCACGGCGACCGGGTGTCCGTGGCCATCCAGGGCATCGGCATGCTGACCAACCCGGTGGTGGACCGTGACTGAGCCCGTGCCCGGTCCTGCGTCGCCTCGGCCCGTCCGGGTCCGGTTCGCCCCGTCGCCCAGCGGCGACCTGCACGTCGGAAACATCCGCACCGCGCTGTACGACTGGGCGTTCGCCCGGCGCACCGGCGGCACGTTCGTGCTGCGGATCGAGGACACCGACCAGTCCCGGGTCACGCCGGAGTACATCGCCTCGGCGCTGGACACGCTGCGCTGGCTCGGCCTGGCCTGGGACGAGGGCCCCGAGGTGGGCGGGCCGTACGGGCCGTACCTGCAGAGCGGGCGGCTGGCCAGGTACTCCCAGTGGGCGGAGCGGTTCCTGGCCTCCGGGCACGCCTACTACTGCTACTGCACCACCGAGGAACTGGCCGCCCGCCGGGAGGCGGCGCGGACGGCCGGCGGGCCCAGCGGCTACGACGGGCACTGCCGGACGGTGACCGCCGAGCAGGCCGAGGCCTACCGGGCGCAGGGGCGCCGGCCGGTGATCCGGCTGCGCATGCCGGACGGCGTCACCACGTTCACCGACCTGGTCCGCGGCGAGGTCAGCTTCGACCACGCGCACGTGCCCGACTTCGTGCTGGCCCGCGCCGACGGGAGCCCGCTGTACACGCTGGCGGTCGCCGTGGACGACATCGAGATGCAGATCACCCACGTGGTCCGCGGCGAGGACCTGCTCTCCTCCACGCCCCGCCAGCTGGCCGTGTACCGGGCCATGGGGGTGGCCGAGGCCGATTTCCCGGTGTTCGCGCACCTGCCCTACGTGCTCGGCACCGACGGGCAGCGGCTGTCCAAGCGGAACGGGGTCGTCTCGGTCAACTGGTACCGGCAGGAGGGCTACCTGCCCGAGGCGATCTGCAACTACCTGGCCCTGCTCGGCTGGTCGCCGGGGGAGAACCGGGAGGAGTTCACGCTGGCCGAGATGGCCGCCGAGTTCGACCTGGCCCGGGTGAACAAGAACGCGGCCCAGTTCGACGTGCGCAAGCTGAAGGCCATCAACGGCGACAAGATCCGGGCCCTGGCCCCGGACGCCTTCGCCGCCCATGTGCTGCCGTTCCTGCAGCGGTCCGGGCTGGCCGCGGACCCGCCCACCGCGGCCCAGGCCGCGCTGACGCAGGCGGCGTGCCCGCTCGTGCAGACGCGGGTCTCCCAGCTCACCGAGGCGGCGGACATGCTCGCGTTCCTGTTCGTGCCGCAGGACGAGTTCCGGGTGAACCCGGACGACGCGGCCAGGGTGCTGACCCCGGACGCGGAGCCGGCGCTCAAGGCCGCCGAGGCCGCGCTGGCGCAGGCGGAGCCGTGGGACGCCACGGTGATCGAGGACGCCCTGAAGGAGGCGCTGGTCGACGGCCTCGCGCTGAAGCCGAAGGTGGCCTTCGCCCCGGTGCGGGTCGCGGTCACCGGCCGCCGGGTGTCGCCGCCGCTTTACGAGTCGATCCACCTGCTCGGCCGGGACCTCACGCTGGCCCGGCTGGCGGCCGCGCTCGCCACACTCGGCTGACCGCGCCGAACGCGGCCCGCAGCGGGGCCGGGATGTTCAGCTCGTCCAGCATGGTCTGGCCGTGGATCACCGGCACGCCGGCCGGCCGTGGCGGGGTGAACAGCTCCTGGTCCGCGCCGGGCGGCGGCACGGTGAGGTTGAAGAGTTCGGTGCACATCACCGGCGTGCCGTCGGCGTAGCTGGTCATCCGCAGCAGCACGCCCAGCTCCGCGTCGGCGACCACGCACATCTGCGGCAGCAGCCCCTGGCCCATGAGCAGCCAGCCGGGCGAGTCCGCCGTCCCGGCGTAGTGCGCCCACAGCAGCCAGCCGTCCCGGCCGCCGACCCGCTGCGGCCGGGCCGCGGACAGCTGCCAGCCGGGCGCGAGCAGCCAGGACGGGTCGGCCAGCCGCAGCCACCGGTCATCCAGCGGCCGGACCCTGGCGGGCAGGACCACCACCCGGTTGGGATAGACCGCCCAGGTGCGCTCGCCGTCGCTGACCCTGGTCCGCAGGTTCTTGCTGTCCAGGCCGGAGAGCTGGTCGACCCGGTAACGGCCGGGCAGGCTGAGCGCGATCCGCTGGGCCTGGTAAAGGTCGGCCAGCGGCCGGTCGGCCAGCGCCGACCAGACCTCGCCCGGGCCGAGCAGCCCGGCCAGCGGCCCGGCCCCGGCGCGCAGCGACTGGCCCGCCGCGGTCATCCCCTCGCCGTCGTACCAGGTGCCGGCCGTCGCGCTGAACCGCGGGGCGGGCTTCCCGGTCCGGTGCAGCAGGTTCACCAGGTCCGCGGGCAGCGGCGCCGGGGTGGTGTCCGGCGGGCCCGGGTCCGGCATCGGCGGTGTGCCCGGCTCGGGCGGCGTCCTGGGGGTGTGCCGGACGGCGAAGCCCAGGCCCTCGCCCAGCGCCCCGGCGGCGCTCTTGGCCAGCCGCCAGCCGGGACTGTCCAGCTGCTGCCATTGGCCCGCGCCGGACTCTGCGTAACCCTTCCTGTCCGTGACCGGTAGCGAAGGGGACGGCCGGAACGGGGCGGTACTGTCGTCGGCGGGGGCCGGGACCAGGCTGGTGATCAGCGTTGTCTCGTCGCTGCGGCCGGTGCGGATGATCTCCTGGCACAGCAGCAGCCCGAGGTCCGGGTCGGCCAGGACGACGATGCGGTCCAGCACGCGGTCCCGGCCCGCGTGCTGGCCGCGGGTCAGTGGCCGCGGGGTGGCGATGATCCGCATCGCGGTCCGGCCGGCCGCCTCCGCGGTGCCCGCCAGCTCCAGGTCCCAGCCGCTGACCAGCCAGGCCGGCCAGAGCAGGGCGCGGATCCCGGCCGGGAGGGCCGGGCTGGCGGTGCGCTCGGCCCGGTCGCCGTAGACGACCCAGTGATCGGTGCCGTCACCGCAGTAGCCGCGCCAGCGCTCGCCGCCGTCGCTGTCATTGCTGGCGGGCTCGTCCTGGCCGGTCACCGCGCTGGCCCACGGGTCGGTGCCGTCGTCGTCCTCGTCCTCGTCGCCGGGCTCGTCCTGGCTGGCCACCTCGGGGTCCTCGCCGGAGGTCAGCTCCAGCCGGTAGCGGCCGCCGGGGGCCAGCGTCAGCGTGTACGACAGGTCGGTGGGACCGGCCGGGCGGGGATCCCACGCGGGCCCCTCGTCGCCCTCGAACGGGACGAACCGGGGCTGCTGGCTGATCACGCTGGTCGTCCACGTGCCGGTGACTGCCTCGGCGTGCAGGCTGACCTGCGCGGTCAGCTGCTGGCTGGGCCAGCCGGCCGCGTAGAGCCGTGGCACCAGGCGGTCCAGGGTCCACGGCTGCGGGCGGCTCGCGGTCATGACGTGATCATCCTCCGGGCGGAACCGGCCCGCTTCTCGTTGGCTGCCGCGGCCGGCTTCGGCTATGCTGCACAGGCGCAAGCGGGGCTCGGCTAGCCCGCAGCGATGGGGTATGGGGTAATTGGCAGCCCGACGGGTTCTGGCCCCGTTAGTCTAGGTTCGAGTCCTGGTACCCCAGCAGGATTACCAGTCCCGGCATGTGAGACATGCCGGGATTTTTTTCTGCGGTTGCGCGTGAGAAGGCCCGCTGGGGCGGCGGCCTCCAGCGGGCCTGGCTATCGGCGGACTGGGTCAGTGCGGGGCGGGGCACCGGCTCAGAAGCGGGACCGCACCCGGCTCCGGCCCCGGCTGCGGCCGCGCTCGTGGCCGGTCATGCGCAGGATGAGCAGCAAGATGACGGCGCCGATGATGGAGCCGATGATGCCCGACGTGTGGAACTTGTGCGGGATCCGGTGGAACTCGATCAGATACCACAGGAAGCCGCCGAGGAACGAACCCACGATGCCGAGCAGGATGGTGCCGAGCAGCCCGATCGGGTCGCGGCCAGGCACGAGCAGCCGCGCGACAGCGCCGGCGATGAGCCCGACGATGATCAGGACGATAATGAATGTGACCATGCCGGGGAAGTACCACGTTTGGCGCCATTCATGCCGCAACCCGTTCCCCAGGTATCTGGGAGCCTGCCGCGTGGCTGGTCAGGCCGGGCTGGCGGGCGCCGTTTGGCGCCGGTCCAGCCGGTACGCTAGCCTTGGTCCGCCGCCGCACCGGCACCATGGTGCAGCGGCCGTTTCCTGGCCCCGTCGTCTAGCGGCCCAGGACGCCGCCCTCTCAAGGCGGTAGCGCCGGTTCAAATCCGGTCGGGGCTACCCAGGTAGCAGCAGGTCACAGGCCTGATCGCCAGCTACGGCGATCAGGCCTTGATCATTTGTCCGTCGTTCGTCTGTGAGCGTCGACGTCACGTGGCGGCAGCCAGTGTCATCGGTCGAGACGGCTGGGACATGGCTGGCGGCAGAACGCCCTCCACGTCGTTCGCTCGAGCCCGCCCGTGGCTGGCAACCGCGGTCGGTGGCGACCGGCACAATCTTGGTGTGAGCAACCCCGAGCTGATCACCGCCGTTGACCTCGATCAGTGGTCCGGCACCCTCGGAGCCCAGACCATGCTCCCGATCCTGGTCCGTAGGCTCGTCCTGGCCACGACGCCGGTCAGCGAGATCACGATGCGGGCGCGGGAGGGCGCACTCCTCCCTGGCTGGGACGGGATCGTCCGGTCCGAGATAGCCGATGCCCACGTCCCGCTCGGGATCTCGGGCTGGGAGCTGGTAGGGTCAGGCCGAGGCATCCGACCAGCGGCCTGATCCACCACTGCGGCGCCCAGATCGCCGAATATTGCTGGCCTGCTGGTCCGTGCTTTCGGGGTTAGCTTGGGTGCAGAACATCCGGTTCTGAGCGGTTCTGCCAGTGGAACCGGGTCCAGGCGTACAAGTACTGCCCTGGCTGTGCCCCTCGGCGTGAATGGCTTGGTGCCTGTGCGGTGCCTCCTGCCGCCTGGCCGGCCCAGGGCAAAGGCCGACCAGACAGAAGCTGGTGTTTGGGTTGTCTGGCGGGTGGCCTGCTCGGGTTTGTCAGGGCGCGGCTGGGGTGAAGAAGTACCACTTCTCGTGCTGGCCGGTGCCCAGTTCCAGGTTGGCCACGATGTGGCCGGGCTGCGGGATGGAGAAGTCGGCGACGACCGGGTTCCATCCCTGGTGCAGCGGCAGGTCGAAGTTCTGCCGGAAGTCCGCGGTGATGCCGCCGGCGGTGATGGTCCGCTGGCAGAAACCGGTCAGCGTGGCCGGGTGATTGCCTGCAGTCGGTTGGGCTGCGGGTGAGGCGGCTGCCGCCAGCAGCCCGGTGCTCAGCGCCGCCACGCTGAGTGCGGCAAGGCCACGCACGGCCCGGTGGCCAGCCGCCGCGGCGAGCACGGCGAATGCTTTCTGCATCATTGTCCTTTTCTCTTTCCGTGACACGGTTGTCTCTTTCTCTTTTGCCGTGATTTCGGCTGCAGGTGATACCGGGGACGGCCCGCTGACAGGCCAGCCCGGCCACCATCACCGCTGGCATTTCTCGCAGGTCAGCCGAATATGCCCCGTTTGGAACCCCTCAGCCGGGAGGTGCCGGACCCGCCGGAGCCATGACCCGGGGCTGGCCGTCAGGCCGCGGCGTCCGCCTTGGCGTCGCGCAGCTCCATGATCTTCTGCATGGTGGCGTTGGCGCCGGCCGCCCGGTTCATCGCCGGGCCCAGGCCGGGGAAGTAGTCCATGACCGCCCGCATCAGCCGGCCAGGTCCTGGCATGACGACGAGCTCGACCTTGTCCTTCTTCACCGCCTTCACGACCGCCTTGGCGACGTGCTCGGCGGGAGCCATGTACGCTCCGGCTTTCATGCTGGCCTCGTCCATCATCCGCTGTCCCTGGCCGGCGCCTCGGATGGCGCCGAGGATGAGGACGGAGGCGCTCACGCCCCTGGCGTGATAGTCGCTGCGGAAGACCCGCGTGAAGCCGATCAGGCCGTCCTTGGCCGAGGCATAGACCTCTGTGTAGGGGAAGGCCACTCGGCCGGCCATGGCCGAGATGTTCACGATGTGGCCGCGGCCCCTGCGCAGCATCCCGTCCAGCGCGGCGTGCGAGAGCACCAGCGGCGCGACTAGGTTGAGCTGGAGCGTGCGCAGGTTCTCGTCGATGGTCATCGTGTGGAACTCGCGCAGCGGGTCGCCCCCGGCGTTGTTGACCAGCAGGTCGATGCCGCCTCGCCGCCGCTCGACCGCCTCCACTAGGGCCTGCGCCCCGGCTTGCGTGGACAGGTCGGCGGGGACGACGGACACGTCCGCCCCGCTCGCGGTCAGGCCCGCGGCGACGCGCTGCAGCTCCGCTGCGGACCGGCCAGTGAGCACCACGTGCCCGCCCTGCTTGGCGATTTCCCCGGCGATCAGCGGCCCGATGCCGCGGGACGCGCCGGTGACAAGGGCGGTGCGATCATGGCCCAGGACTCTTGTTGCGCTCATGTGTGGTTGCTCCTTGCCGGTTGTGTGGTCTGGTCAGTGGCTGGCAAGGCTGTGGTCACCCACCAGGCGCAGACCGCGGCGCTGTAGGCGTCCGGGTCGTCGCAGAACGGGAAGTGATGCGCGCCCGATATGCCGTCCGCCGTGGCGTGGGGGAAGATCTGCTGGAACCGGTTCTGCCAGTCGTAGCGGTCGTTCTTGAGCCCGAACAGGGTGAGTACCGGGACGCCGGCGAGGGCCGGCCCGAGGGACGTGGAGAGCTCGGCCATCATCGGGTCGATCTGCCCGACCCCGCCCAGGATCCGCGAGCTCGCGCGGCGGGTGCCGCGGGAGCGCCAGGGACCCAGGAAGCACGCGCGGTCGGGCCCGCTCATCTTCCGGCCGACGCCGTAAGAGGTCACGGTGAACCGGGCGAAAACATTGGTCACGTCGTTGACGCTGCGGAAAAGCGGGCTGCCGACGAGTCTGAGCATCCGCCGGACCTGCGGGTAGCCGGCCAGCGACCAGCCGAACGTGTTGCTGATCACCAGCCCGCGCAGCCGCTGCGGCC
>DASVBE010000111.1:0-3243 GCA_036375995.1 Streptosporangiaceae bacterium | reverse complement strand
ATCGCCATCGGCAAGCTGGCCCAGGCACTGGTGCACGGGGCCAGGCTGCTCCAGGTCGACGGCTCGTTCGACGACTGCCTGGAGCTGGCCAGGAAGCTAGCCGCCGAGTACCCGGTGGCCCTGGTCAACTCGGTCAACCCGGACCGGCTGCAGGGCCAGAAGACCGCCGCATTCGAGATCGTGGATGAGCTCGGCGACGCGCCGGACGTGCACTGCCTGCCGGTCGGCAACGCCGGGAACATCACCGCCTACTGGATGGGCTACACCGAGTACCGGCGGGCCGGCCTCGCGGCGCGCGCGCCGCGGATGTTCGGCTTCCAGGCCAGCGGCGCGGCGCCCATCGTAATCGGCAAGCCGGTGCTGCACCCGCAGACGATCGCCACCGCGATCAGGATCGGCAACCCGGCGTCCTGGCTGCTGGCCGAGGCGGCCAGGGACGAGTCGGGCGGCATCATCGAGTCGGTCACCGACCGGGACATCCTCGGCGCCTACCGGCTGCTGGCCACCCGGGAGGCGGTCTTCGGCGAGCTCGCCTCCTCGGCGAGCGTGGCCGGCCTGCTCAAGGCCAGCGCGAGCGGCCAGATCCCGGCCGGATCCCGGGTGGTCTGCACGATCACGGGAAACGGCCTGAAGGACCCGGACTGGGCCCTGTCCGGCGCCCCCGCCCCGGCCACCATCCCGGCCGACTCCGCCGCCGCCGCCACCGCCCTGGGCCTGGCCTAGCCCTCCACCCGCCACCCCGCGCCCGCCTGCCGGCAACCACGACGATGTCACATCATCGTGGTTAGGACCACCACGATGTCACATCGTGGTGGTTGCCCCCGGGCCGATCAGAACGAGGAGTCAGATGGCCTGGACGACCGACGTGGTGCGGGTGCGCGTGCCCGCGACCAGCGCCAACCTCGGACCGGGCTTCGACGCGCTCGGGCTCGCGCTGAGCCTGTACGACGAGGTGGAGGCGTGGGCCTGCGAGTCCGGGCTGTCCATCGAGATCTCCGGCGACGGCGCGGACCTGGCCGGGGCCGGCGAGGACCACCTGGTCGTGCGGGCGATGCGGGCGGCGTTCGCCGTCACCGGAGGCCAGCCGCCCGGACTGGGGTTGCGCTGCGTGAACCGGATCCCGCATGGCCGCGGCCTCGGCTCCTCGGCCGCCGCGATCGTGGCCGGCATCCTGGCCGCGCGGGCGCTGGCCGGGGCCGGCGCGGCCAGGCTCCCGGACGGCGCCCTGCTCGGGCTGGCCACCGGGATGGAGGGGCACCCGGACAACGTGGCGGCCTGCCTGGTCGGCGGGCTGACCATCGCCTGGACCGCGGACGGCGAGCCGCGCATGGTCCGGCTCGAGCCGGCCGCCTCGATCAGGCCGGTGATCTGCGTCGGGCCCGCGCCGGTGCGGACCGAGGTGGCCAGGCGGCTGCTGCCCGACCTGGTGCCGCACCGGGACGCGGCGGCCAACGCCGGGCGCAGCGCCCTGCTGGTCGCCGCGCTGACGCAACTGCCCGCGGAGCCGGGCACGCTGCTCGCCGCGACCCGGGACTGGCTGCATCAGGATTACCGGGCCGGGGCGATGCCGGAAACCGCTGCGCTGCTCGGCAGGCTCCGGGCGGCAGGCATCCCGGCCGTAGTGTCCGGGGCCGGACCGTCCGTGCTGGCCCTGCTGGGTGGACCGGAGAAGCCTGATTATCGTCACCACCTGGACAGCTTGGGTTCAATCGTGAGAGAAACGGGTATTGCATGGCACATAAGCTCGCTAGACGTCGAGCGGCAAGGTGCGCGCGTCCTGCTCCCGGAGCCCCTGTCGGGCTGACGGTGCGGGAAGCGGGCGGCCGATCCGTCCGGCCGGGTGCGTGGCGGCACATTCAGGCCAATACATCAATCCTGGAGCTGTGCACGTCAGGCGCCCGAGGCTGCTAGCGGGCCTCTTGGGACCGTTGCCTCTTCTTCCGCGCGACACGGACGGCTGCGAAGGAATGCCGTGAGTCCTCATGGTGTTAGGCTTAGTGGCGCACCGGGTGCCCCGCTCTGGAATGGGTGCTCGTCGGCAAACCGGGCGCTCGCCGGCAAACTCCTCTGGGACGGTACTGTTGCCGTACCCGAGGTCTTTGCCGCAGGATGTCTCGTTCTCTTCTCAGCTGAGGAGTCCTCAGTCGATGAGCATGGGCAGTCTGGCGGGAGCGCGCGATCCGGGGACGCGGGCGAGCGGCACAGCCGCCCGGATGCTCCCCGACCCATCTCCCTAACTTGCGGATACATAGCGGCGCACGGAGGAACGCAAGGCGTTGCGGGAATCGTGGACATTCGGCGGCTGTCAGAGCAGCGCGAATCAACTCTGGCCCCAAGGGGGGCCGCTGTACCGGGTCGACGGGCCTAGCGGGTTCACCCAGGCGGCCGAGAATCATGGAAGGACCATTAGTGAGCGACACAACCGAACTCCTCGGCGGCGCGCCCAGCGCTTCTGAGGACGCCCCCGTCGGTAATTCGGCGCCGCCCGCGGCCGCTGGCGGAACGACGGCCCCCACGTCCAAGTCGCGCAGCCGCGGTGGCACCGGCCTTTCCTCGCTGCTCCTGCCCGAGCTGCAGCGGATGGCGCAGTCCATGGGGATCCAGGGGGCCGGCCGGATGCGCAAGGGACAGCTAGTCGAGGCCATCCAGGCCCGGCAGGGCGGGACGGGTATCGCTAACCAAGGTTCAGACCAGCGTGTCGCGTCCGCGGGAGCTGACTCGACCCGCCTGCGGAAGCAGGACGGCATGGAACCAGCCACACATTCACAGCCTGGTATCGGAGACGGTGCCGCGGCAGGCATCGGCGCCAGCGCGCGCGGTCAAGGGGCCGGAATCGGCGCGGGCGGCGCCGAAGGGCTTCAAGGGACCGCGCAGCAGCAGCTCAGCTTCGACCAGCCTGCCGCGACCAGCCGGCCGTCCGGCCGTGCCCCGCGGACCCAGCGGGTTCAGGCCGAGCAGGCCCCGGCCGAGCAGGCTCACGCTCAGCAGACCGGGGCCCAGCAGGCCCCGGCTCAGCCAGCCCCCGCTCAGCCAGCCGGGGCCCAGGAGTCCGGCGGCGCACCGCAGGGCACCCGCGAGGACACACAGCCGGGCGAGTCCGCGGGCGGTGAGGCGCAGCGTGGCGAACGGCGGCGCCGGAACGGGCGCCGCGACGACCAGCCCTCGCGCGGCCGTGACCAGGCTCGCGACGGTGCCGGCCGGGACGGGAGCAACCAGGAGCGCGGCAGCCGCGACGGCGGTGGG
>DASVBE010000086.1:0-8748 GCA_036375995.1 Streptosporangiaceae bacterium | reverse complement strand
TGCAACTAGTATTTTTGAAACTGGTCTTCCCTGTACGGTAGAGCACGTGACCGCAGACTTCCGCCGATCCCCCCTCGCCCTGGCGATCCTCGGCCTGCTGGAGAACGGGCCCATGCACCCGTACGGGATCCAGCGGCTGATCCGGCAATGGGGCAAGGACCAGGTCGTCAACGTCGGCCAGCGGGCGAGCCTGTACCGGATGATCGACCGGCTGGAGGAGGCCGGGTTCATCGCGGCCGGCGGCACCGAGCGCGACGAGCGCTACCCGGAGCGGACCACCTACCACCTCACCAGCGCGGGCCGGGCCGCCTCCCGGCAGTGGCTGGCGGAGATCATCTCGGCCCCCCGCAACGAGTTCCCCGAGTTCCCCGCGGCCCTTTCCTTCCTGATGCTGCTCACCCCCGGCACCGCCAGGGACCTGCTCGGCCGCCGGCGCGACCTCCTCGCCCAGCGCGTCGCCCAGCTCGGCGCGGAGCTGACCGCGGAGTTCGAGGGCGGCCCCCTCCCGCGCGTGGCCCTCGTCGAGATCGAGTACCTGCACGCGGTCACCAGCGCCGAGCTGCGCTGGGTGACCGGGATCCGCCAGGCGCTCGCGGACGGATCCCTGACCTGGGACAGCCCATGAACAGGCTCAGCAGGCGCACCAAGCTCAGCGACCTCAGCACCCGGGAGAGAAGCGCGTGACCACGCCGGCCGCCGGCCTCGGCGCCATTCACGAGGGTGACTGCGTCGAGCTGCTGCGGACCCTGCCCGCGGGCTGCGCCCAGCTGGTGATCGCTGACCCGCCGTACAATCTCGGGCCGCGATTCGGGGTGGCGACCGAGTGGCTGCGCGACCCGAAATGGCTGGACTGGTGCGGCGAATGGCTGGCCGAGTGCGAGCGGGTCCTGTCCGATGACGGGAACCTGTTCGTCTACGGCATCCATCACTATCTCTGCCTGCTGCATGTGCGGCTCTACGAGATGGGCATGTGCTACCGGCGCCAGATCATCTGGTACTACGAGAACGGTTTCACTACCTACCGGCGCAACCTGGCCACGCATTACGAGCCGATCCTCTGGTTCTCCAAGCGGCCCGACTCGTATTTCCGCGAGATCAGGGAGCCGTACAAGAGCACGGAGCGGCTCCGCCACCGGATCATCAAGAACGGCAAGGAGTGGACGCCGCACCCGGACGGCCGCCTGGCCGGCGATGTGTGGTCGTTCCCGACGCTGGCGGGCCGGCGGTTCAGCGCCGAACGGGTCGGTCACCCGACCCAGAAGCCCCTGGCCCTGACCGACCGCATGGTCAGCCACTTCTCCGCCCCGGGAGAACTGGTGGTCGTCCCGTTCGCGGGCAGCGGCACCGAGTGCCTGAGCGCGCTCCGGCACGGCCGCTCCTACTGGGGCGCCGAGATCAAGAGCGAGTACGTGCAGCTGGCCAGGACCCGCCTGCAGGCGGCAGCGCCGGGGCCTGGTCACTGATGCGCGTCGTGCTGCTGTCGGATCATCCGGGCGCCATGCTCCGGGAGGCGCGCCAGCGGCGCGCAGCGCCGGATGCGGCACGGCCGCAGCGCCGCTGGGGTGCCTGGCTGCGCGGCCTGTTCGCCGTGTTCCGGCCGCGGCGCCCGCTCCCCGCGGCCGGTCCCCGGGTGAGCCAGCCGGCCGGCGAAGAGGGGAAACTGGCCGCCGGTGTGGCCGGGGAGAGCTTCGTGGCCGGGGAACTGGGCCGGGCGCTCGACGACCGGTGGACCCTGCTGCGCGGCTACCACAACCGCCGTGGCGAGATCGATCTTGTCCTTCTCGGCCCCCGGGGGCTGTTCGCGATCGAGGTGAAGAACCAGAACGGGCGGATCGACTGCCACGGCGACCAGTGGTGGTCGACCAGGTACGACAAGTACGGCAACCAGGTCGAGGCCCGCCGGGAAATGAGCGACCGGCGGGGACGGTCCCCAAGCGTCCAGCTCAACGAGCCCGCCAGCCTGCTGGAGGGCTTCCTCGCCTCCCGCGGCCACCCCGTCACGATCGGCCGCGTGGTCGCCCTCGTCCACCCGCGCTCCCAGCTGGGCCGCTGCACCCGCCCGACGGTAGAAATCTGCACGTCCGTCCGGGAACTGCTGAGGATGCTGGACGCCTCACCGGTGTCGGTCACTCCGTCCGAACGGGCCGCACTCGAGCAGCTGATCGTCCGTGACCACCGCTTTCATGCCCAGCACCGCCCGCCAGGGCAGGCCCGGTGATTCCGGCCCGCTGGTTCTTCCCGGGCGGCAGCGCCGCGCCGGGGAGCTAGGAACCGGCGAGCGCCAGGGCACGGGCCAGGTCATCCCAGAGGTCCTCGATGTGCTCGCAGCCCACGCTCAGCCGCAGGAAGCCGGGCGGCACGTGCTCCTGGCCCGCGATCTTGCCGCGGCGCTCGATGGTGCTCTCCACGCCGCCGAGGCTGGTGGCCGCGCTGATGACACGGACCGAGTCGCAGACGGCGTTGGCCGCTTCCGCGCTCTGGACCTCGAATCCGAGCACGGCGCCGAACCCGGTCATCTGCGCGGCGGCCAGCGCGTGGCCGGGATGACTGGCCAGGCCGGGATACCGCACCCTGGTGACCGCGGGATGATCTGCCAGGCGGCGGGCCAGTTCGCCGGCGCTGCGCTGGCCCTGCTCCAGCCGCAGCCACAGGGTGCGCAGGCCACGCAGCACGAGGAAGGTTTCCAGCGCGCCGGGAATGGCGCCGGCGAACTCCCGGCGGCGGCGCAGCCGCTCGCCGAGTTCCGGGCTGTTCCCGACGGCAATGCCCAGCAGCAGGTCAGAGTGGCCGCCGAAGAACTTGGTCGCGCTGTGCATGGCGATATGCGCGCCGAGGCGCAGGGGCTGCTGCAGCAGCGGGGTGGCGAACGTGTTGTCGACGGCGATCAGCGCACCGCCCTCACGCGCCGCCGAGCACAGGGCCCGCAGGTCGGCGATATCGAGCAGCGGGTTCGTGGGTGACTCCAGCCACACCAGGTCCGCGCGGCGGGCCGCGGCCGCGGCGGTGGCCGTGTCCGTGACGTCGACCAGCTCGACCCGCCAGCGTCCGTGCTGCTGGCCGTCGCCCAGCAGGACGCGGACTCCCAGGTAGCAGTCGGTCGGCGCCACCACCAGAGCGCCCACGGGCACCAGGTCGAGGACCGCCGCCACGGCCGCCATTCCCGAGCTGAAGGCGACCGCCTCGCCGCCCTCCAGCTCACCGGTGACCTCTTCCAGCGCCTCCCAGGCAGGGGTGGCGTGGTCGCGGGTGTACTCCCGGCCGCCGGTCCGGCCCAGCTGGGCCGCCCGGAAGTTGGACGCCATGATGATGGGCACATTCAGCGGCTGGCCGGGCTCATCGGCGGGCCGCCCGGCCGCGATCAGCGCCGTCTGCGGGCGCCGCGCGGGCCGGCCGGCCGGATCTGGCGATTGGTCGGGCATCTGAACCTCTTCCTTGTCCGGCAAGTGCACCACAAGTGCACTATCATGCACTCATGGACGAGAATACCGCAGCCCTGGCGGCGGCGATCGGGGGGCGGGTCCGGCAGGAACGGCAGTCCCGCCGCTGGACGCTGGACCAGCTGGCGGACGCGGCCGGAGTCAGCCGCCGGATGGTGGTCAACGTCGAGCAGGGCGCGGCGAACCCCAGTGTGGGGACGTTGCTCAGGATCAGCGACGCGCTCGGTGTCGGGCTGCCCGCCCTGGTTGAGCGGCCTTCTCCCCGGCCGGTGCGGGTCACCCGGCACGGTGCTGGCGCTGTCCTGTGGAGCAGCGAGTCCGGTGGGCGCGGGGTGCTGGTAGCCGGCACCGGTCCACCGGATGTGGTCGAGCTGTGGGACTGGACGCTGGCCCCCGGGGACCAGCACGGGAGCGAATCCCACGCGCCGGGCACCAGGGAGCTCATCCAGGTCCGGGAGGGCACGATCACCGTCGAGGCCGGCGGTGAGCAATTCACCCTCGGGGCGGGCGACGCGGTCGCGTTCCCCGGCGACGAAGCGCACGGCTACGCCAACCCGGGCACCGCGCCGGCCAGGTTCTCCATGGCCGTCTTCGAGCCAGGGGTGGGGCATGGATCTACGCAGGAGCACGGCGATGCCTGATACCGGAAAGCTCAAGGAGTTCCTCGACGGCGCTCATGCGGACGCCGCCGTGTTCAGCTTGCGGCCCGACTACCGCGCTCTGCTGCTGGCCGTCGGCGGTCTCGTCCCCGGTCCTGGCGACCAGGCGAGCGAGGCGCTGCTGCAGGCGGCCGAGGCCACCGCCCGCGAAGCGCTCCGTCACCAGCCCGCCGAGGAACTCCCGCACGTGGCCGCGTGGCGGGAGGCGTACCGGGCCTTCGGGGCCAAGCCCCAGCGCACCCGCAACAGCCTCGAGGCACTGCTCCGCCGCGCCGGATCCGGGCTGCCCCGCGTGAACCGGCTCACCGACCTGTACAACGCGGTCTCGGTGCTGCACCAGATACCGCTCGGCGGGGAGGACCTCACCCGCTACACCGGCCCACCACGCCTGATCCGCGCCACCGGCACGGAGCCGTTCGGCACCGCGGCCGACGGCGCCGCGGTCACCGAGTACCCGGAACCCGGCGAGGTGGTGTGGTGCGACGAGGCGGGCGTGACCTGCCGGCGCTGGAACTGGCGCCAGGCCCGCCGCACCCAGCTGCGCGAGGACACCACCACGGCGCTGTTCATCCTCGACGCTCTCGGCCCGGCAACCGACGAGGCGCTCTCGGCGGCGGCCGACGACCTGGTCGCGCACCTGACCAGGCTCGGATCCGATGTCCGGGCCGTCCGCCGCCTGCTAACGGCCGGGCCGGGCCTTGTCGGACCCCGTTCCTGAACTCGGGATATGGCGATTCAGCGGCTGGACAACATCGGCGGGGTGGCGCAGTACGAGGACCTCTGCCGGCTCTGCTACCTCCGCGGCCCAGCGGGCATCATCGTCGCCCTGGCCGGGCAGCCCAGCTGAGGGCAGGCCACTACACTCCGCCGCATGGCGACGTTCGTCATTGTCCACGGCGCCTGGGGCGGCGGGTGGGAGTGGTCGCCGGTGGCCGGCCTCCTGCGCAGGGACGGGCACCGCGCCTTCACGCCAACCCTCACCGGGATGGGCGAGCGTGCCCATCTCTCGCCGGGCGAACCGGTCGGCCTCGGCACGCACATCGACGACATCGTTGCGGTTCTCGAGTTCGAGCGCCTGCGGGACGTGGTCCTGTGCGGCGCCAGCTACGGCGGGTTGCCGGCCACCGGCGCGGCTGACCGCGCGGCGGACAGGGTCCGGCTGCTGGTGTACGTCGACGGGCTCGTACCCGTTCCCGGCCGTCCGGCCATCGACCAGTTCCCCGCCAGGTTCGCTAGCCTGATCCGCGACGGCCTTGCCGAACACGGGCCGGCGTGGCGGGTGCCGATGCCGCCGGGGCTCTTCGATGCGCTGATCCCGGCTGGCTCGATACCCGACGCGGTCCGCCAGGAGTACCTCAGCCGGATCCGCGCCCATCCGGCGGCTACGTTCACCGAACCCATCGGCCTCACCAGCGCGCTGGAGTCGGTTCCCAGAGCGTTTGTACGCTGCACCGCCAGCGACTTCGCAGCGGAGGTTGGCGGCGATCCCGTAGCCGCGGCCGCCGCCCGCGCCCGGGACGCAGGATGGGCCTACCGGGAGATCAGCGTGGGCCACGACCCGCAGGTGTTCGACGCTGAAGGTATCGCCCGGCTCCTGACCGGGCTGGCGAGCTAGCTGCCGGGGACCACGGCCATCCCCACGGTGACTGCCAGACGGTCAGCCCAGACGGTCAGCAAGGTCGCGGTGCTCGACCCGCCCCGCGCCGCACCGGCGTCCCGGGCTTAATGCTTTGATTTACGGCTGCTGTTGCCGGATGGGCTGCCCAGGATCGGCAGCGCCCCGCCCTGGGCGGCGTCGCGTTCGTCCTTGTTCGGCAGTCCGCGCACCATCCCGATGATCATGACGGCGATGGCGGCGCCGATCACCGGCCCGGCAATGTAAATCCACCAGCCCGTGTAGTTGGTGGCGACGATGTCCGGCCCGAGGGTACGCGCCGGGTTCATTGAGGCGCCACTGATCGGGCTGGCGAACAGGCCGAGCAGGGCAACGGTGGAACCGACCGCGATGGCGGCGTTGTGGCCGATGCTCCGGCTGCCGGTGGCCGTGTTGAGGATGATGCTGACCAGGATCGCGGTCAGCACGGTCTCCATCACCAGCGACTTCCAGTCGCCGCCGCTAGTGGTGATCGGGTAGTTCCCGCCCGCGGCCACATCGCCGAACATGACCTGCAGGAACAGGGCAGCGCAGATCGCCCCGCCCAGCTGAACCACCCAGTACGGAAGCACCCACCCCCTCGGGAACACCCCGCGGCCGGCAAAGGCTGCCGTCACCGCCGGGTTGATGTGCAGTCCCGACAGCGGGCCCCACGCGTAGATCATGGCCATGACGACCGCACCGGGCGCGATGACCGCTGCGGTCCGGCTGATCGGGCCGCCACCCACGTAGTGGTTGATCACCCCGGATCCCGCCGCGACCGTGACCAGCACGAATGTCCCCAGGAACTCGATAATGAGCCGGATCCACAGGGGCCGCTGCCGGAGGGTGTCTTCCTCGAACCGGATGAGGTAGTGGCGCCCGAGCGCTGCGGTGTGCTCGCTTTCGGGATCGGTGGTGATGTCTGCCATCCTCAGCCCCCAATACGTGCCCCATGACGGCGATAGCACGACTCCACCACGCTCCGCCCGGAGCGGCATCACCCATGAAGGATTAATAAGAGGCAAGAACGAGCGGGCCGCTGAAGGGTGCAGAGGCACGGACAAACAGGCCACCGGACCCGCTCGGCTCAGCCCGGTCAGTCCCGGCGACGCGATGGACTGGATCTTCGGCTTCATGGCCGGATGCCGCCTGGCTGACGGAGACCGCGGCGGCCACCCGCGCGGCGAGCGACCCCCGGCCTTCTGATCAGTAGCGCGTTCGGGACCGGACACTAGATCAATGCGCGACCTGCGGGTGCACGTTGGCCGGCTCTGGACCCACGGCCACCTATGGGTGCACGTTGGCCGGCTCTGGACCAACCGGCGAGCCGTTCCTTGCTGTCGACGCGGCCCTTCGCGGCGCCTGGCACGGCTTCAGCAACGCGCTGGCTGCTCATTCCAGTCCAGGCCAACGACTGAGAACGCCGCACATGCCGCCAGGCGAGCAGACCGTTTTTCGTTTGCGCGGGCGCGGTGCCGAGACTTGACTGAGCGCCATGTCTGCCCCCTCACCGATCTTCGTAGCGGGTACGGGTCGTTCGGGAACATCGCAGCTCGCGGACATTCTCGGCGAGCACCCGCAGATCCACAGGATTCCGATCGAGACCCATTTCATTGTCGATCCGGGTGGCTTCCGGGACCTGGCGGATGCACTCACGATTCGATACGACCCTCTGGTCGGGGACGACGCCCTCCGCAGGCTGAGCGACATCCTGACGGTGCGGCTGGCCGGCAAGCGCGACAGAGATCGTGGCTATACCGTTCCCGCGGCCATCGGCGAGCGGCACTACTGGGACGCTGTGGGACGGCTGTGGCCGGAGCTCGTCGCGACCACGTTCGACGAAGATGTCCGCGCACGCGCGCCATGGTTCGGGTATTCCGACTGGCCTGCCGGGCCGTTCGAGCCTCAGAGTCACCGGCGGGCGGTCCCGAGGTATTTCAGCGACCGGCGCGAACTGATCGGAATCCTTCGTCGCGCAATCGACACGATGTTCGGCGGAGCAGCTGCCGACGCGGGAAAGCCGGCCTGGTGCGAGAAGACACCGTTCAACCTTCTGTGCATGGACTTCCTCTGGGAGCTCGTCCCTGAGGCGGCCATCGTCCACATCAAGCGCGACCCGGTCGCGGTGGTCGCGTCACACATGGACCAGCCATGGGCACCGCCCACGGTTGACGGCGCGCTCGCATGGGTCAAACCGGTCTATGACCGGTGGCTCGCCTGGAAGGCCACGGCCGACCTGACACGCAAGCGATATGTGGAGGTGCGGGCCGAGGATCTCGCCGCCAACTGGCCCGGGCAGCGCCGCGCCCTGTTCGAATGGCTCGGTGTCGACGACTTCGCGACCAGCTCGGCGTTCCAGTCGCACAGCCTGGAAAAGCGCAATGACCAATTCGGCCGCGAAACCCGCGAGTTTGTCGAGCGAGCCCTTGACGGTGTCATCCCCGCCATGGGGTACGCGCTTCCCGGTCGCCGCGATCTCCGCGCTGGATAGCGTGAGCTGAATGGGTGACCGGGAGATGGGCGATGAGGAGCTGCTGACACCCCGGCTGGCGCTGCGCCGGCCGGTGCGTCAGGACACCGGGGCGATTTTCTCGATTCATAGCGACCCGCGGACTTGCGTCCACAATCCTTCGGACGCGCTCACCACCCCTGAGGACGCCGAGCTGCTGTTTGAGCGGTGGGATGAACACTGGCGCCAGTTCGGCTTCGGGTACTGGGTAGTCCGCTGGCGCAACTCGGAGCCGCCGCTGGGATTTTGCGGGGTGAAGGTGATGCGGCTCGCAGGCAGACGCGTGCTGAATTTGTTTTACCGTCTCGATCCGCTGGCGTGGGGCCGCGGAGTGGGGAGCGAAGCGACCGCCGAAGTCGTCAGGTGGGCCTCCCGGCGTCCGGAGTACTTCCTGATCGCCCGGGTTCGCCCCCAGAATCTGGCGTCTCAGCGGGTGGCCACGCACGCCGGGCTGATCCGCGCCGAGCACCTGGACGGGCCCGGCTTTGACGGCCTCGACTGGATCTA
>DASVBE010000080.1:0-20006 GCA_036375995.1 Streptosporangiaceae bacterium | reverse complement strand
AGTGGCAAGGGCGGCGATCCGCTGGCCAAGCCGGATCAGGGTCTGGTGCAGGATGCGGGTCTGCCGGTCGGCGCCGGGCGGGCAGGTCAGTGCGGCGCATTCGCGGGCCCGGCGTTCGCGGGGGAGAGGGCGGAGCTGCTCGCGCAGTGGTGCGGGGGCGGTGACCAGGATCGCGGCAAGCGCGGTGCGGGCCGTCTTGGCGGACTGAACGGCGTTGTCCCGGTCGATCATCAGCAGCCGCAGGGCCTCGCGGTCCCCGTCGGCGCGCATCTGGGCGGGGTGCGGGCGGGCCAGCAGCTCGCGTGCGGCGCGGACGGCGTCGATCGGGTCGCTCTTGCCCGCCCGGCGCTTGCTGATGTGACGGCCGCAGTCGATCTCGCTCACCTGCTCGCCCTGGCCGGCCAGGTACCGGGCCAGGCCCAGCCCGTAATGCCGTGTCCCTTCGACTGCCCAGATGACCCGGCGGCCACCGGCGGCCAGCCTGGCCCAGGACAGCAGCTGCGCGTATCCCGCCGCTGTGGCGGGCACTTGCAGCTGAGACAGTGCACGGCCGCGGGCATCGCAGCTGGCCGCGGTATGGGTGTCCAGGTGAGTGTCGACCCCGATGATCAGGCCGGTGTCCTCGGCACGGCTCACTCTCGTCTCCTCCGTCGGTGCGATCCTGGAAGGGCGGCACCGGCCTGGAGGGAAACTCCCGCGGCAATCCTGTGATGAGTCACGGCCATAAATGGCCGGACAAGCTCCTGATCAGGCCAGACGAGGGTGGCCAGGCCGGTGCTGGCAGCGCCGCGGACATGTCATTAGCAAGACACGCCACCAGGCGGTCAGGCATGCGAAGAGTCACCCGGAGCCACCAGTACCAACCCTGGCCGGTCCCAGCCGGAATGCCCGGTACCGACATGCCAAGACTCACAGGCACGCGAGCCCGGCCAGCGATCTTGGAAAGTGAGTTTTGCCTGGTGGAGCTAAGGGGACTCGAACCCCTGACCCCCTGCTTGCAAAGCAGGTGCTCTTCCAGCTGAGCTATAGCCCCGGAACGCGGTGATCCAAGGTTACCGGCCCGCCAGGCCTTCCGCGGGACCGGTCGCGGTCAGCAGATCAGGCAGGTCAGCCACGCTGCCGAGAACGTGGCCGGCCCCGGCCCGGCGGAGCCGCCCGTCCGGCACGGTCCCCGTCAGAACGCCCGCCACCACGCCCGCCCCGGCCCGGCGGCCCGCGGTCACGCCCGCCTCCGTGGACATGGCCACCGCCGTCCCCCGCACGTCGTCCACGCCCAGCCGGAGCATCGCGGTCAGTACCAGGTCCGGCGCCGGGCAGCCGCGCGGGGTCTCGTCCGGGGACACCGCCAGGTCGATCTTGTCCCACCAGCCCAGCGCGTCCAGCACCGAGGCGAACACCTTCTTGGAAAAGCCGCTGATCAGGCAGACCCGGACCCCGCTGCCGCGCAGCTTGTCCAGGGCCAGCTCGACCCCGGGAACCGCCGCGACGCCGGTCCGGCCGATCGCCGCCCCGTACGACCTGTCGAACGCCAGCTGAGCGGCCTGGGCCCGCGGCTGGCTCTCCGGGAACAGCGACCGCATCACGTCCAGGGTGTACTGGCCGCGGGAGCGGTGCACGCCCGCCATGCAGCGGGCGTACGCGCTGGTCCCGGTCACTACCCCCTGGGTGGCGATCGCCTCGGAGTACGCCCGCTCCACCATGCCGTTGTCGGTGACGGTGGTGCCGATCACACCGCAGCAGACCAGGGTGACCGGCGGTGTCTCGGTCACCTGATCGTCTCCCCGCGTCCCCGGCAGGCCGGCGGACGGCACGGCGGTTAGTCGCCCGTAGTGGCCTCAGTCCACAGGTCCAGCTCGGCCCGGTCGGACTGGACCTTCCGCCAGACAGCCAGACCACCAAGAGCAATAAGGGCCAGCAGGAGCAGCTTCTTCACTGGAGCGTTTCCTCACCTTCAGCGACAGACCTTGGCCGTGAAACCCCCTCTTCACCGAAGAGACGGGCCACGTTGGGATGTCTTGCAGCCTAGCAAGCCCTGGACCTACCGAGGCCTGACCACACGGCTCTCGTCCCAGACCGGCTCCGGGGCCTCGTACACCCCGCCGTCCGAGCCGAAGATCAGGAACCGGTCGAACGACTTGGCGAACCACCGGTCGTGGGTGACCGCCAGCACCGTTCCCGCGTAGCCTTCCAGGCCGTCCTGCAGCGCCTCGGCGCTGGCCAGGTCCAGGTTGTCGGTCGGCTCGTCGAGCAGCAGCAGCGTGCATCCGGTCAGTTCGAGCAGCAGGATCTGCAGCCGCGCCTGCTGCCCGCCGGACAGCGTGCCGAACGGCTGCCGGGCGCAGCCCTGCAGCTCGTACCGGGCCATCGCGGACATCGCCTCGTTGATCAGCATGGCGTGCTCGCGCATGAGGATCTCCAGCGGCGTACGGCCCTCCAGGTCCGGCCGCGCGTGAGTCTGCGCGAAAAGCCCGGGCACCACCCGCGCGCCGAGCCGGGCCACGCCCGAGTGCGCCACCGGCTCACCCGCCATCAGCCGCAGGAAGTGCGACTTGCCCGAGCCGTTGGAGCCCAGCACCGCGACCCGCTCGCCGTACCAGACCTCCAGGTCGAACGGCTGCATCAGCCCGGTCAGTTCGAGCTGCTCGCAGATCACCGCGCGCTTGCCGGTCCGCCCGCCGCGCAGCCGCATCCGCACGTTCTGCTCCCGCGGTGCCAGCTCCGGCGGCCCGGCCTCCTCGAACTTGCGCAGCCGGGTCTCGGCGGCCTGCAGCCGGGAGGCCATGGCGTCGTTGTAGGACGCCTTCTGCCGGTACATCCGGACCAGCTGCTTGATCTTCTCGTGCTCCTCGTCCCAGCGCCGGCGCAGCTCGTCCAGCCGCTCGATGCGGTCGCGGCGGGCCTGGTGGTACGTCGCGAACCCGCCGCCGTGCACCCAGACGTTGCCGTCCTCCACGGTGATGATCCGCTGGGCGCAGTTGGCCAGCAGCTCCCGGTCGTGGCTGACCAGCAGAACCGTCTTGCTCGTGGCCGCCAGCTGCTGCTCCAGCCACTGCTTGCCCGGCACATCCAGGTAGTTGTCCGGTTCGTCGAGCAGCAGGACCTCGTCCTTGCCGCGCAGCAGCGACTCCAGCACCAGCCGTTTCTGCTCGCCGCCGGACAGCGTGCGCACTTCCCGCCACCGGCACTGCTCGTACGGGATGCCCAGTGCGGCCACCGTGCAGGCGTCCCAGTGCACCTCGGCGTCGTAGCCGCCGGCGTCGCCCCATTCGGCCAGCGCGGAGGCGTACTTCAGCTGCGCGGGCTCATCGTCGCGCTCCATCATCAGCAGCTCGGCGGCGTCCAGCCGGTCCGCGGCCTCGCGTACCCGCAGCGGCGCGATGGACAGCAGCAGGTCCCTGATCGTGCTCTCGTCCCTGATGCCGCCGACGAACTGGCGCATGATGCCGAGCCCGCCGCTGGAGGACACGGTGCCCTCCTGCGGGGTGAGGTCACCGGAGATCAGCCGCATCAGCGTGGTCTTGCCCGCCCCGTTCGGCCCGACCAGCGCGGCGACGGTCCCCTCACCGACACGGAACGAGACGTCGCCGAGCAGCTGCCGGCCATCCGGCAGCGCATGACTGATATGCGCGGCCTCGACATGGCCCACTGATCTTCCCCGTTCCCAGACGCCCTGGCATGGCCGAGAATAGCGGGATGGACCCGGAGGGAAACAACCCAAATTCGCGGCTGCGGGCCTCGGACGCGGACCGCGACCGGGCGGCCAGCCTGCTGAATGAGGCCCTGGCCGACGGGCGGCTGACGGCCGATGAGCACTCCGAGCGGCTGGACACCGTGTACGCCGCGAAGACGCACGCCGAGCTCGTGCCCGTGCTCGACGACCTGCACGTTTCCCCGCAGACCCACGCCTCCCCGGTCCCGGCGCCCGCGTCCGCCCCGGTCCCGGCCGGGCGCGGCGCCCGGATGCTGGCCGTCTTCGGCGGCGTGTCCCGCAAGGGCCGCTGGCACCCGGACCCGGCCAGCAGGGTGACCTGCGTGTTCGGCGGCGCCGAGCTCGACCTGCGGGACGCGGTCCTGCCCGGCCGGGAGATCACCATGCACATCACCTGCGTGTTCGGCGGCGCCGAGGTCATCGTGCCGCCGGAGATGCGGGTGGTCGACACCGGCAGCGCGGTCTTCGGCGGACGGGAGATCCCCGGGGACAGCGAGGACACCGGCCCGGACTCACCGGTCCTGCGGCTGACCGGCATCTGCGTCTTCGGCGGCATCGAGGTCTCCCGCAAGCCCCGCAACTCGGACCGCCGCCAGCTCCGCTAGCCAGGCCCCACCATCATGGCTGACTAGGTGGCGGGCGCGGCCAGGCGACGCGGCGCGGGGAGCACCCGGCGGCGCACCGGGTCGGCCAGCGCGCCGGCGAGTTCGCCCAGGGCGTCCAGCGTGTGCCCGCTGAGCACCAGGTCGCAGTGCGGCCACGCGGCCGCCATTCCGCCGGCCAGCGGCTGGTAGCCAGCTGTTTTGGTGCGCGGATTCACCCAGATAATTTTGTACGCGATCATGGACAGACTCGCCATCTCGACCGCCAGCACGCTGGGGTCGCCGGTGTCCCAGCCGTCCGAGATGATGATCACGACCGCCCCGCGGGCCATGCCGCGGCGCCCGTACGTGCGGTTGAACTCCCGCAGCGATTCCCCGATCTTCGTGCCGCCCAGCCAGTCCGGCGCGGCCTGCCCCGCCAGCGCGAGCGCGGCCGCCGGGGTGGAGTGGGCCAGCGCCCCGGTCAGCCGGGTCAGCCGGGTGGCGAACGTGAACACCTCGGCCCTCGCCCCGCCCGCGGCGCAGTACAGCAGCTGGATCATGGCCCGGGCGTACGGCTCCATCGAGCCGGAGATGTCGCACAGCACCACCAGCCTGCGCGGCCGCCAGGCCGGGTCCTGGCCGATCAGCCGGACCGGGTCCCCGCCGGTCCGGCGGGCCTGGCTGAGCGTGGCCCGGACGTTCAGGTGCCGGCCGCCGGGATGGCGCCGCCGCCGCCGGGACCGGCGCCGCGGCGTGGCCAGGGTCAGCGTGCGCATCAGCCCGGCCAGCTGAGCCAGCTCGCCCGGGGTCAGCTCGGCGAAGTCCTGCCCGGCCAGCCGCTCCGCGGTGCTGCCCAGGAACCGGTTCTCGGTCTCCGCGTCCGTGTCCGGCCGGTCGCCGTCACCTTCGGTCGCGGTCTGCTGGCCGTCTGGCGCGGGCCGGGTGGCCGCGTGCTCGCGGGCCGCGGCGGCCGCGCTGGCCAGCAGGTCCTCCGGGGTCCTGTCGGCCGGCCCGGGCAGCGGGACCTCGGGCGGCAGCTCACCCGCCGGGCCGGGCGCGGCCAGCCCGCCGAAGATCTCCGCGAACACCCGCTCCAGCGTGGCGACGTGCGCCTGGCTGGACACCAGCGTGGCCTGCGCGCACAGGTACAGTGCCCGCAGGGTGCCCGGCCGGGCCAGGGTCACCGCCCGGGCGAACCGCTCGCACCGGCCAGGCCCCACCGGCAGGCCGGCCCGGCGCAGCTCGTCGCCCAGCCGCGCGGCCACCTCGGCCAGGTCGCCGCTTCCCGGCAGCCCGCTCCCCGGCGACGCTGGCCGCGGCAGGTCAGCCACCGCTGCCGAAGCCCGCCACGGCCGCGGCGTCCAGGTCGTCGGCGTTCTTCAGCACGGCGCCCGCGGTCTGCCGGGCCGCGGCCGCGTTCAGCTGCCGGGCGCCGAGCAGGTGCAGCGCCCGGGCCCAGCTGATCGCCTCGGCCACCCCGGGCGGCTTGGCCAGGTCGAGCCCGCGGAGCCGGCCGGTGGCCGCGGCCACCTGGTCGGCCAGCGGCACCGCGGCTTCCGGCACCCGCCGCCGGATGATGTCCGCGACCTGCTCGGCCGGCGGGTAGTCGATCCAGTGGTACAGGCAGCGCCGCTTCAGTGCGTCGTGCAGGTCCCGGGTCCGGTTCGAGGTGAGCACCACCACCGGCGGGAACTGGGCCCGCCGGGTGCCGAGCTCGGGTATCGTCACCGCGGCCTCGGCCAGCAGCTCGAACAGGAACGCCTCGAACTCGTCGTCGCCGCGGTCCACCTCGTCGATGAGCAGCACCGCCGGGCGCGGCCCCGGGTGGCTGAGCGCCGCCAGCAGCGGCCGCTCCAGCAGGAACCCCTCGCTGAACAGGTCCGCCTCGCTGACGTCCGCGCCGCGGGCCTCGGCCAGCCGGATGGCCAGCAGCTGGCGCGGGTAGTTCCACTCGTACAGCGCCTCGGCCGAGGTCAGCCCCTCGTAGCACTGCAGCCGGAGCAGCGGCGTGTCCAGTGCCGCGGCCAGCGCCTGGGCGGCCGCGGTCTTGCCCACGCCCGGCTCGCCTTCCAGCAGGATCGGCTGGCCCATCCGGGCCGCCAGGAACAGGCTGGTACCCAGCGCCTCGTCGGCCAGGTAGCCCTGGCCGTCCAGGCCGGCCAGCAACGTGGCGACGTCCGGCACCATCCCGGCGAGATCAGCAGCCATGAGCCGGAGGCTACCTGGTCGCCTGATCCGGGCCGGCCACCTGCCCCTGGATCGCGGACCACACGTTCGCCGGGGTCAGCGGCATGTCCGCGTGCCGGACGCCGAACGGCCTGATCGCGTCGATCACCGCGTTGACCACCGCGGCGGGCGAGCCCACGGTGGCCGCCTCGCCAACGCCCTTGGCCCCGATCGGGTGGTGCGGCGACGGGGTGACCGTGCTGCCCAGCTCCCACGACGGGCATTCCACCGCGGTGGGCAGCAGGTAGTCCATGAACGAGCCGCCCAGGCAGTTGCCGTCCTCGTCGTAGGCCAGTACCTGCATCAGCGCCATGCCCACGCCGTCGGCCAGGCCGCCGTGGATCTGCCCCTCCACGATCATCGGGTTGATCTGCACCCCGCAGTCGTCCACCGCGATGAACCGCAGGACCCGCACCTCGCCAGTGCCGGGGTCCACCCTGACCAGGCAGATGTAGGCGCCGAACGGGTAGGTCAGGTTCGGCGGGTCGTACACCACGGCCGCGTCCAGGTGGCCCTCGACCCCGGCGGGCAGCTCCAGCGCGGAGTGTGCGGCCATGGCGATCTCGGCGATGCCGCGGGCCTGCGCCGGGTCACCCCTGACCTGCCAGGCCCGGCCGGTCCACTCCAGGTCCGCGGGCGCGGCCTCGAGCATCGCGGCGGCCACGATCCGGGCCCGCTCGCGGACCTTGCGCGCGGCGACCACGGCGGCCGCACCGGAGACCGGCGTGGACCGGGACCCGTAGGTGCCCAGGCCGAAAGGGGTCCGGTCGGTGTCGCCGTGCACCACGTCCACGTCGTCCGGGTCCAGGCCCAGCTCGTGCGCGACGATCTGGGCGAACGTGGTTTCGTGGCCCTGGCCCTGGGTCTGCACCGAGATCCCGAGGGTGGCCTTGCCGGTCGGGTGCACCCGCAGGTCGGCGCCGTCGGCCATGCCCAGGCCGAGGATGTCCATGTGCTTCTTCGGCCCGGCGCCGACCCCCTCGGTGAAGAAGCTCAGCCCGATACCGAGGTACTCGCCGCGTTCCCGGCCGCGAGCCTGCTCGCGGCGCAGCTCCTCGTAGCCGGCCAGTTCCAGGGCCAGCCGCAGCGCCCGCGGGTAGTCCCCGGAGTCGTACTCCCACCCGGTCGGCCCGGTGTAGGGGAACTGCTCGGGCCGCAGCAGGTTCTGCATGCGCAGATCGGCCGGGTCCCGGCCGAGCTCCGCGGCCAGCACGTCGACCATCCGCTCCACCAGGTACACCGCTTCGGTGATGCGGAACGAGCAGGCGTAGGCCACTCCGCCCGGGGCCTTGTTGGTGTACACCGCGGTCACCTGGCAGTGCGCCGCCTGCAGGTCGTAGGACCCGGTGAAGATGTGGAAGAAGCCGGCCGGGTACCGGGTCGGCTGCGCGGTCGCGTTGAACGCGCCGTGGTCGGCGAGCACCCGGGCGCGCAACCCGAGGATCTTCCCGTCCCTTGTGGCGGCAATCTCGCCCTGCATCCGGTAGTCCCGGGCGAACGCGGTGGACATCAGGTTCTCCGACCGGTCCTCGACCCACTTGACCGGCCGGCCGGTGACGATCGACCCGACGACCGCGCACAGGTACGCCGGGTAGATCGGCACCTTGTTGCCGAACCCGCCGCCGATGTCCGGCGAGATGACCCGGATCTTGTGCTCGGGCACCCCGGCGAGCAGCGCGTACAGGGTGCGGTGCACGTGCGGCGCCTGGGTCGTGGACCATATCGTCAGCCGCCCGCTGACCGGGTCCAGGTCCGCGACCGTGCCGCAGGTCTCCAGCGGGGCCGGGTGCGACCGCGGGTAGACCATCTCCTGGCTGACCACCACGTCCGCGGCGGCGAACACCGCGTCGGTCGCGGCCCGGTCGCCGGCTTCCCAGTCGAAGATCTTGTTGCCGTCCTGGCCGGCCAGGTCGTCCCTGATCAGCGGGGCACCGGCGGCCATCGCCTGGGTGGCGTCCACCACCGGCGGCAGCGGCTCGTAGTCGACCGCGATCAGCTCGAGCGCATCGCGGGCCGAGTACCGGTCCCTGGCCACCACGAAGGCGACCTCCTGACCCTGGAACCGGACCTTGTCGGTGGCCAGCACGGCCTGCACGTCGTGGGACAGGGTGGGCATCCAGGCCAGGTTCCGCGCGGCCAGCGTCTCCCCGGTGAGCACCGCCTCGACCTGCGGATGCGCCTCGGCGGCCGCGGTGTCGATGGACACGATCCTGGCGTGCGGCAGCGGGCTGCGCAGGACCGCGCCGTGCAGCATCCCTGGCAGCTCGATGTCGTCGATGAACTGGCCCTTGCCGCGGAGGAACCGGGCGTCCTCCTTGCGCGGCACCGAGCCATAGGCGCCGCTGCGCCCAGCGGTCACGGCTGCGGCTCGCTCTCCGCGGCCCTCGCGGCGGCCTCGTGCCCGGCGGCCCAGCGGACCGACCGGACGATGTTCTCGTACCCGGTGCACCGGCAGACCTGCCCGGAGATGGCCTCCCGGATCTCGTCCTCGCCAGGGTCGGGCACGTGGTCGAGCAGCCACCGGGCGGTCATCATCATGCCCGGCGTGCAGAACCCGCACTGCAACCCGTGGCACCGCGCGAAGCCCTCCTGGACCGGGTCCAGTTCGGCCCCGCGGGCCAGGTCCTCGACCGTGCGCACCTGGTGCCCGTCCGCCATCGCGGCCAGCACCGTGCATGACTTCACCGGGCGCCCGTCCAGCCACAGCACGCAGGCACCGCAGTTCGACGTGTCACAGCCCCAGTGTGACCCGGTCAGCCGCAGCTCGTCCCGGATGAAGTGGATGAGCAGCAGCCGGGCCTCCACGTCCCTGGTGTACGCGGTGCCGTTGACGGTCACGGTGATCTGCACGTCAGCCGGCCTGCGCCCGGGCCACCGCGCGGCTCAGCGCCCGCGCGGTCAGCTCGCTGGCCAGGTGCCGCTTGTAGGCCACCGGGCCGCGCTGGTCGGGCACCGGCCGGCAGTGCCCGGCGGCGATCTCCCCGGCCCGGCGGAACGTGCCCGGCCCGGGCCGCGCGCCGCGCAGGAAGTCCTCCGCCTCGGCCGCGGCGAAGTTCCGCGCGCCGACCGCGGTCAGCCCCACCCCGGCGGCGCCGATCACGCCGCCGTCCAGCCACAGCGCCGCGCCCGCCGCAGCCACCGGCCAGTCGCCCACCCGCCGCCCGACCTTGACGTACGAGCTGCCGCCGCCGGGCCGTACCGCGATCCTGATCTCGGTGAGCAGCTCGCCCGGCGCGACCACGGTCTCGTACGGACCGGTGTGGAACTCCCTGGCCGGCACGGTCCTGGTGCCGTCCGGGGACCTGATCACCATCGTCGCCTTGAGCGCGGCGAACGCCGCGGACAGGTCCTCGGACGGGTCGGCCTGGCACAGCGAGCCGCCGATCGTGCCCCAGTTGCGCACCACCGGGTCGGCGATCACCTTCTCCGCGTCGGTCAGGATCGGGAAGTGCGCCGCGGCCAGCGCCGAGCCGAGCAGCTCGGCGTGCCGGGTCAGCGCGCCGATCGCCAGCTCAGCGCCGTCCAGCCGGAGGTAGCTGAGCTCGGTCAGGCTGTTGATGTCGACCAGCACTTCGGGCTGGGCCAGCCGCAGCTTCATCATCGGGATCAGGCTGTGCCCGCCGGCCAGGATCCGCGCCTCGGGGCCGAACCGGGCCAGCAGCGCCAGCGCATGCTCCACGCTGGCCGCCCGCTCGTACTCAACATGCGCCGGAACCTGCATGGCCTCCCCAGACGTGCACCGCGCTGCCGAGTGTAGGGGTGCGCCGCGAATGCGCGGCGGCGCGTAGGTTGTGAGGGTCATGACCCTCACCCAGCTGAACGCCTTCGTTCTGGTCGCCAGGCTCGGCTCCGTCACGGCCGCGGCCAGCGCGCTGGGTGTCAGCGAGCCTGCCGTGTCGCAGGCGCTGTCCGCGCTGCGCCAGCACATGGGCGACCAGCTGATCACCCGCGGCCCGGCGGGCATGACGCTGACCCCGGGCGGGTCCCGGCTGCTGGCCACCGCGTCGCAGATCGTGGTGCTCGGCGCCGAGGCGCACGCCGCGGTGCGGGCCGCCCAGGGCGCACCCGAGCAGCTGCGGGTGGTGGCCAGCTCGGCCCTGGCCGAGTTCGTACTGAGCCCGCTGACCGAGGCGTTCACCAAGCGGTTCGCCGGCGCGGTCGAGGTGTCCGCCGGGGTGGCCTCGACCAGGGAGATGGCGGTCATGGTGGCCAATCGGCTGGCCGACGTGGCGCTCGGCCCCGGCGTCCCGGACCCGCCGGGCGGTGACGCGCTGCCGGTGGTCAGCGAGCCGGTGTTCCGCTACCGGCTGGTCGTGGTCGCCGCCGGGCAGCCGAAGCTGCGCGGCAGCCCGCAGCAGTGGCGCTGGCTGGTCGACCCGTCCGGCACCGACCCGGACAGCGACACCGGGCGGCTGCTGGCCGCGCTGCGCATCCCGGACGAGATGATCGGCGTGCTGCCCAACCAGGGCGCGGCCTGGGCCGCGGCGGCCAGCGGCCGGGGCGTCGCGCCGGCCACCGCGCACCTGGTCACCCACCAGCTGCGGCGCGGCGAGCTGTCGCTGGTCGAGCTGCCCGGGCTGCCGGTGGACGGCTGCTGGCACGCCACGCTGCTCGAGCGCCCGCAGCGCAGCGCCGCAGCCAGCTCGTTCCGCCGGTTCCTGGGCACGCCGGAGGCGATGCATCTGATGCGGTCGCCAGCCGCGGGCGTGCCGCCGTCCCGGTTCCGCCCCCCGGTGTACGTCACGATCTGGAGCTGACCCGCGCCGCACCAGCCGCCGCAGCTCATCAAAGGCCGCTGCCGACCCGCTGACCTGGGCTTTTGCCGCTCTTAAGCAAGAGGTTATTCGGCTGTTGCGCCGATTCCGGCGGACCGGAAGAGTAGGGAACCAGCAGCACAGGGTGACGCGCTGCCCAATAGGGCGCGCGTCCGGCGGCGGGAGCGTGCCATGCGGATCGAGTCAGACGGGCACAGCAGAGCCAACCCGCGGCTGTTCGAGCTGATCGAGCACTCGCCGAAGACCGGCAAGGGCGCGACCATATGGGCCTGGCCGCAAGTGATCGACCACTTCAAGGTCGCCGGCCAGCCGGTGTCCGGGCCGTGGCCGCCGCACCAGGAACCCCGGCCGGACCCGGAGGAGGACTCCCTCCCGGTGGCCATCGCCGACCCGGAATCGCACTGACGTCCGGGGTGAGCCCGGGCCAGGAGCAGGAGGGAGCACCGCATGTACCCGTCGCGCTTCCGCTATGAGGCGCCCCGGTCCCTGGATGAGGCGGTGGCCCTGCTGCGCGACGGCGGGGACGACGCCAAGGTCCTGGCGGGCGGGCAGAGCCTGGTGCCGCTGATGAAGCTCAGGTTCGCGTCGCCGGAACTCGTCGTGGATATCAACAACCTGCCCGGGCTCGACTACCACCGGGCCGGCCCGGACGGCACGCTGCACGTCGGCGCGCTCTGCCGGCACGCCACGCTCGAGCGGTCGCCGCTGCTCGCGGGCACGCAGCCGACGATGGCCGCGGCCGCCCCGCTGATCGCGGACCCGATCGTGCGCACCCGGGGCACGCTGGTCGGGTCGCTGTGCCATGCCGACCCGCAGGGCGACTGGGCCGCGGTTGTGCTCGCGCTGGGCGGCTCGGTGATCGCGCACGGCCCGGCGGGCCGCCGCGCGATCCCGATGGCCAGCTTCGTCACCGGCCCGTTCCAGAACACGCTGGGCCCGGCCGAGATCGCGGTCGAGGCGGTCATCCCGGCCGCGGCCGGCACCCGCTCGGGCGGCTACCTGAAGCTGGAACGCCGGGTCGGCGACTTCGCCACGGTCGGGGTGGCGGTCGCGCTGGAGTCCGGCGACGACGGCGTGGTGCGCAAGGCCGGCATCGCGCTGACCGGCGTGGGCGGGTCCACGATCGCGGCCACCGAGGCCGCCGCGGTGCTGACCGGCCAGTCGCTGACGGCGGAAACCATCGCCGCGGCCGCCCGGCTGGCCGCCGCGGCCGCTCAGCCGAGAACCGACCATCGCGGCAGCGCCGCGTACAAGAGGCACATGGTCAGCACGTTCGTGCAGCGGCTGCTGAGCCGGGCCGGCGGCGCGGCGGAAAGGGCGGCGTGACATGACGTTCGTCTACGACGACACGGGTGAAGCCACCACCGATGTCCCGATGCGCCGGATCCGGTTCACCATCAACGGGGCCAGGAAAATTGCTGAGGTCGAGCCCCGGCTGCTGCTGGCCCACCTGATCCGCCGGGGGCTGGGGCTGACCGGCACGCACATGGGCTGCGACACGACCAACTGCGGCGCGTGCACCCTGCTCGTGGACGGCCAGCCGGTGAAGTCGTGCACGATGCTCGCGGTCCAGGTGGACGGCCGGGAGGTCAGCACGGTCGAGGGGCTGGCCAAGAAGGGGGCAGGGGAGGGGGGTGGGGAGCTGCACCCGCTCCAGGAGGGGTTCCGCGAGGAGCACGGCCTGCAGTGCGGGTTCTGCACCCCGGGGATGATGATGGCGGCCAAGGCGCTGCTGGAGGAGAACCCCGATCCCAGCGAGGAAGACGTGCGCTGGGCGCTGTCCGGCAACCTGTGCCGGTGTACCGGCTACCAGAACATCGTCAAGTCGGTGATGTGGGCCGCCGCCAAGCTCCGCGGCGAGGCCCCGCCCGATTTCGAGGCTGACCAGGCGGGAGACCGGGCATGACGCAGGCACTCGACGAGATCAAGATCGGCGGGCTCGGCGCGAGCCGCAAGCGGGTCGAGGACCAGCGCTTCCTCCGCGGCAAGGGCAATTACACCGACGACATCACGCTGCCCGGCATGCTGCACATGGAGATCCTGCGCAGCCCGGTGGCGCACGCCCGGATCAGGTCGATCGACACCACCCGGGCCTGGCAGGTGCCCGGCGTGCACCTGGTGCTGACCGGCGAGATGATGGCCACCCGCAACCTGGCCTGGATGCCCACCCTGTCCTACGACACCCAGGCCGTGCTGGCCACCGACAAGGTGCGGTTCCAGGGCCAGGAAGTGGCCTGCGTCATCGCCGACGACCCGTACATCGCCAAGGACGCCTGCGAGAAGATCGACGTCGAGTACGAGCCGCTGCCGGTCATCGTCAACCCGTCGCAGTCCCTTGCCGATGGCGCCCCGGTGATCAGGGACGACAAGGAGAACCAGGCCGACAACGTCATCTACCACTGGGAGGTGGGTGACAAGACGGGCACCGACGCCGCCTTCGAGCACGCCGACCTGGTCTCCCGGCTGGAGCTGCACTACCCGCGGTCGCACCCCTCGCCGATCGAGTGCTGCGGCTCGATCGCCGACTTCAACCGGGCCACCTCGAAGCTGACCGTCTACATGACCACCCAGGCGCCGCACCTCATCCGGACCTTGGTGGCGCTGGTCGCCGAACTGCCCGAGCACATGATCCGGATCGTCTCCCCGGACATCGGCGGCGGGTTCGGCAACAAGGTCCCGATCTACCCCGGGTACGTCTGCTCGATCCTGGCCTCGATCCTGCTGGAGCGGCCGGTCAAGTGGATCGAGGACAAGTCCGGCAACCTGATCTCCACCGGCTTCGCCCGTGACGTCTACCTGCACGGCGAGATGGCGCTGCGCAAGGACGGCAAGATCCTCGGCGTCCGGATGCACACCGACGCCGACCACGGCGCGTTCTTCTCCGACGCCCAGCCGAGCAAGTTCAAGATCGGCCTGATGCACTCGGCGTTCGCCTGCTACGACATCCCGGCCGCGCACCTGACCGCGCGCGGCTTGTACACCAACAAGGCGCCCGGCGGGGTGGCCTACCGGTGCTCGTTCCGGGTCACCGAGGCGATGTTCTTCCAGGAGCGGATGATCCAGGCCGCGGCCACGGACCTGGGCATCGACCAGGCCGAGTTCCGGGCCATGAACTTCGTCGGCGACGACATGTTCCCGCACCGCACCCCGTTCGGCTTCCTGCTCGACTCCGGCCAGTACCGCAAGTGCCTGGAGGTCGGCCTGCGGGCGGTCGGGTACGAGGACTTCCGGCGCGAGCAGGCCGAGGCGGCCCAGCGGGGCCGGCTGCTCGGCCTGGGCATCTCGACGATGACCGAGCCGCTGGGCGCGGGCAACAGCCGCGAATACGACCTGCTCGGCGTCAAGATGTTCGACTCGGCCGAGCTCAAGGTGCACATCACCGGCAAGGCCATCCTGCGCACCGGGGCCAAAACCCAGGGCCAGGGACACGAGACGACCTGGGCCCAGATCGTCAGCCACGAGCTGGGCCTGCCCGCGGATGACGTGGTGGTCGAGGAGGGCGACACCGACACCGCGCCGTACGGCATGGGCACCTACGCCTCGCGCAGCACGCCGGTAGCCGGCGCCGCGGTGGCCATGGTGGCCCGCAAGATCCGGGCCAAGGCCCGCAAGCTCGCCGCGCACCTGCTCGAGGTGTCCGAGGAAGACATCGAGTGGGAGCTCGGCCGGTTCTACATCCGCAGCGCCCCGGACCGCGGGGTGACCATCCAGGAATGCGCGACGGCCGCCTACAGCAACATGCCCGACGGCATGGAGCCCGGCCTGGAGAACACCGCCTACTACGACCCGCCCAACCTGACCTGGCCGTTCGCGGTGTACATCGTCACCGTCGAGGTGGACCCGGACACCGGGGTGTGGGACGTGCTGAAGATGGTCGCGGTCGACGACTGCGGGGTGCGGATCAACCCGATGATCGTCGAGGGCCAGATCATGGGCGGGCTGACCGAGGCCTACGCCATGTCCAGCATGCAGTTCATCACGTTCGACGCGGACGGCAACTGCGTCGGCTCGAACTACATGGACTACATGCTGCCGACCGCCTGGGAGACGCCTGGCTTCGAGCTGCACAGCGAGGTCGTCACCCCGTGCCCGCACCACCCGATCGGGGCCAAGGGCATCGGCGAGTGCGCGGCGGTGGGCGGGCCGGCCGCGTTCGTCAACGCGGTGATGGACGCGCTGAGCAGCACCGGGGTGCGCAACATCGACATGCCGCTGCTGCCGGACCGGGTCTGGGAGGCCATCACCACCCACCGCGATATCTCCGGCGCGCCGCCGGTCCGGGCCGATGACTGAGCATCCGGCGGCTGGGCACGGGCCGCCCGCGGGCCACGCCGACGGCTGGGCGGTGCTGGAGCAGGCCGCCGGGCTGACCCGCCGCGGTGAGGCGTTCGCGCTGGCCACCGTGGTCTGGCGGCAGGGCCCGTCGTCCGGGCAGCAGGGCTCGCGGGCCATCATCACCGCGTCCGGCGAGCTGCGCGGCTGGATCGGCGGCGCGTGCGCGGAGCCGGTGGTGATCCGCGAGGCCCGGGCGGTGATCAGCACCGGCGAGGCACGGCTGCTGCTGCTCGGTACGCCGGACCAGTTCGGCGCGGCGGTGCCGGAGGGGATGACCGTGGTGCCGATCTCCTGCCAGAGTGAGGGCGCGCTCGAGGTCTACATCGAGCCGGTGCTGCCGGTGCCGCACCTGGTCGTGGTGGGCCGGTCGCCGATGGCCGAGACGCTGACCAGCCTGGGCCGCGACCTCGGCTGGCGGACCGATCTGGTGGCCGGGCCCGACCTGGCGGAGGCCGGGGCGTCGGAGCGGTCCATGGTGGTGGTCGCCACCCAGGGGCACCGCGACGAGGACGCGGTGCAGGCCGCGCTCGCGGTCCGGCCCGCCTACCTGGGCCTGGTCGGCTCCCGCCGGCGCGGCGCCGCGGTGCTCGGCTACCTGGCCGACCGCGGCCTGCCCGCTGACCAGCTCGGCCGGGTCCGGGTGCCGGCCGGCCTGGACCTGGGGCACACCTCGCACCGCGAGATCGCGGTGGCCATCCTCGCCGAGCTGGTCCAGCTGCGGGCCGCCGGGGCGCTCACCGCAGCTAGCCCGGCCGGGGCCGCCACCGCTGCTGCGGCCGAGCCCGCCGAGGCGACCGACCCGGTCTGCGGGATGACCGTCGCGGCCGGGCCGTCCAGCTACCCGCTGGAGCACGACGGCACGACCTACTACTTCTGCCGGGCCGCCTGCCGCCAGGAGTTTGCCCGTGATCCCGCCGCCTACCTGAAGGAGGCCCGGTGCTGATCAGGAATGACTTCGAAGTCGCCGAACCGGTCGAGAAGGTCTGGGCCTTCTTCGGCGACATCCCGCACGTGGCCGCGTGCCTGCCCGGCGCCGAGCTGACCGGCAGCCTGGGCGAGGACAAGTACGCCGGCCGGGTCGCGGTCCGGATGGGCCCGGTGCGGCTTCAGTTCGCCGGCACCGCGGAGATCACCGAGCGGGACGCGGCCGCCCACCGGCTGGTCGCGCACGCGGCCGGCGCCGAGGAGAAGGGCCGCGGCCAGGCCGCCATGGTGATCACCGCCACGCTGCAGCAGGCCGGCCGGGGCACCCGCGTCGGCGTGTCCCAGGACCTCCAGCTGGCCGGCGCCGCCGCGCAGTACGGCCGGGGAATGATCTCCGACGTCACCGCGGTGCTGATGCGGGACTTCTCGGCCAACCTGGCCGCCGCGATCGCGGCCGTCGAGCGCGGCGAGGACCCGTCGGCAGCCACCGCCGGGCGGGAGGCCAGCGGCCTGGCCATCGGGCTGGCTGCGGTCCGGATGGCGCTGATGCGGGTGTTCCGCCGGTTCTTCGCCCCCTACCGCGCGCCCAGCACCTGAGAGGAGCAAGGACATGGTCTGGTGGTGGATCGGCAACGTGCTGCTGCTGGTGGCCGTGCTGCCGGTGGTCATCGCACTGCTGAACCGGGTGCTCGCCGCGGTGGAACGGATCCGCGCGGCCACCGACGACATCCTGGCCGGCGGCGTCGCCCTGGTCGGCCAGCTGGACGGCGTGCCGGGCGCGCTGGCCACGACCAGTTCCACCGTCGACGACATCGCCACCGGCGCGGTCCGCTACGCGGGCTCGGTGGCCAAGCTGCTCGGCTGACCGCCGCCGGACGAAGGAGGACGCTATGCCAGCCGCCGCCTGGGCCACCCTGGTCATCGCCGCGCTGATCATCGCCATTACCGCGCTCGGCCTGCTGCGGGTCATCTTCCACCTGCGCGCCACGCTGGGCACGCTGCGGCAGGTCACCGGCGGGGTGCAGGCCGTGGCCGACCTCACCGCGACCGTTCCGGCCGAGCTGACCTCGGTCAACGCCAGCCTGAAGCCGGTCCGCGACTTCTGCGAAACGGTCTGAGCGGCGGGAGGAGACGCTGATGCACCACGCACTCGCCGCGGCCCAGGCCGCGGACCACGCCAGCTACACCGGCTGGACAGTGGGGTTCATCATCGGCGGCGTAGTCGTCGTCGTGGTCGTCGCCCTGGTCACGCCGATCCTGCTGCTGGCCCGGTCGATCGGCAACGAGGCCCCCAAGATCAACGACGCTCTCGGCCAGGCGGTTCAGCACACCGCGCCGCTGGCCGCGCTGCGCACCACCATCGAGCACGTCACGGTGATCATCGGCGGGCTGCAGCGCGGCCGGGCCCGGCTGGGAGGCTGACATGACCCACACCCTGGCCCTGACCTCCACCGAGAAGACCCTGTGGTGGTCCGCGATCATCGCCGGCTTCGTGGTCGTGCTGGCCGTGGCCGCCCTGCTCAGCCTGCTCATCTACCTGGTCAAGGTGATCGACAGGCGGGTCACCTCGGTCCGCGACACGCTCCAGGCGGCGGCCGCCAACACCGAGAACACCACGCTGATCAAGGACACCGCGGACGGCGTGGAGGCGGTGCTGGCCGAGGGCCTCCAGCATCACCTGTTCCTCGGCCGGGTGCTCGGGAAGGTGAAGTCATGACCCTGCTGGTGGTCCTCACCGTGGTGGACATCGTTCTGCTGATCGCGGGACTGGCGTTCTACCTGTTCTGGGTGGGCAGCCTGCTCGGCGGAATCGCCACCAAGCTGGAGGAGTGCGCGGAGATCGTCCGGGAGATCGTCGGGCACGCCAAGCTGATCGGCCCGAACGTGGAGCACATCAACCGGACCGGCGGGGTGGTCGCGGGCGCGCTGCCGCTGCTGTACGACATGGCCGAGGGCATCGTGACCGGCGTGACGCCGGTGGCCGACCGGCCGGCCCGGCCGGAGACCGCACGGCCCGCGTCCGGCACCCGCCGGTCCCGGCTGCTCGACGCGGTCGGCTTCACCCCGCGCCAGTAGACCGGCCGGGCCCCGTCCCGGCGCCGGGCCCGGGACGGGGCCTGGCTACCAAGTCCCGTGCGGAGAAGGTCAGCGCGGCGCGCCGCCCTTTGTCAGCGTTTCTTGATCCAGGTTCCTTGATTGTGGGTCAGCGCGGCGGTGGCTGGCCCGGGCCGCGGCGGGCTACCGGGGCGGTGGTCGGCGCGCTGTACTCGCCGATCCACTCGTCCTTCCACGCCGGGTCGTACTGCTGGTCGTTGCACTGCGGTCGGTAGATCGCGGTGAGCTCGCGGCAGATCTGCTGCCGGTGCCGTTCGCTGCCGCCGGGCACCTCGTACACCGCGATATGCACCTTCCACCGCGACCCGGCCCGGCGCACCCAGCACGGCGCGGCCGGGTGCCGGAACGGGAACCGCTCGGCGGACAGATCCTCGGCCTCGCCCACGTAGATCACCGCGTACCGGCCGGGCCGGGTGTCCGGCTCAGGCTGATACAGGATTACGTACACCGCGGGGCGGGCCGGCGCCTGGAAGCCGGCCAGCAGCCGCGGCCCCTCGAACGGGTAGCCGGCCAGCGAGCCGAGCCTGATCATCCGTCCGCCTCGCCGGTGACGAAGGTCCCCGGGGCGCCGTCCGGTGCCGCCGCCTCGGTTTCGTCGACCTCGCTGGCCGCCTCGGCGCGCACGATCGGGCCGGCCGGCAGCCCGGCCTTGGCCGCCGCGGCGGCGAGTTCCTGGCGGCCCTTCTCGATCGCCTCATCCCGGCTGGCCGCCTGCACGATCAGCTGCGCGCCGTACCGGCTGGTGCCGATCCCGGTGGCGATGCCGTCGCAGACGGCGACCGCGTCGGCCAGCTCGACGACCTCTTCCCGGGTCAGCACCCGGCCGGCCTCGGCCTCGACTCCCACGCTCCATCGCACTGGCGCCGTACTCCCGTCCGTCGTCCGCTCGTCCGCCCGCTAGTTCAGCGCCGGCAGCAGCGCCGCGAGCTTCTCCAGGCTGTCCAGGTCCCGGCCGGGCAGCAGCAGGTCGATGTGCGGCTCCGCGGCGAGCATGCCGACCGCCGCGGGCACCGTGCCCGGTTGCGCGCCCCGGTGCGGGTTCATCCACACCACCCGGTAGCTCAGCCTGCGGAGCCGCTGCATGGCCGCCGCGAGCGTGGCCGGATCGCCCCGGTCGAGCCCGTCGGAGCAGATCACCACGATCCCGCCGCGGGCCATGCCGCGCCGTCCCCACTCCCGGATGAAGGCGTCGAGGCAGTCCCCGATCCTGGTGCCGCCCTCCCAGTCAAACACGGCCCGGGCCGCGGCCTCCAGCGCCCGGTCCGGGCGCCGGTGATCCAGCGCCTTGCTGATCCGGGTCAGCCGGGTGCCGAAGCAGAACACCTCGACCCGGGCCGC
>DASVBE010000054.1:0-25813 GCA_036375995.1 Streptosporangiaceae bacterium | reverse complement strand
AGCATTCCAGGTGCTCCGCGACCTCATCGCAGGTCAGCCGGGCGGCCTCGCGGAGCCTGCGCAGCTCCAGCGCGAGACGGCGGCGGCGCACCGTCGGGCTCTGCTCGGTTGCCATGTACCACCCCCCGGGCGGGCCGGCGGCCCGTTATGTCCCGCCAGCACGGTGTCGTGCCAGCCCTGAATCATGCAGCACTGTGCCGTGCCAGCGTGCTGGAGTGGCTCAAGGCCGCCGGCGGACGTCAGCAGGAGTACCCCGTGTGCCCCGTGGCCGGCAGCCGTGGGCCCAGTGTGGCAACGGGATTGCATGGCGTCCAGCGACGGCCAGATTAGCTCACCAATTACCCGATGCATGTTGCAGTCCGCAAGAGCAGCAGGCACCTCGATCGCTTTGGTTTGGGGCCTGGGGGCGCGCGGGACTGCTGGTCGCGGGCTGATCAGCCGTTGCCGAAGGCGCCCCGCGGGAAGCCGGGGAAGGCGACCGTGCGGCCGCGCCAGGTGGCGGCCCGGCCCGCCGCGGTGGCCATGGCCCGGGCCCCGAACTGCCGGACCGCCGGGTCGGTGACCGCCACCACGCCCAGGTAGGCCGCGGTCACCCGGTTCTCCAGCAGCACGGCCAGCGCCGTGGCCGAGGCCGGGCCGTCCACCTTGTGCGGCAGCTGGTAGGCCGGCGCCGCGGCCACCGGCTGGGCCCCGGCCTGGCGCAGCATGGCCTCCAGCGTGTCCCTGGCGACCTGGTGCGCGTTCCAGTACGCGGTCGCGGTGGTCTCCGCCGGGCCGTCCAGGTAGGCGCCGGCCACCCCGTACCCGTACACCGCGGCGTGCTCGGCGGCCAGCGCCGCCTGCAGCGCGCTGACCGCCCCCGGGCCGACGGCGGTCCCGCTCATGACATCCGCCCGCGCCTAGCCCGCCGCGGACCGCAGCACGGCGACGTGCGTGCTCTCCGAGGCGGCCACGCTGGCCAGCAGCTGGGCCAGCGAGGGCGGCACCGCGGCCAGGCCGCGCAGCAGCGCGGCGGCCGCGCTGTCCTCGGCGGTCTGCAGGAAATCCAGGGCCGCGGCCTGGCCGGCCGGCAGCGCCGCGGCCGCGCCCGGTGCGCCCGCCGGGCGGGGCGAAGGGCTGGCGAAGCCGCTGCGGTACGGGCTGCCGGACGGGATGACCAGCCGGGTGCGCAGCTCGGCGAGGTGCAGCCGGTGCTCGGCGCGCAGCCCGGTCAGCGTCTTCGCCAGCCCGGGGAACCGTGCGATCGCGGTGCCGTACCGGGCGATCATGGCCTCCTCGGCGGCGATCGCGGCGCGCAGCACGATGACGTCAGGGCCCGGCCTGGGCGGCGGGGCCAGCGCGCCGACGCCCTTGCACCCGGACACGGCCAGCAGCGGCAGGCTGGCCGCCGCGGCGAGCACGCCGCGCCGGGTCCGGTCCGCCACTGTGCCTCTCCCTCCGGTTGGCGAGTTCACCGTAGTGCCCGCCGCGCCCCGGCGCGTACCTGGCCTCGGGTACGTCCGGCCGGTCATGGGCTGATCAGGTCCCTGACCGCCACTAGGCTAGGTGGACCGGACAACAGCACAGGTCACTGGCGAGGAGGTCGTCATGAACGCTGGCTCCCGTCACAGCGCGCCGCGGGCTGGCATGCGGAGTGCCCCAGCCGCTGCGGGCCCCGCGGACGCCACTGAGCTCGCCAGCTTGCTCCGGCCGGTCGTTACCGCGGCCGGCCTTGACCTGGAGAACGTCCGGATCACTGCGGTCGGCCGGCGCCGCCTGCTCAAGGTCGTCGTGGACGGCGACGGCGGTGTCACGCTCGACGCGATCACCGAGGTCAGCCGGGCCCTGTCGGCCGAGCTCGACGCCAACGGCGCGATGGGCGAGGCCCCGTACACGCTCGAGGTGTCCTCGCCGGGCGCGGAGCGGCCGCTGACCGAGGCCCGGCACTGGCGCCGCGCGGCCGGGCGGCGGGTCCGGGTCCCGCTGGCCGGCCGGGCCCGGGCCGGCGACACGCCGAAGGGGCCAGCCGCGGTGGAAGGCCGGGTGCTGACCGCGAGCGAAACCGGCGTAGTCCTTGAAGTGGCTGGTCAGAGGCGTGAATTCGGCTACGCCGAGCTCGGCCCGGGAAAGATACTCCTGGAGTTCGGCCACGTCACGGCCGATGCGGACGGGGGAGACAGCGATGGACATTGACCTGGGCGCGCTGCGCAGCCTGGAGGCCGAGAAAGACATCTCGATGGAGCTCGCCATCAAGGCGATCGAGGATGCCCTGCTGGTGGCCTATCACCGCACCGACGGCACCCCGCCACGCGCTCGCGTGGAGATCGACCGGGGCAGTGGCCACGTCACCGTGTGGGCCGCGGAGACCGGCGAGGACGGCACGGTCCTGCGGGAGTTCGACGACACGCCGGCCGGGTTCGGCCGGATCGCCGCGACCACCGCGCGGCAGGTCATCCTGCAGCGGCTGCGCGACGCCGAGGACGAGCTCACGTTCGGGGAGTACGCGGGCCGCGAGGGGGACATCGTCGCCGGGGTGATCCAGCAGGGCAGCGACCCCCGCGCGGTGCTGGTCGACCTGGGCAAGCTGGAGGCCATCCTGCCGCCCACGGAGCAGGTGCCGGGCGAGCGGTACGTGCACGGCGAGCGGCTGAAGTGCTACGTGCTGCACGTGCGGAAGGGCTACCGCGGGCCGTCGGTCACGCTGTCGCGGACCCACCCGAACCTGGTCAAGAAGCTGTTCTCGCTGGAGGTGCCGGAGATCGCCGGGGGCGCGGTGGAGATCGCCGCGATCGCCCGCGAGGCCGGCCACCGCAGCAAGATCGCGGTCGTCTCGCGCCAGCCCGGGGTCAACGCCAAGGGCGCGTGCATCGGCCCGATGGGCAGCCGGGTCCGCAACGTCATGGCTGAGCTGCACGGCGAGAAGATCGACATCGTCGACTACTCCGAGGACCCGGCCCAGTTCGTGGCGCACGCGCTGTCCCCGGCCCGGGTGTCGCGGGTGGACGTCATCGACGCGCAGGCCCGGGTGGCCCGGGTCATCGTGCCGGACTACCAGCTGTCGCTGGCCATCGGCAAGGAAGGCCAGAACGCCCGGCTGGCCGCGCGGCTGACCGGCTGGCGGATCGACATCCGGCCGGACAGCGGCCCGGACGGCGACGAGGCCGGCCCGCCCGCGACCGGACGCGCCGCACCGGGCGGTGCTGCACGCCCCGCGGCAATGTAGGATTAAGAGCGCAATGGCCAGGCAGCCCCCGCTGCGCCGTGCGCTGACCCCGGTAATCCGGACATGCGTCGGGTGCGGGAGCCGCGCGGCCAAGTCCGACTTGCTTCGCCTGGTGGCCGCCGGGGATGAAATCATCCCCGACCCTCGGGCCGTAATGCCTGGCCGGGGCGCGTACCTGCATCCCAGCCAAGGATGCTGGGAGCGAGCACAGCGGCGCCGGGCGCTGATCCGCGCGCTGCGACTGCCGGGTCCGCTGGGGACCGGCGGGATCGCCGGGTATCTTGAGGCATTGACGTCCGGTGGGCCACCACCAGACCAGGCACGTGCAGGAACGGGAACAGTGCCACGGAAAGCAGGCTGAGATGGCAATGAGCGCCCGATGAGCATGCGGCGATGAACAGAACAGGCTGACGCCGGACGGAGCACGCGCTGCCCCGGGCCGGCTGACTGGTCCGGTTAAACCGGACCGAGTAGAGGGAGCGCAGTGGCGAAGGTCCGGGTATACGAACTCGCGAAAGAGTTCGGCGTAGAGAGCAAGGCCGTTATGGCCCGGCTCCAGGAAATGGGCGAATTCGTTCGCTCGGCGTCCTCGACGATCGAGGCGCCCGTTGTCCGCAGGCTCAAGGAAGAGTTCGGGGCCAAGCAGGCGCAGCCCGCCAAGGGCCGGGCGCCGCAGCGCGCCGAGCCGGCCCCGGCGGCCCCTGAGGGCGCCAACGGCCGCGCGCCCGCGCAGGCCCCCGCGCCGGCGCAGGCCCCGGCCCCGGCGGCCCCGCCGGAGCCGTCCCCGGCTCCGCAGGCCCCGGCCCCGGCCGTGCCGGACAGCAGCCCGGCGGCCCATCCGGCCAGCACGGGTCCGGCCAGCACGGGTCCGGCCAGCCCGGCCCCGGCGATCCCGCCGGTTCCCCCCGCGTTCGGCCCCGGCCAGCAGGCCGCGGCGTCGGCCGCGCCGCCCGCCAGGCCGGCGCCCGCGCGGCCGTCCGGTGCGCCCGCTCCCGGGCCGCGCCCGTCCGCGCCGCGGCCCGGTCCCGGCGGCGGAGGCCAGGCCCCGCGCCCGGGTGCCCCGTCACCCCGCAACGCGCCGCGGCCCGGCCCGCGGCCCGGCAACAACCCGTTCAGCTCCACCGCCAGCGGCATGGGCTCGTCCCGCGGCCCGCGCCCCGGCCCGGGCCCGTCCGGCCCGCCCGGGACCGCGGCGCCCGGCGGGGCTGGTCCGCGCCCGTCCGCGCCCGGTCAGCCCGGCTCGCGGCGGCCCGGTGACTTCACGCCCCGGCCCGGCGACGGCGCCCGTCCCGGCGGGCCCCGGCCCGGCGGCCCGCGGCCCAGCCCGAGCAGCATGCCGCCCCGCCCGGTGGGCGGCCGTCCCGGCGGTCCCGGCGGTCCTGGCGGTCCCGGTGGCGGCGGCCGTCCCGGCGGCCCCGGCGGCGGCCCCGGTACCCGGCCCGGCGGCCGGGGTGGTCCCGGTGGCGGCGGTGGCCGTCCCGGCGGCCCCGGCGGCGGTGGCGGCGGCGGCCCGCGTCCCGGGATGGGCCCGGCGCGGCCCGGTGGCGGCGGCCGTGGCCGCAGCGGCACCCAGGGCGCGTTCGGCCGTCCCGGCGGGCGGCCGTCCCGCGGCCGCAAGTCCAAGAAGCAGCGCCGTCAGGAATTCGACAACATGCAGGCGCCGTCGATCGGCGGCGTGTCGGTCCCGCGCGGCAACGGCCAGGTCATCCGGCTGTCCCGGGGCGCGTCGCTGACCGACTTCGCGGACAAGATCGGCGTCAACCCGGCGTCGCTGGTGCAGGTGCTGTTCCACCTCGGCGAGATGGTCACCGCCACCGCCTCGGTGAACGACGACACGCTGCAGCTGCTCGGCGCCGAGCTGAACTACACCGTCCAGGTGGTCTCCCCGGAGGAAGAGGACCGGGAGCTGCTGGAGACGTTCGACATCGAGTTCGGCGAGGACGAGGGCGGCGAGGCCGACCTGGTGGCGCGGCCGCCGGTGGTCACCGTGATGGGTCATGTCGACCACGGCAAGACCAAGCTGCTGGACGCGATCCGGCACACCAACCTGGTCGCGCACGAGGCCGGCGGCATCACCCAGCACATCGGCGCCTACCAGGTCGACACCGTGGTGGACGGCCAGGACCGCAAGATCACCTTCATCGACACCCCGGGTCACGAGGCGTTCACCGCCATGCGGGCCCGCGGTGCCGAGACCACCGACCTGGTGATCCTGGTGGTCGCCGCGGACGACGGCGTGAAGCCGCAGACGACTGAGGCGCTGAACCACGCCCAGGCGGCCGGCGTGCCGATCGTGGTGGCGGTCAACAAGGTCGACAAGGAGGGCGCGGACCCGCAGCGGGTGCGGGCCCAGCTCACCGAGTACGGGCTGATCGCGGAGGAGTTCGGCGGCCAGAACCTGTTCGTCGACGTGTCCGCGCGCAACGGCACCGGCATCAGCGACCTGCTCGAGGCCGTGGTGCTCACCGCCGACGCCGAGCTCGACTTGCGGGCCAACCCGAAGCAGCAGGCCCAGGGCGTGGCCATCGAGGCGCACCTGGACAAGGGCCGCGGCCCGGTGGCGACCGTGCTGGTGCAGCGCGGCACGCTGCGGGTGGGCGACTCGATCGTCTGCGGCGAGGCCTACGGCCGGGTCCGGGCCATGCTGGACGAGAACCTCGAGCAGGTCTCCGAGGCCCCGCCGTCCCGCCCGGTCGAGGTCCTCGGCCTGACCGGCGTGCCCGGCGCGGGCGACAGCTTCCTGGCCGTCGACGACGACCGGGTGGCCCGCCAGATCGCCGAGCGGCGCGAGGCGCGCGAGCGCAGCGCGATGTTCGCCCAGCGCCGCCCGCGGGTCACGCTGGAGGACCTGGAGTCCGCGCTCAAGTCCGGTCAGCGCGAGGAACTGCTGCTGATCATCAAGGGCGACGTGTCCGGTTCGGTGGAGGCGCTGGAAGACGCCCTGCTGAAGATCGACGTCGGCGAGGACGTGGTGCTGCGCGTGATCGGCCGCGGGGTCGGCGCGATCACCCAGGACGACGTCAACCTGGCCATCGCGTCCGAGGCGGTGATCCTCGGGTTCAACGTGCGGCCCGCGCCCCGGGTCGGCGAGCTGGCCCAGCGCGAGGGCGTGGACATCCGCTACTACTCGATCATCTACCAGGCGATCGAGGAGATCGAGGCCGCGCTCAAGGGCATGCTCAAGCCCGAGTTCGAGGAGGCCCAGCTGGGCACCGCGGAGATCAGGGAGATCTTCCGGGTCCCGCGGATCGGCAACGTGGCCGGCTGCATCGTCCGCAGCGGCACGATCACCAGGAACAGCAAGGCGCGGCTGGTCCGCGACGGTGTGGTCGTGCAGGACAGCCTCACGGTCGATTCGCTGCGCCGGTTCAAGGACGACGCGACCGAGGTCCGCGAGGGCTTCGAGTGCGGTATCGGCATCGGCTACGGCGACATCCATGTCGGGGACGTCATCGAGACCTACGAGATGCGCGAGAAGCCACGCGCCTGACGCCCGCCGGGAGCAGCCGTGTACGTGGGGGCGCTGACGCTGGACGTGCTGCTCGGCGACATCCGGTCGCTGAAGCAGAAACGTTCGGCGGTGCGCCCCCTCGTGGCCGAGCTGCAGCGCAGGTTCCCAGCGGCCGCGGTCGGTGAGACCGGGCACCTGGACCTGCACCGGCGGGCCGAGATCGGCGTGGCCGTCGTGGCCGCCACTGCCGCGCACGCCGTCGAGGTGCTCGAGTCCTGCGAGCGCCTGGTCGCGGCGCGGCCGGAGATCGAGCTGATCTCGGCCCGGCAGAGGCTGTTCAGCGAAGAGGAGTGACACAGCAATGGACCAGGCCAGGGCACGCAAGCTCGGCGGCCGGGTGGCCCAGATCGTGGCCGAGATGCTGGAACGGCGGATCAAGGACCCGCGGCTGGGGTTCGTCACGATCACCGACGCCCGGATGACCAACGACCTGCGGGAGGCCACCGTGTTCTACACGGTGTACGGCACCCCGGAGGAGCGGGCGGGCACGGCCGCGGCGCTGGCCAGCGCGACCGGGGTGATCCGGGCCGAGGTGGGCCGCCAGACCGGGCTGCGGCACACCCCGTCCCTGGAGTTCCGGCCCGACGTGCTGCCGGACAACGCCAGGAACATCGAGGATCTGGTGGCCCGGGCCAGGGAGGCGGACGCCGCGGTGGCGCAGGCCCGCGAGGGCGCCCAGCCAGCCGGCGACGCGGACCCGTACCGGGTGCCCGCCGAGCGCCGGGACGGCGATGACGAGGACGGCGGGGAGGCGGACGGCGGTGCCGCCGGACGGCCAGGCGATCTACCTGAAAGCCCGGTAGCCGGCGAAGACCGCGCGGGATACTCGCCGTCGTGACAGCCGAGCAGGTGGCCGCGCAGGCCGGCGCCCTGGCCGCGGGCCGCGCGGCGGACGACGACTGGGCCCGGGCCATCGAGATCATCGGCAGCGCCGCGCAGGTCTGCCTGGCGTGCCACATCCGCCCGGACGGTGACGCGCTCGGGTCAATGCTCGCGGTGGCGCACGCCCTGACGGCCCGGGCCGCGGCGGGCGGGCGGCCCGCCGAGGTGGTCGCCTCGTTCGGCGACCGGCCCTTCGAGATCCCGCCGATCCTGCGTTTCCTGCCCGGCGCCGAGCTGCTCCGCCCGCCGGAGGCGTACCCGGCCCGGCCCGAGGTGATGGTGACCTTCGACGCGTCCAGCGCGGACCGGCTCGGCCTGCTGGAAGGGCCCGCCGCGGCCGCGGGCGAGCTGATCGTGCTCGACCACCACGCGTCCAACACCAGGTTCGGCACGCTGCACCTGGTCGACGTGGCCGCGCCGGCCACCGCGGTGCTGGCCTACGACCTGATCACCCGGCTCGGCCTGCCCGTCACCAGGGATGTCGCGTACGGCCTGTACACCGGGATCGTCACCGACACCGGGTCGTTCAAGTACCCGGGCACCTCGCCGCGGATCCACGAGCTGACCGCGCTGCTGCTGCGCACCGGCATCGATCCCAGCGCGGTGGCCACCGAGCTGTGGGACCGGGCCCCGTTCGGCTACCTGGGCCTGCTGTCCCTGGTGCTGGGCCGGGCGGTGCTCGAGCCGGCCGCCGCGGGCGGGCACGGGCTGGTGTGGACCACGGTCAGCCGCGCCGACCGTGCCGTCTACGGTCTGCCCTACGACGTCACCGAGCCGGTCATCGACGTGCTGCGGCGCACCGACGAGGCGGACGTGTCGGTGGTGTTCAAGGAGACCGACGGCGGCGCGTGGCTGGTCTCGGCCCGGTCCAAGGGCAAGACGGACGTGGGCCGGGCCTGCACCCTGGCCGGCGGCGGCGGGCACGCCTACGCGGCCGGCTTCACCGCGGCCGGCGGGGTGCAGGACGCGCTTGCCGTGCTGCGCGCCGGGCTGGCCGGCGAGGCCGGCTACTCGCCGTGACCGCGCCCAGCGGGCTGGTCGTCGTCGACAAGCCCGGCGGGCTGACCTCGCACGACGTGGTGGCCAGGATCCGGCGGCTGGCCGGCACCCGGCGGGTCGGGCACGCCGGCACGCTCGACCCGATGGCCACCGGGGTGCTGCTGGTCGGCGTGGAGAAGGCCACCCGGCTGCTCGGCTACCTGGCGCTGACCGAGAAGGAGTACGCGGCCACCGTCCGGCTCGGCCAGGCCACCGACTCCGGTGACGCCGACGGGGAAGTCACCGCCACCGCCCCGGCCCGCGGGATCACCCGCGAGCAGGTGGCCGCGGCGGCGGCTGCGCAGACCGGCGAGATCGACCAGGTGCCACCCGGGATCAGCGCCATCAAGGTGGGCGGCAAGCGGGCCTACCAGCTGGCCCGGGCCGGGCAGGCCCCGGAGCTGGCCGCCCGCCGGGTCACCGTCCGCGAGCTGGCGATCGGCGACGTCCGGCCCGACGGCGACCGGCTCGACGTGGACATCACGGTGACCTGCTCCAGCGGCACGTACATCCGGGCCATCGCCAGGGACCTGGGCGACGCGCTGGGCGTGGGCGGGCACCTGACCGCGCTGCGGCGCACCCGGGTCGGGCCGTACCGCATCGGGGAGGCCCGCACCCTGGACGAGCTCGCCGCCTCGTTCGCGCTCACCCCGCTGCCGGACGCCGCCGCGGCGGCGTTCCCGCGCCGGGACCTGACCGCCCAGGAGGCGGACCGGGTGTCGCACGGGGCGCGGCTGCCCGCAGCCGGCACCGGGACCGCGCCGGTCGCCGCGTTCGGCCCGGACGGCGCCCTGATCGCGCTGCTGACCGAGGAGGCCGGCCAGGCCCGCTCGCTGGCCGTGTTCGTGCCTTAACCAGGGCCCCCTGGCCGCGCCCCGGCGGGACACGCCCTAAGCTGCGGCCGGCGGAGGCCGGCGCGCATGGCAGGCTTGGAGCACCGCCGGGACGAGATCGAAACAGGAGGCAACGGCGCATGCAGCGGTGGCAGGGCCTGGCCGAGGTGCCGGGGGACTGGGGCAGGTCGGTGGTCACCATCGGGATCTTCGACGGTGTGCACCGCGGCCACCAGGCCATCGTGGCCGTGGCCGCCCGGCAGGCCGCCGCGGTCGGCCGGCCGCTGGTGGTGGTCACCTTCGACCCGCATCCTGACGAGGTCGTCCGGCCGGGCACCACCCGGCTGACGTTCCTGACCACCCCGCGGCGGCAGGCCGGGCTGCTGGCCGGCCTGGGCGTGGACGCGGTCTGCGTGCTGCCGTTCACGCTGGAGTTCTCCCGGCTGACCCCGGACGAGTTCGTCCGGGCCGTGCTGGTGGACCGGCTGCACGCGGTCAGCGTCGTGGTGGGGGAGAACTTCCGGTTCGGGCACAAGGCCGCCGGGGACGTGACCCTGCTGACCGAGCTGGGCGGCAAGTACGACTTCACCGCGGAAGGGGTGCCGCTGCTGGCCGACGCGGGCCGGACCGTGTCCTCGTCGGAGATCAGGGACCTGCTGGCCGCCGGGGACGTGGCCGCCGCGGCCCGCGACCTGGGCCGCCCGCACCGGGTCGAGGGCATCGTCGCGCGCGGCTACCGCCGCGGCCGCGGCCTCGGCTTCCCCACCGCCAACCTGGCCATCGCCCCGCGGACCGCGACCCCCGCGGATGGCATCTACGCGGGCTGGCTGACCCGGCTGGACCCGGACGGCCGCGAGGAGGAGCGCTGGCCGGCCGCGATCTCGATCGGCACCAACCCGACCTTCGGCGGCAAGGACCGCGCTGTCGAGGCGTACGCGCTGGACCGTGACGACCTGGACCTGTACGGCGCGCACGCCGCGGTGGACTTCACCGCCCGGCTGCGCGGCACGGTCCGCTTCGACTCGGTGGACGACCTGGTCGAGCAGATGCACAGGGACGTGGCCGAGGTCCGGCAGCAACTGTGCTAGCCGCTCGCTGCGGGCCGCTGGGAGGCCCTCCGCCGGCTGGGGCCGGCTCCGCCGGCCTGGTTGCCCGTTGCGGTAACGATCTGGTAACGGAGCCTGCTCGGCCGGTGGCCGGTGCGTGCTATCCTTGCCCGTGGCCAGTTTCTGGCCCCTGTCAGCTGTGCCCTCAATACGGCTGACTGCCCAGGAGGTATCCGCGAGAGTCCTGCGCCTGCCTCCGGCCCTCGCCGACGGCTCGTCCGGCCGGCCCACGGGCTTCCGCGCAAGTACGAGATGAAGAGGAACCTACGTGCCGCTGAATTCCACGGTGAAGAAAGAGATCATCGCTGGGCACGCGACCAATGAGGGTGACACCGGTTCGCCGGAAGTCCAAGTCGCGCTGCTGACCAGGCGGATCAACGACCTGACCGAGCACCTCAAGGTGCACAACCACGACCACCACAGCCGCCGTGGGCTGCTGCTGCTGGTCGGCCGCCGCCGCCGGCTGCTGAAGTACCTGCAGCGCGAGGACATCGAGCGCTACCGCGCCCTGCGGGAGAAGCTCGGCCTCCGCCGGTAACCCGGTTCCGGCAGGTAGCGTAGACGCACACGGGCCTGCCCGCCACGGCAGGCAGGCCCACGACGACAACTGAACATCACTTAGGAACGAGTCCCGCGGCCCCGTCCCGGAGCGCACAGGGCGCCAACGGGCCGGTCCTCGGTAGTGGTTCCCGGGCCAGTGCCGCCGCGCCGCGCGCGGCGGCCAGGACCGGGGGCTTCGATCGAAGACCGGCCAGCCGGCACGGCTTTCTGCCCCTGTCGGCGCTCTACTGGCGGCGGGCCCTAAGGCGGGACCTCAGTCAAGGAGGTCACCCGTGGAGGGTGCGTATTCCGCCGAAGTCGCCATCGACAACGGCGTTTTCGGCGTGCATAAGATCCGGTTCGAGACCGGCCGGCTGGCCAAGCTGGCGGCGGGCTCGGCCGTGGTTTACCTGGACGACGAGACCATGGTCCTGTCGGCCACCACCGCGTCCAAGAAGCCCAAGGACAACCTGGACTTCTTCCCGCTCACCGTGGACGTGGAAGAGCGGATGTACGCCGCGGGCCGGATCCCCGGCTCATTCTTCCGGCGTGAGGGCCGGCCGTCCGAGGACGCCATCCTCACCTGCCGCCTGATCGACCGGCCGCTGCGCCCGTCGTTCGTGAAGGGGCTGCGCAACGAAGTCCAGGTCGTCGAGACGATCATGGCGCTGCACCCCGAGCACCTGTACGACGTGATCGCGATCAACGCCGCGTCGCTGTCCACTCAGCTGGCCGGGCTGCCGTTCTCCGGCCCGATCGGCGGTGTGCGGGTCGCTCTGATCCGGGGCCAGTGGGTGGCCTTCCCGACCCACCCGCAGCTGGAGGAGGCCACCTTCGACATGGTGGTGGCCGGCCGGGTGCTGCCGGACGGTGACGTCGCCATCATGATGGTCGAGGCCGAGTCCACTCCGAGCACCCTGCGGCTGCTGGCCGACTCCGGGTCCGGGGCGGTCGGCCCGACCGAGGAGACCGTGGCCGCGGGCCTGGAGGCGTCCAAGCCGTTCATCAAGGCGCTGTGCGAGGCCCAGCAGGCGATCGCCGCCCACGCGGGCAAGGAGACCGCCGAGTACCCGGTGTTCGTGGACTACGAGCAGGACGTGTACGACGCGGTGGCCGCCGAGGTCACCGAGGAGCTGACGCGGGCCCTGACGATCGTGGGCAAGCAGGAGCGGGACACCGAGACCGACCGGGTCAAGGCGCTCGCCAAGGACAAGCTGGCCAGCCAGTTCGAGGACCGCGAGAACGAGATCAGCGCCGCGTTCCGGGCGCTGACCAAGAAGCTGGTCCGGCAGCGGATCATCGCCGAGGGCAAGCGCATCGACGGCCGCGGGCTGACCGACATCCGGCCGCTGTCGTCCGAGGTGCACGTGCTGCCGCGGGTGCACGGGTCCGCGCTGTTCGAGCGGGGCGAGACCCAGGTGCTCGGCGTGACCACGCTGAACATGCTCCGGATGGAGCAGATGATCGACACGCTCAACCCCGAGCGGACCAAGCGGTACATGCACAACTACAACATGCCGCCGTACTCCACCGGGGAGACCGGCCGGGTCGGCTCGCCCAAGCGGCGCGAGATCGGCCACGGCGCGCTGGCCGAGCGGGCGCTGATCCCGGTGCTGCCCACGCGTGAGGAGTTCCCGTACGCGATCCGGCAGGTGTCCGAGGCGATCGGGTCCAACGGCTCGACCTCCATGGGCTCGGTCTGCGCGTCGACCATGGCGCTGCTGGACGCGGGCGTGCCGCTGAAGGACATGGTCGCGGGCATTGCGATGGGCCTGATCAACGAGGGCGGCGAGTACGTCACGCTGACCGACATCCTGGGCGCCGAGGACGCGTTCGGCGACATGGACTTCAAGGTGGCCGGCACCCAGGACGTGATTACCGCGCTCCAGCTGGACACCAAGCTCGACGGCATTCCGGCGTCGGTGCTCGCCGCCGCGCTGAAGCAGGCCCGCGGCGCCCGGCTGGCGATCCTGGACGTGATGCGCGGGGCGATCTCCGCGCCCGCCGAGATGAGCCTGAACGCGCCGCGGATCATCACGGTCAAGGTCCCGGTGGACAAGATCGGCGAGGTCATCGGCCCGAAGGGCAAGATGATCAACTCGATCCAGGACGACACCGGTGCCGAGATCACCATCGAGGACGACGGCACGATCTACATCGGCGCCACTGACGGCACCTCGGCCGAGGCGGCCCGGTCCGCGATCAACGCGATCGCCAACCCGCACATCCCTGAGGTCGGCGAGCGGTTCCTGGGCACGGTCGTGAAGACCACCACGTTCGGCGCCTTCGTGTCGCTGCTGCCCGGGCGGGACGGCCTGCTGCACATCACCCAGATCCGCAAGCTGCACGGCGGCGCTCGCATCGACAACGTCGACGACGTGCTCAAGGTCGGCGAAAAGATCCAGGTCGAGATCCGCGAGGTGGACGACCGGGGCAAGCTGTCGCTGGTGCCGGTCGAGGTCGTCGAGCGCGAGGCCGCGGGCGAGGACCTGGGCGGCGGCGGTGACGACCGCCGGGGCGGCCGTGACGGCCACCGCGGCGACCGTGACCGCGGGGACCGTGGCGACCGTGGCGACCGGGAGCGCGGCGAGGGCGGCAGCCACCGGACCCGGGAGCGCAACCGGCCGCGCCACAACTCATGAGCGGAACCCAGCGCACGGGTGCGGGCGCCGAGCCGGACGTCGCCCGCACCGTGCTGCCCGGCGGGCTGCGGGTGATCACCGAGTCGCTGCCCGCGGTCCGGTCCGCCGCCTTCGGCATCTGGGCCGGGGTCGGCTCGCGGGACGAGGTGGGCGGCCACATCGGGGCCACCCACTACCTGGAGCACCTGCTGTTCAAGGGCACCAGGCGGCGGACCGCGCTGGACATCTCGGCGGCCATGGACGCGGTCGGCGGCGAGCTGAACGCGTTCACGGCCAAGGAGTACACCTGCTACTACGCCCGGGTGCTGGACGCCGACCTGCCACTGGCGATCGACGTTCTGTCGGACATGGTGACCGGCTCGCTGATCGAGCCGAAAGAGGTGGACGCCGAGCGCGGCGTGATCCTCGAAGAGATCGCCATGAACGACGACGACCCCACCGACACCGTGCACGAGGCGTTCGCCGCCCAGCTGTTCGGTGACACCCCGCTGGGCCGGCCGATCCTGGGCAGCGTCGACTCGATCAACGCGATCACCAGGGACGAGATCGCCACGCACTACGCGGCCAAGTACACCCCGGACCACCTGGTGGTGGCCGCGGCCGGCCGGGTGGACCACGACGAGGTGGTGGAGCTCACCAGAGCGGCGTTCGGGCCTGTGCTGACCGGCGACGCCGCCCCGGTGGCGCCCCGGCTGGCCGGCGACGTCCCGTCCTGGGGCGAGCCGGGGACCGGCGTGCGGCTGGTGTCGCGCACGATCGAGCAGGCCAACCTCGTGCTCGGCTGCGAGGGCCTGGCCCGCACCGACGAGCGCAAGTACGCGCTGGGCGTGCTCAACGCGGCGCTCGGCGGCGGCATGTCGTCCCGGCTGTTCCAGGAGGTGCGGGAGAAGCGCGGGCTTGCCTACTCGGTGTACAGCTTCAGCTCGCAGCACGCCGACACCGGCGTCTGGGGCGTGTATGTGGGCTGCCTGCCGGCCAAGGCGGACGAGGTGCTGGCCATCTGCCGGGACGAGATCGCCAAGGTGATCGACAGCGGGCTGACCGACGCCGAACTGGATCGCGGCAAGGGCCAGCTGCGCGGTTCGATCGTGCTCGGCCTCGAGGACCCGTCGTCCCGGATGAGCAGGCTCGGCAAGTCCGAGCTGGTCTACCCGGACCTGGAGCCGGTCGACGCGATCCTGGCCGCGATCGAGGCAGTCGGCCACGACGAGATCCGCGCGATCGCCGCCGACGTGCTGGCCCGGCCCAAGGCGCTGGCCGTGGTCGGCCCGTTCGACGACCCCGGCGCATTCACCGCCTGACCCCTCCCCGGGAGGCTTCTGATGATCAAGGTGGGGGTGCTCGGGGCCAAGGGCCGGATGGGCACCGCGGTGTGCCAGGCCGTCGAGGCTGCTGGTGACCTCGAGCTGGCCGTGACCGTCGACCAGGGCGACGACCGGCAGGCGCTGACCCTGTGCGACGCCGTGGTCGACTTCACCGCGCCCGGCGAGGTCCTCGGCAATCTGGAATGGTGCATCGGCCAGGGCCTGAACGTGGTCGTGGGCACCTCGGGGTTCAGCCCGGAACGGCTGGAGACGGTCACCGGGTGGCTGGGCAAGGCCCCGGAGGTCCGCGTCATGATCGCGGCGAACTTCTCCGTGGGCGCGGTGCTGATGATGCGGTTCGCCGCGCAGGCGGCCAGGTTCTTCGAGTCCGCCGAGATCATCGAACTGCACCACGCGAACAAGGTGGACGCCCCGTCCGGCACCGCGGCCCGGACCGCGGACCTGATCAGCGCGGCCCGGGCCGCGGCCGGCCTGGGCGAGGTTCCCGACGCCACGACGACCGCCGCCGAGGGGGCCAGGGGCGCGCTGCAGCAGGGCGTGCACGTGCACTCGGTCCGGCTGCCGGGACTGGTCGCGCACCAGGAGGTGCTGCTCGGCGGGCACGGCGAGACGCTGACCATCAGGCACGATTCGCTGGACCGGGCCTCGTTCATGCCCGGCGTGCTGCTCGCCGTGCGGAAGCTGGCCAGCCTGCCGCCCGGCCTCACGTTCGGCCTGGAGAACCTGCTGGGCCTGGGCTAGCCGGGCAGTGCTAGCCGCTCGCTAGGGCCGGCTCCGCCGGCCGGATGGCGACGTCCGGCCCGACGGCCCGGGCGATGATTCTGACGGCAGGAAGGACGGGGTCACCGTGAACGACGGGCCCGGCGACGGGGTCAGCGTGATGACCGGGACCGGGCCGCCGACCGGGCTCTGGTCCGTCGCCAGGTGCCGCTGGATCTGCGCGGCCGTGCCGCCCAGGCCCGCCACCGTGATGTCGTCCCAGGCCTGGAGCTTGCGGGTGGCACGGTCGAAGTAGAGCACCGAGCACTCGATCGGGGTAGGCGGCTGGGACTGCAGCGCCCGCAGGCCGGCCCCGCCGGTGGAGCCCTGCACGAACACCCGGGTGCCACCGGGCAGCAGCCAGGTCACCCGGCGGTGGATGTGCCCGGACAGCACCAGCGGGACCACCCCGTCGAACGGCGCCGCCTCCACCGGGTCATGCACCACCGCGATGTCCGGCGGCGGCCGGGTGGCGGCGGCCACCGCGGCCAGCCGCTGGCCCGCGGCCGCCACCACGTCCTCGCCGGACACCTGCACCGACTGGTCCGGGGTGAACCGCGGGTCGCCCATCCCGATGATCCGCAGCCCGTCCGCGGTTGCGATCTGGCCGTGCAGCACGACCGCGTTCGGCTGCCTGGCCACCACCCGCGCGGTGGCCAGCGAGTCGTGGTTGCCGCGGATGTACACATACGGCACCGCGAACGTGCGGATCTCCCTGGCCAGGCTGTTCTCCGGGCCGGTGCCGTGATCGGTCAGGTCGCCGGAGTCGATGACCACGTTCACCGCGAACTGGCTGGCGATCGAGTGCATGACGTTCCACGCGGCCGGGTTGTCGTGGATGTCGGAGACGTCGAGCACCCGGATCGTGTTCGGGTCCGGGCGGAACACCGGAAGGTCCGAGGTGGCCGCGTAGAGCCGGGTCACGTTGCTGACCAGCCCGGCCAGTTCCCGCCGGTACAGGCCGAACCGGATCGCGATGTCCTGCACGTTGCCGACCAGCGACGGGGCCCCGGCCAGCAGGCCGGTGTAGCGCGGCTCGAAGATCGACCGCGGGTTCCAGGTCGCCGCGGCGATCCCGCCGCCGGCCGCCATCACGGCCAGCGACACCCCGGCCGCGGCCAGCGCCCGCCAGATCCGCCGCCGGAACACCACCAGGCCGAGCAGCAGCCCGCAGGCGGCCACCGCGATCGCCGCGCGCACCGCCACCGTGATCAGCCCGTGCCGCAGGTCGCGGGCGGCCCGCGCGGGCAGCCCGGACAGCTCGCCCGGATCGGCTATCAGGTGCTTGACCGCCTGCTCGCTGAGCTGCTGGACGTCCACGGTCAGCCGGAGCGGGCCGTGGTGGCTGGCCAGGTCCAGCGAGCCGAGCGGCGGGACCCGGACCACGGTCTCGCCGGCCAGGGCCGGCTGGATGGCCATCTCGGTGCGGACCGGGCCGATCTGGGCGGCGGCGTGCCCGCCCAGCTGGAGGCCGAGCCAGGCGCCGGCCAGGCCCACCACCACGATCAGGGCCAGCCCGCCGGTGCGGCGTACCCAGGGCTTGTGCCGGGCCCCGGCGAGCGCTCGCAAGTTCCGCCACGGCCCAGTCGTCACTAAGCAAGCCCTTCCCGCTGGGACGCCCCGTATCCCTAAATCAGCGGCCAGCGGCCGGCCCGGTGCCCCATGGCGGCTCGCGCCGGCCCGCTGACCTGGCCTATCGTCGGGGCTATGTGCCGAAGCATCAAGACGTTGCGTGAGCCCTATACGGAGCAGGTGACCGAGGCCGACATGCGCGCGGCCGCGCTGCAGTACGTGCGGAAGGTGAGCGGGTTCCGCGCCCCGGCGCGGCACAACGCCGAGGCGTTCGACCACGCGGTGGACGTGATCACCGAGGCCACCCGGGCGCTGCTCGGGTCGCTGGAGGTGCGCGGCGGCTAGGACCCGCCTTAGGCCGTCTCGGTCTCGCTGGCGGCCTGCAGGCCCAGCTCCTCGACGGAGACCTCGCGCATTCTGAACTTCTGCACCTTGCCGGTCACCGTCATCGGGAACTCGGTGGTGAGCCGGACGTACCGCGGGATCTTGTAGTGCGCGATCTTGCCGGTGCAGTACGCGCGGATGTCCCCGGCGGTCAGCTCGGCGCCGCCGCGGACCTGGATCCAGGCGCACAGCTCCTCGCCGTACTTCTCGTCCGGCACTCCGACCACCTGCACGACCTCGATCTGCGGGTGGCCGTACAGGAACTCCTCCACCTCGCGCGGGTAGATGTTCTCGCCGCCGCGGATGACCAGGTCCTTGATCCGGCCGACGATGTTCAGGTAGCCGGCCTCGTCCATCACCGCCAGGTCACCGGTGTGCATCCAGCGGGCCGCGTCGATCACCTCCGCGGTCCGCTCCGGCTCGTCCCAGTAGCCGAGCATCACCGAGTAGCCGCGGGTGCACATCTCGCCGGGCATGCCGCGGGGCAGCACCCGCCCGGTCTTCGGGTCGATGACCTTCACCTCGACGTGCGGGTGCACCCGGCCGACCGTGGACACCCGGCGCTCGAGTTCCTCGTCGGCCCGGGTCTGCGCGGACACCGGGGACGTCTCGGTCATCCCGTAGGCGATCGTGACCTCTTCCATGTGCATCTCGCTGACCACGCGCTTCATCACCTCGACCGGGCACGGCGAGCCGGCCATGATGCCGGTGCGCAGCGACGACAGGTCGTAGCTGGCGAAGTCAGGCAGGGCCAGCTCGGCGATGAACATCGTCGGCACCCCGTACAGCGACGTGCACCGCTCCTGCTGGACCGCGCGCAGCGTGGCCGCGGGCTCGAAGCCGGGCGCCGGGATCACGATGCAGGCGCCGTGCGTGGTGCAGGCCAGGTTGCCCAGCACCATGCCGAAGCAGTGGTAGAACGGCACCGGGATGGCCACCCTGTCGGCCTCGGTGTACCGGCAGTACTCGCCGATGAAAAAGCCGTTGTTCAGGATGTTGTGGTGGGACAGCGTGGCGCCCTTGGGGAACCCGGTCGTGCCGCTGGTGTACTGGATGTTGATCGGGTCGTCGAAGGCCAGCGTGGCCTCCCGGGCGGCCAGCGCGTCCGGCTCGTCCCCGGCGGCGGTCGCGTCCGCCGCGGCCACTCCGGCGGCCAGCAGCTCGTCCCAGCGCGGCGTGTTCAGGAAGATCACGTCTTCCAGGTCCGGCAGGTCGCCGCGGACCTCGCCGACCATCGCCCGGTAGTCGCTGGTCTTGAAGCTCTCCGCGCTGACCAGCAGCTTGATGCCGGCCTGGCGCAGCACGTAGGCCAGCTCGTGGGTGCGGTAGGCCGGGTTGATGTTGACCAGGATCGCGCCGATCCTGGCCGTGGCGTACTGCATCAGCACCCACTCCGGGCAGTTCGGCGACCAGATGCCGACCCGCTCCCCGGTGCCGGTCCCGGCCGCCAGCAGGCCGCGGGCCAGCGTGTCGGTGTCCGCGTCCAGCTGCCGGTAGGTCCACCGGCGGCCGGACGGCACGTCGACCATGGCCTCCCGGTCGCCGAACCGGGCGGCGACCCGCCGCAGGTTCTCGCCGATCGTCTCGCCGATCAGTGCCTGGCTGGACACCCCGTGGCTGTACGAAGGCTGCGAATTAGCTGGCATGGCGCCCCGTCCCTGAGTGCTCGGATCCCCCCATCGTGCCCGATCGGCTGGCGCGTGAAAACTGTGGCCATGCTGCTGCATGGCCGGGATGCGGTGGTTACCGGGCGGGGTTACTGTCGTTATACGAGGAGTGCCCCGTTTCCCCCCCGGAGCCGTCATGGGGATCTGGATCATCTGGCTGATCGCCGCCCTAGTGCTGGGCGTGGCCGAGATGCTTACCATGACGTTCGCGCTCGGGCTGATCGCGGTGGGCGCGCTGGCCGCGGCCGTGGTGGGCGCCGCGGGCGGTAACGTCCTGCTCCAGCTGGGCGCGTTCGTGCTCGCCTCGGTGGCCGGCCTCGGAGTGGTCCGGCCCATCGCGCTGCGCCACGTCAAGCAGCCGCCGCAGCTGCGCACCGGTGCTTCGGCCCTGGTCGGCCGCAGCGCCATCGTCGTGGAGGAGGTGACCGCGCACGCCGGGAAGGTCCGGATCGGCGGTGACCTGTGGTCCGCTCGGCCCTACGACGAGACGCTGACCATCCCGGCGGGGACCACCGTCGACGTCATGCAGATCGAGGGCGCGACTGCCCTCGTCTATCCCCGGGAGTAGCCATGGAATCCGCCGTGCTCATCGTGGTCGGCGTGGTCGTCGTTCTGATGGTGGTGCTGGCCATCCGGACGGTGCGGATCGTGCCGCAGGCGCGCGCCCGCAACGTCGAGCGGTTCGGCCGGTACCGCAAGACGCTGGAACCCGGGATGAACTTCATCGTCCCGTTCGTCGACCGGGTCAAGCCGCTGATCGACCTGCGCGAGCAGGTGGTGTCGTTCCGGGGCCAGCCGGTGATCACCGAGGACAACCTCGTCGTCTCCATCGACACGGTGCTGTTCTTCCAGGTCACCGACCCGCGGGCGGCGGACTACGAGATCGTCAACTACATCCAGGCGATCGAGCAGATCACCGCCACCATGCTGCGCAGCGTGATCGGCAGCATGGACCTGGAGCAGACGCTGACCTCCCGCGACAAGATCAACACGAGGCTCCGCGGCGTGCTGGACGACGCGTCGGGCAAGTGGGGGATCCGGGTCACCCGGGTGGAGATCAAGGCGATCGACCCGCCGAAGAGCGTGATCGACGCGATGGAGAAGCAGATGCGCGCCGAGCGGGAGAAGCGCGCCGCGATCCTGACGGCCGAGGGCCTGCGGCAGTCCAAGATCCTCACCGCCGAGGGCGAGAAGCAGAGCGCGATCCTGCGGGCCGAGGGGGAGCGGCAGAGCTCGATCCTGCGGGCCGAGGGCCAGGGCCAGGCCATCGGGACCGTTTTCGGGTCGATCCACCAGGCGAACCCGGACCCGATGGTGATGGCCTACCAGTACCTGCTGACCCTGCCTCAGCTGGCTCAGGGCGAGGGCAACACGGTGTGGATGATCCCCAGCGAGGTCACCTCGGCGCTGCGGATGGTCAGCCGCGCGTTCGAGGGCACCGGACCGTCGCCGGGCGAGGGGACGCCGGCCGCCACCCCCGCCGCCTCCGGCACCCCCGCGGTCAGCGCCGGGCCCGCGGTCCTGCCGGGACCCGCGGCGACATCCAACGGGCTGGCCGCGCCGGCCAGCGGGCGGAAGGAGTCAGAACCGGACGGCGAGGCCGAGGGTCAGTAGCGCGCCGAAGGCGAGCTGCAGCCGGCCTGTCTGGCCCAGTACCGCGATCAGCTGCGGGCCCGCCGCGCCGCCCCGGACCCGCCGGACCGGCGCCACCGCGAGCGGCAGCGCGGCCAGCGTGACCAGGGCCAGCGGCCGGGCCGGGGCGATCGCGGCGGCGACCGCGAACGGGACCAGTGCGCAGGCCCCGTACAGCAGGCGGGTCCGGTGCTCGCCGGCCAGCACGGCCAGCGTCCGCTTGCCGGACACCGAGTCGGTCGGGATGTCGCGCAGGTTGTTGACCACCAGCAGGGCGCAGGCCAGCAGGCCGACCGGGACCGCCGCGGCCAGCGCCAGCCAGGTCAGCGTGCCCTGCTGGACGTACGCGGTGCCGGCCACCGCGGCCAGGCCGAAGAACACGAACACCGACAGCTCGCCCAGCGCCCGGTAGCCGTAGGGCCGGTCCCCGCCGGTGTAGAACCAGGCCGCGGCGACCGCCGCGGCGCCCAGCAGGATCACCCACCAGGAGGTCAGCGCGGCCAGCACCAGGCCGGCCGCGCAGGCGGCGGCGAAGCTGGCCAGCGCCGCGACCAGGACCTGCCGGGGCGGGGCGAGGCCGGCCGCGGTCAGCCGCAGCGGGCCGACCCGTTTGGTGTCCGTACCGCGGATCCCGTCGCTGTAGTCGTTGGCGTAGTTCACGCCGATCTGCAGGGCCAGCGCGACGAACAGGGCCAGCGCGGCCCGGCCCGGGCTGAACCGGCCGTACCCGGCGGCCACGCCGGTGCCCACGGCGACCGGCACGATCGCGGCCGGCAGGGTCCGCGGCCTGGCCCCAGCGACCCAGTCCCGAGCTGACGCCACGTTCCCCTCGTCCACCCTCGACAACGACCGGCCGGTGCACAGCCTAGCCGTGGCTGGTCAGCGGCACCGCGGCGGGATGGAGTGCGGGTCAGCGGCGCCGGTCAGTGGCGCCGGTCAGGGCGCCGGTCAGTGGCGCCGGTCAGGGCGCGGCGGGAGTACCTTCTCGGCGACGGCTATGATCTGGGCGACCTGGTCGGGATCGAGCCGCTCGGAGGCCTTGGCCCGCTGCCTGGCCTCCTGCTTGAGGTATTTCTTCAGCCGGTCGCCGGCGAACACGTCCACGCCGAGCATCCGCACCACGATCCACGGCACCTTGGGCCCGTACAGCACCATGGCCGGGCGGACGTGGACCCGCTGCCGCAGCGCGGAGCTGACCAGCCGGGTCGCCTGGGCGGCCTCCCACTGGGCGTGCTCCAGGCGCTCGGTCTGGCTGTACGGGCCGTGGTACAGCTCGCGGCCGGTGCCGCCGGTGCGGATCGGCAGCCGCTTGTCCCACAGCTCGGAGTCGACCGCGAACACGCCGCCCGGGCCGGCCAGGAAGTGGTCAATCTCCTGGTCGCTGCCGGGGATGCACCTGTTGTTCAGCGTCTGCCAGCCGGACTTCTCCAGGCCGCGCAGCGTCCGCCGGGTCTTCCGCTGCGCGGCGGCCACCCTGCTCTGCGGCAGCATGATCCGGGCGTGGTTGTGGCGCATGAACGTGTCGAAGATGGCCACCAGCGCGGCCGCGGTCACGCCGAGGCGCCAGTCCAGCAGGATCGTCACCACGAGGAACGCGATCGCGCTGAAGACGCCGCGCCAGATCCAGCCCCGTACCTGGGGGTTCTCCGGCATCCCCGATGGCAGCCTGCTGCCGGGGCCGGTCGCGCGCACGGCGGCCGCCGCGCGGCTCCTGGCGGTGGTGGCCGGGGCCTGCGACGGGGCCTGCGCCGGGGCCTCGGGTGGCGGGCCGGCCGGGCGGGGCGGGGTGCCGGACGGGCTAGCCGGGCGGGCCGGGCGTGCGGGCACGTCGGCCCGGCGGGGCGACCGTTCCATAATCTGAGCGTAACCGATCGGGCACGGCATACCAGGGCAGCGCGAAACAGGGTTGACCGCGGGTGGACCGGGCGGCGCGGCGCCGTCTACGGTTTGGCAGGTGAGCGACATACATGACCTGACCGTGACCGAGCAGGCCGCCGCGGTGGCCCGCGGGCAGCTCTCCCCGGTCGAGCTGACCGAGCACTATCTGCAGCGGATCGACCGGCTGAACGCCCAGGTCGGTGCGTTCTACACGGTGACGCCCGAGCTGGCGCGGGATCAGGCCGCGGCGGCCGAGAAGGCCGTCGCGCAGGCCGCGCGGGACGGCGGCGCCAGCGGCCTGCCGCCGCTCACCGGGATCCCGGTCCCGATCAAGGACCTGAATCAGGTGGCCGGAGTGCGGCTCACGTTCGGCTCCGCGGTGCTCGCCGACAACGTCGCCGCCGAGGACGACTACGTGGTGGTCAAGCTGCGCGAGGCCGGCATTGTGATCACCGGCAAGACCGCGACGCCCGAGTTCGGCCTGCCCTGCTACACCGAGACCACGATCGGCCCGCCCGCCCGGACCCCGTGGGACCTGAGCCGGTCCGCCGGCGGGTCGAGCGGCGGCGCCGCGGCCGCGGTGGCCGCCGGGCTGGCGCCGGCCGCGCAGGGCAGCGACGGCGGCGGGTCGATCCGGATCCCGTCCAGCGTGTGCGGGCTGTTCGGGATCAAGCCGACCCGCGGCCGGGTGTCGCAGGGACCGCTCAACCCGGACCTGGCCGGGCTGTCCACCAACGGGCCGCTGGCCCGCAGCGTGGCCGACGCCGCGCTGCTGCTCGACGCGATGGCCGGCAACTTCCCCGGCGACATGTACACCCTGCCGCCGCTGCCCGCGGGCGAGTCGTTCAGCGCGGCCGCCCGCCGCGAGCCCGGCAAGCTGCGCATCGGCCGGTCGCTGCAGCACGCGATCGATGGCGCCGAGGTGCACCCGGACTGCGTGGCCGCCTACGAGGACGCCAGCGCGCTGCTGGCCAGCCTGGGCCACGAGGTCGAGGACATGACGATGCCGTTCGGCCCGGACCTGGTCCCGTACTTCGAGACCCTGTGGTACTCGATGTCGACGCTGGCCCCGATCGACCCGGCGCGCGAGGGCGAGCTGCTGCCGCTGACCCGCTACCTGCGCGAGCGCGGCCGGGCGGTGAACGCGCCCATGCTGCTGTTCGCCCAGGCCTACCTGCAGGCCATGGTCCGGGGCGGGCTGGCGGTGCTGAACCAGTACGACGCGGTTCTCAGCCCCACGCTGGCGCTCCCGCCGGTGCCGGTCGGGTACTTCGACGAGGTGGACCCGGCCGGGAACTTCGAGCGGCAGAAGGGGTTCACGCCGTTCACGGCGCTGTACAACATGTCCGGGCAGCCGGCCGTCAGCGTGCCGCTGTACTGGAACGAGGCGGGCCTGCCGATCGGCGTGATGCTGGCTGGCCGGATGGGCGGCGAGGCCACGCTGATCTCGCTGTCCGCCCAGCTGGAGGCGGCCCGGCCATGGCGGGACAAGCACCCGGCGATCTGGTCGGAGTAGGACAGCGCGCGGGGCCGGCCGGCCTGCGGGGTTCCGGCCGGCCTGCGGGGTTCCGGCCGGTCAGCGGACCCCGGCGCGGTACAGGTCGCGGAGCGCGCCGATCTCGCCGCCGTGGTGCATGGCCTCGCGGCTGATGTGCACGATCAGCCCGGCCATGGAGTCCTCGGCGTAGGGACCGCCGCGGACGCCGAGCGGCTCGCGCAGCGTCGCCTCGTCCAGCGCGGCGATGCTGTCATGCCAGCGGCGGTAGGCATCCGCCAGGAAGGCCGTGCCGCCCGCCGCGGTGCCCGGCAGGTCCGCGGGCAGGAACCGCGGGTCGAACATGTCCAGGTCCGCGGGTGCGTCCTGGTCGCCGAAGAACGCCTGGTACCTGGGCCAGAAGCAGCCCGCGGCGACATGCATCATCCGCCACGCGATCGTGGTCACCGGTGGGCTGTCATCGTCCGGCGGCGGGCCGCCGTCGAGGTCGTAGCTGCCGTCCGGCTGGCGGCGCAGGTTCCACGCGTCCTTGACCGGCTCCCACAGGTACTCCTCGTCGGTCAGCCCGCCGAGCCGCGGCCACAGGTGCACGTCCCAGTAGAACTCCAGCTGGCCGACGATCAGCCGGCCCCAGTCGAACTCCATGCTGCCCATCCTGCTGTCCTACCCCGGCAGCCGGGCTGGGCATGCCTGTCGGCGAAGATGGGGGGATGCCGAGCGCAGCGACCGGGACAGGTGATGACCGCGGGGTGATCTCGCCGCGGGCGGTGTGCCCGTTCACCGTGGACGACCCGGTCATGACGCAGCGCTGGGCCCGGCTGACGTTCCTGCACTGGTCGTTCGAGGTGGACGCGGTGCAGCGGCTGCTGCCGGCCGGGCTGACGGTGGACCCGTGGGACGGCCGGGCCTGGGTGGGCCTGGTGCCGTTCTTCATGCACGTGGGCACGCCGGGCGGGCAGCGGGTGCCGTGGGTGTCGAACTTCTGCGAGACCAACGTGCGGACCTACGTGCGGGACCGGGCGGGACGGACCGGGATCTGGTTCTTCTCGCTGGACGCGGGCCGGCTCGGCGCGGTCGCGGTGGCCAGGACCGGGTACCGGCTGCCGTACTTCTGGTCGGCCATGCGGGTGGCCAGCCGGGACGACGAGATCGCCTACACCTGCCTGCGCCGCTGGCCGGGGCCGCGGTCCGCGACGAGCTTCGTGCGGGTCCGGGTCGGCGCCCCGTACCAGCCGTCCGAGCTGGACGACCGGGATCACTACCTGACCGCCCGGTGGATGCTGTTCAGCGTGGCCGGGCGGCGCTACTACCGGTTTGCCCGGGCCTGGCACCAGCCCTGGCCGCTGC
>DASVBE010000047.1:0-7610 GCA_036375995.1 Streptosporangiaceae bacterium | reverse complement strand
TTCTCGTCGGCGCCGGCCAGCTGGGGCGCGTCGCGCGGCTGGGCGCCGCTGTCCGTGCTGGCGTCCTGGCCGAGCAGGTAGACGAGGTTGAGGGCGGACGTCTCGCCGGGCGGGCCGCCGAACTCGTCCAGCGTGGCGGCGATGCACAGCGCGCCGAAGTCCGACGCGGCGCCGCCGGGGACGTAACGGTCGATCCATTCGGTCACGGACATGCGGTCGAAGCGGAGCCCGCCCGGGTTGTGCGCGCTGTGCAGCTGCGGCCAGGGCGCGGTCACGTAGGCGGCGTGGTGGAAGAGCTTCCAGCCCCATTCGTGCCAGTCCCGGTTCAGTGCCTCCTGCGGCCATTTCCGCCCGTGGAAGCGCATGACCTCGCGGCCCGGGTGGGTGCCGGGCGCGTACTTGCCGGTGTTGTCCAGCCGCAGCCCGAACCGTTTCGCCAGGGCCAGCGTCGCGGTGTGCTCGGGGTTGATGAACTCGGCGTGCTCCTCGACCAGCTGGCCGTCGTCGAAGAACCCGCGCAGGGTCCGGATCCGCCCGCCGGGAACCGTGTTCCACTCGTAGACCTGGGCCCGGATCCCGTACCGGTGCCACAGCCGCAGCGCGCACCCCAGCCCGGCGATCCCCGAGCCGGCGATGACCACCCGTGGTGCGTGCCGCGGGGTGCTGGCCGCCTCCCGGCGCGAGGGGAGCGCGGCGCCAAGCCCGGCCGCGGCGGCCGTCCCGGCGGCGCCGAGCACGGCCCGCCGGGTGACCGGCCGGTCCAGCATGTCCGCGGCCTCGTCGATCCCGCAGCCCGACCGCCGGGCGAGACGCGACACTGCCTGCGCCCGGCGGATCGCCGCGCCGGCCCCGGAGGGCCCCCATGTCCGCACCATCGGCCCCCTTTGCCGCGAGCGCCGGATCCGGCGCCCGCGGCAACGCTAGCCAGGCCGCCGGGGCCGGGCAAGGCGGGCGCCGGTGACCAGCGCGATCCGTCCCGGCAGGCCGCGCATAACTGCGTCACCCCGGCCGGGTGCAGGGCCCGTGACACGTACCGCGCGGCCTGCGGCTGCCAGGCCTCCCACAGGCCGGCCAGCCGGCCGACCGGGTCGTCGTCCCAGTCCACCCGGAGGTCGGTCACCGGCCATGGCTCGGCATCGGCGATCAGCAGGCCGGCCGAGCGGACCGGGGTCACCTCACCGCCTGCGGCCCGCCCGGCCGCGATCGCGGCGACCAGCCGGTCACCAAGATCCGCGCCGGGCCGGGCGGTGAACGCGGCCAGCATCGCGGCGGGCACCTCCCGCGCGGCCAGCAGGTTCCCGGCCGCCGCGGCGCCCGCCGCGTGGACGTGGCAGGCCTCGCCGAGGGCCAGCTCACCCGTGTAGCAGGCCGACCCGCCCGCGGCGTCGGCCACCAACAGCTGCCGGTACGCCACGTCCGGGGCCTGCCTGACGACGGCGGCGAGCGCGCCGTCCGCGCCCTGCCCGGCCGCCATCGCGTCCAGCAGGGCACCGCGCAGCCGCGGGTCGGTCGTGCTCTGGCTGCACACCGCGCCCACGCCGGCCCGGACCGCCGCGCACCGCGCCGCCACCGCCATGCTGGCCGAGGCGATCACGGCGCCCGTCGCGCCGGTCCGCTCGCACCGGCCCACCAGCGAGAACGTCATGGCCTGACCGCCACCACGGTCACCTCCACCAGCCACTCGGGCCGGGCCAGCGCGGCCACGACCAGGCCGGTGAACACCGGGTACACGCCCTTGAGGTGCCGCCCGAGCACGCGGTACACGGCCTCCCGGTGCCGGATGTCGGTCAGGTAGACGGTTACGCTCACGATGTGCTCCAGCGCGGCGCCGGCCTCGGCGAGCAGCGTCTGGACGTTGGCCATCACCTGCCCGGCCTGGCCGGCCGGGTCGCCAACCGCGACGTTCGCGCCGGTGTCCAGGTCCTGCGGGACCTGGCCGCGCAGGTAGACGGTGTTCCCGGCGACCACGGCCTGGCAGAGGTCGTTGTCCAGCTGCTGCTCCGGGTAGGTCTCCGCGGTATTGAACGGGCGGATCCGCAGGTGCCCGCCCACCGTGATGGGATCCCTCATTTGCGCACCTTGTCCGCCACCCCGGAGTACCGGGAGACCAGGTCGAGCGGGCCGCTGAAGTCGTAGTTGTGGTAGACCGCGAGCAGGTGCGAGAACGGCGGCGACTGGGCGAATAGCTGGAACGTCAGCCGGTGCCCGGCGTAGTCGGAGTTGAGCAGGTCCCGGGCCAGCGCGAACAGCTTGCGCCGCTCCTCGGCGGGGATCTCGCCGACGCGGAAGTACTTCTGCAGCCAGTCGCCGGCGCCCGGGGTGCCGAACATGGCCTTGCTCGGCATCAGGCTGACCTGGCAGCCGCACAGGTCACGGACCGTGTGCATGACCGCCGGCAGCTGAGTCGAGGCGAAGACCCGGCCGGCGTACATCATCGACTGGCTGGGCATCAGCAGCCCGCCGGGGCTGGGCTCGGCCAGCTCGACCGCCGCGGTCAGGTGCGCGTTGATGCCCTCCCGGTAGCAGGCGATCTGCGCGATCTTCTCCCGCACGGCCTGGTGCATGGTGACCCCGGTGGACCGGGCGCTGGCGTAGGCCACGCCGAGCAGGAAGCTGGCGAACCGGGCGTACCGCTGGACGTAGGGGAAGATGCTGTACCGGTGCAGGGTCGCGCGGATGAACGCGGCCGCCTTCGTGTGCCGGTAGAAGAACACGTTCTCCCACGGGACCTCCACGTCGTCGAACACGATCATCGTGTCGATCTCGTCGTACCGGCTGGTCAGCGGGTAGTCCTCGGGGTCGCGCTGGCCGGCGAACGCTGACCGGCACAGGTGCCTGATCCCCGGAGCGCCCATGTCGGCCAGGAACCCGACCGCGTAGTCGCTGAGCACCTCGTTGTTCCAGTCGCCGATCGTCGGCTTGACGAACGCCTGGTTGGCGTAGGCCGCCGCGGTCTCGAACTTGGCGCCGCGGACCACGATGCCGTTGTCGGTCTCGCCGACCACGTGCAGCAGCACGTCCGGGTCCTGGTCCTGCGGCCGGCGCGACCGGTCGCCCTTCGGGTCGGTGTTGGCCGACACGTGGAACGGGTCGAGCAGCTGGGCCCGCCGGACGTGCTGGGCGATGTTCGCGGAGAACTGCGGGTCGATCTCGTCGAGCACGTTCTGCCCGTCGAACAGGGACCACATCTCGCCGACGGTCTCGTCGCCGACCCGGGTGACCACGCCGCCGGCGTCGTCCAGGATCGCGTCCACCGACGCGCGCTTGGCCCGCCAGTCCTCCTGGCTGCGCGGCGGCCGCGACGTGGTCGCGCACCGCTCTCCGGTCTCCTCGTCGGTGTAGGTCAGCAGGTCCCGGTGCCCTTCGTCGCGGGCCAGGTCGTAGATCCGCGCGCGGACGCCCACGACCGGCGCGAACGCCGGGTGCGTGGGCACGTCCGCGACCCGCTCGCCGTCGATCCACACCTCCCGGCCGTCGCGGAGCGACTCGATGTAGTCCTTGCCGGTTCGCAGCACCGTTTCGTTCCTCGGCTTCCGTTCGGGATCAGGACAGTACTATCTCATTAGACCATTGGTATAGTTCGCTGGCATGGCGAACGAATCGCCGGACCGGGCCTTCGCGGACGTGGGCGAGGTCCTCGCGGAGAACCTGCACCGGCTCCGTACCGCCCGCCGGATGTCGCTGGCCACCCTCGCGGCCCGGGCCGGCCTGGCCAAGGCCACGCTGGCCAACCTGGAGCAGGGCCGGGGCAACCCGACGATCGAGACGCTGTGGTCGCTGGCCATCGGGCTCGGCGTGCCGTTCAGCGACCTGCTCGAAGACCGGCGGGAGACGACCACGGTCATGGTCCGGGCCCAGCAGGGCCCGCGGGTCCGCGGGTCGACCCCGGGCGGCCAGCTTGACCTGCGGCTGCTCGACCGGATCGAGCGCGGCGGGCTGGTCGAGGTGTTCGACATGTTCCTGCCCGCGAGCACCGAGCACCCCGGCGGGCCGCACGGCAGCGGCGTGGTCGAGCGGGTGTTCGTGCACTCGGGGACGATCACGGTCGGGCCGGTGAGCGACCCGCTGACGCTCGGCCCCGGCGACTACGCCCGGTACAGCGGCGACGGCCCGCACGTGTACCGGTCGGCCGGCCAGGACGTCCACGGCGTCCTGCTGGTCGGCTACCCGCCCTCGTAGCCGGCCAGCCGGCCTGCCGGCCGGCTATCCCGCGTATCGGCGCGGCCGAGCCGATGGCGCCGGTCGTCACCGTCATGGTCACCGCCGAGCGCGCGGCCGGTATGATCCGCCAATGACCGGGGACTACCGGGCCTGGCCGGGGTCCGCGCGGGCGATGGCCGAGACGGTGGACGCCGCGGTCACGGCGGCGCAGGCGGGTGACCCGGTGGCGTTCGGGGCGGCGATGACCGGGCTGGCCGCGCTGGACCGGGAGCAACTCGCCGTCCTCCTCGGCACGGTTATGCGGGAGCTGCTGGAACGGTCGCATCCCGACGGCCTGGATTCCGGTGACGCGCAGCACGTGCTGAGCAGTACCGCCCGGCGGGCGGTGGCCTGGTACGAGCCGCTGGACGGCGCGGCGCTGCTGGAGGCGCTGATCGGGGCGCTGGGCGTGACTGACCCGGGCGGCGCGCCGCACCCGGACCCGGACCTGGTGCTGGCGCACGGTGTCCTGCTGATCACCGACCAGCTCCACGTGCTCGGCCAGCAGCTGCCGCCGGTGCTGAACTACGCGCTGGGCGAGCTGCAGCGGGCCCAGACAATGGAGCTGCCCTAGCCAGGCCTTCTCACGGCGCTGTCTCACGGGTCTTTGTTACTGGGCCGTAACGCTGCGCCGGAATCCCGGCGCCGCGGGCCGTGGTGCGCCAAAGTAGGCAAGATCGCGCGCCCGCACGCAATCAGGCGCGTATCGCTCTGCAGGATGGGGAGAGCGGATGACCAGGGTCGTGGTGGTCGGGGCGGGGCTGGCCGGGCTGGCCGCCGCGCGGCGGCTGGTGGCCGGCGGGCACGACGTGACCGTGGTCGAGGCCAGGGACCGGGTCGGCGGGCGCACCGAGGGCCTGCTGCTCGACGACGGCACGCCGCTCGAGCTGGGCGGGCAGTGGATCGGCGAGGGTCACACCCGGATGACCGAACTGGTCCGCGAGCTGGGCCTGACCACGTTCCGGACCTGGAACGACGAGGGGCAGCTGCTGCTCGAGCTGGGCGGCAGGCGGTCCCGGCTGAAGCCGGCCAAGGGCGCGGTGCCGCGGCTGTCGCCGTTCGCGCTGGCCGACCTGGCCCGGGGGATCCGGCGGTTCACCCGGCTGGCCGCGCGCACCGACCTGGAGCGGCCGTGGCGGACGCCGGGTGCCGAGGGGCTGGACGGCCAGACGTTCGAAACCTGGATCCGGCGGAACCTGCGCACCAGGGCGGGACGGGCGTACTTCCAGGTGGCCTGCGAGGCGGTGTGGGCGGCCGAGCCGGGGGACATGTCGCTGCTGCACGCGCTGTTCTACGCGCACTCCAACGCTGACCTGGAGACGCTGCTGGCGGTGGACCGGGGCGCGCAGCAGGACCGGGTGACCGGCGGGTCGGTCCGGGTCGCCGAGGAGATGGCGGCGGCCCTGGGTGAGCGGGTCGTGCTCGGCCGGCCGGCGCGCCGGATCGAGTACGACAGCCAGTGGGTCAGGGTCATCGCCGCGGACGGCTCGGCGCACGGCGGCGACGCGGCGATCGTGACGCTGCCGCCGGCGCTGGCCGGGCGGCTGGAGTACGACCCGCCGCTGCCCTCCTGGCGCGACCAGCTCACCCAGCGGATGCCGGCCGGCTCGGTGATCAAGGCGTTCGCGGTGTACCCGGAGCCGTTCTGGCGGAAGGACGGGCTGAACGGCCAGGCCGCGTCGGACACCGGGCCGGTCAAGGTGACGTTCGACAACTCGCCGCCGTCCGGGAAGCCCGGCGTGCTGATGGGCTTCATCGAGGGCAGGGAGGCGCGCGCCTGGGCGCGCCGCAGCGAGGCCGGCCGGCGCGACGCCGTACTCGGCTCCTTCGCGCGGTACTTCGGCGCGGCGGCGGCCAGCCCCGGGCAGTACGTCGAGCGGGACTGGATGGCGCAGGAGTACACCCGCGGCTGCTACGGCGCGCACTTCGCGCCGGGCGTGTGGACCTCGTACGGCGAGGCGTGGCGCGCCCCGGTCGGCCGCATCCACTGGGCCGGCGCGGAGTACGCCCCGCAGTGGAACGGCTACATGGAAGGCGCGGTCCGCAGCGGCGAGGCTGCCGCCGACGCGGTGGCCGGCTGCGGCAGCTGAGCTCTGTGCAGCTGAGCCCGCTGGGTGACGGAGCCGTTATCCGCCCGTGCGCAGAATGAGCCAGTGAGTTCTGCGGAGGAGCCGGGGCCCGGCGCGGGCTACGTCGTGCGGCAGCGGTGGCGGCGGCTGGTGGGCCTGCGCGAGGTCGTGTTCGCGGTGCACGCCGGCGGGGTGTACTTCGGGTCCGGGCGGCCGCCGGAGACCGTGCCGTGGGACCTGATCCGGGCGGTGGAGCTGTTCTGCGAGACCGAGTCCCACCTGGGCACCTCGTCGACGGTGTTCCAGTGCATCGGCGTGCGCGCCACCGGGACCCGGCAGGTCAGGCGGCCGGGCAGCGGGCCGGCCGCGGCGCCGCAAACCCCGCAGGCGGTGCAGTACTACGCCGACGCGGGGCGGCCGGATCTGATCGACGGGGCGGACGGGACGATCAGGTACGCCTACCGGCGGATGGCGGGCTGGCGGGTCAGCCGGGCCGATCTGGCCGCCGGGGTCTGGCGGTTCGCCCCGGACGTGGCGGTGATCGACGGGCTGGACTACCCGCCGCCGGTCAGGCTGACCGACGCGGCCGCGGCCCGGCGGCGGGGCCGGGAGCCGCGGCGCCGGGGCAAGCCGTCACCGTAGCCGGCCCGTAGCGGGCCGGACAGACTTCAGCCCGGCGAGGAGCCGGTTCACGGTCGCCCCGGGCCGTTACACGGTCCTCGTCGGCACGTCCTCGGCCGGCCGCCAGCATGCGGCCAGCTTCCGGGCTGGCCGGCCGGGCGGATAGCGGAGGCGGGCGCCGGCGGCGGGCCGGTGATCGGCATGATGGTGCGCCATGGAAGCGCATGGGTTCACGGAGCCGCGGTTCGATGCGGTGCGGGACTGCCTGGCCGGGGTGCTCGACGGGCAGGCCGGGACCGGGGCGGCGTTCGCGGCCTGGTTCGACGGGCGGCGGGTCGTCGACCTGTGGGGCGGCTACGCCGACGCGGGCCGGACCCGGCCGTGGGAGTCCGCCAGCATCGTCCAGCCGTACTCGGTCAGCAAGCCGTTCGCCGCGGTGTGCGTGCTCCACCTGGCCGGGCAGGGACGGCTGGACCTGGACGCACCCGTGCAGCGGTACTGGCCGGAGTTCCGGGCGCCGGCCACGGTGCGGCACGTGCTGGCGCACCAGGCCGGGATCGTGGCGCTGGCGCAGCCCGCGCCGGCCGGGGTGTTCTACGACTGGGATGAGATGTGCCGCCTGCTGGCTGCCCAGGAACCGGAGTGGGAGCCGGGCACGGCGCACGGCGAGTCCGCGCAGTTCTACGGCCACCTGACGGGCGAACTGGTCCGCCGGGTGGA
>DASVBE010000024.1:0-22005 GCA_036375995.1 Streptosporangiaceae bacterium | reverse complement strand
CGGGCCGCCGCCGGAGTTCCCGCTGACCGGGCCGCCGCGGGCGATCGATTCCTACGGCAGCCGCTGACCCGGGGACCGGCCCAGGAAGGCGGCCAGCTGGTCGCTGGGGCCCGCCGCGGCCGGGACCGGCACCGGCTCGGCGAACAGCGGCGCCCGGCCGGCCGCGGGCACCAGCAGCGGGCTGAGCTGGAGCAGCCGGGCGGCCAGCGGGCCCGGGATCGGCTCGGGCCGGCCGCAGGCCAGCGCGATGTCCCAGCCGTGCATGGCCACCTCCAGGGCACCCGCCCCGGCGGCGATGTCCCTGGGCAGCCAGTGGCCGCCGATGAGGATCACGCCGTGCGTCAGCGCAGCAGCCCGGCAGAGCCCATTGACGGGCCCGGTGACGGGGTGGCCGTGCGGCTCCGGGCCGTCCGCCCCGTGGCCCGCACCGTGGCCCGGGCCGCCGTCGTGGGCGCGGCTGGCGGCCAGCAGGCGGGCGGCCCGGTCCCGGAACGCGGCCAGCGGGTCGGCGGTGACCGCGGCGTCCTCCGGCCCGGGGTGCAGCGCGATCCGGCGGGACGTCAGCCCCTCCTGCAGCACGGCCAGCGACTCGGCCACGTGCCGCAGCAGCATCCGCAGGTCCCAGCCGCGGCACGGGGTCGGCCGGGCGAGCAGCCCGGGACCGGCGGGTTCGGCCGCCCGCAGCGCGTATTCCAGCGCCGCGGCCAGCAGGCCGCCCGTGCCGGGACCGGGCCCGGGTGGGCGGCCCGCCGGGCCGGGTTCCGGCGGGTCCGCGGCGGGACCGGTCATAGCGGCGCGACCGGATGGGGGACCGGATGGGAGACCGGCCGGGGAAGCTCGGCGGGCAGGCCGAACAGCGGGAACAGGGACGCGTCGTTGAACGACAGCAGGTGGCTGATGCCCGCCGCGGTGAGCCCGGGGACCTGGATCGCGTGCGCCCGCGGGACACCGTCCGGGTCGCGGCGGTAGGCGGCAAACGCGGGCTGCCCGTTGGCCGCGGTCCCGACCATGGTGAACCGGCCCGGCGCGGTGAGGACCCGGCTGGCCAGGAACCGGCGGATCGGCTCCCGCCCGGCGAACCACCCGGGCTGCGGCGGCATCTCCATGATCGCATCGTCGGTCAGCAGCCGCACCAGCCCGGCCACGTCGGCCTGCTCGAACGCGGCCGCGTACCGGTCAAGGAGATCCCGTGCCCGGCCCGGGTCCGGCTCCCGCAGCGCGGTCTGCACCGGGGCGGCCTCCGCGAGCCGGCGGCGGGCCCGCTGCAGCAGGCTGTTCACCGCCGCGGTGGAGATGCCGAGCACCTCCGCAGTCTCGGCGGCCCGCCAGCCCAGCACGTCGCGCAGGATAAGCACGGCCCGGGCCCGGCCCGGCAGGTACTGCAGCGCGGCGACCAGCGCCAGCCGCACCCCGGCCCGGGCCGCCACGGCCTCCGCCGGGTCGGCCGGGCCCGGCCCGAGCAGCGCGTCCGGGACCGGCTGCAGCCACGGCACCTCCGGCCGGTGATCCGGCAGCGGGCCCTCGGGGTCCGTGCCCGGGGCGCCGAGCCCGGACGGCAGCGGCCGCCGCCCGCGGTTCTCGATTGCCCGCAGGCAGGCGTTCGTGGCGATCCGGTACAGCCAGGTGCGCATCGACGACCGGCCCTCGAATCCGGAATACGCCTGCCAGGCGCGGAGCAGCGTCTCCTGCAGCTGGTCCTCGGCGTCGTGGACCGAGCCGAGCATCCGGTAGCAATGCGCCAGCAGCTCACGCCGGTACGGGTCGGCCCGGCGGGCAAATTCCTGCTGCTGGCCAGCCATGGCCGCTCCCTCTCCCGGTGTGATCCGGCCGGCCCGCGGGGCGGGTGGCCGTCACCGGTATAGATCCCGGCCGGCACCGAAAGTCATCGCGGCGGGCGGTGATGAGTTTCCGGCCCGGCCCGTATCTGCCTGGATGACGGGGCACGGAAAGGCCGGGCTTCGCTTACCAAAACACAACAGGAGAACGTCATGACCGAACGGCAGCTATCCGGCAGCACCGCCCTGGTGACCGGGGCCAGCCGCGGCTTCGGCCGGGCCGTCGCCGCCGCGCTGGCCAAAGAGGGGGCCTCGGTGATCGGGGTGGCCCGCGACGCCGCGGCCCTGGCCAGCGTGCGTGAGCAGCTCGGCAGCGGGTTCACCCCGGTGGCCGCGGACGCCGCCGACCCGGTCACGGCCGGCGCAGCGCTGTCCCAGTACCGGCCGCAGACCCTGGTGCTGGCGGCCGGGGCCGCGCCGCTGTCCCGGCCCATTCACCACCACACCTGGGAGACCTTCAGCGCCAACTGGGAAACCGACGTCCGCCAGGTGTTCGGCTGGACCCGCGAGGCGCTGCTGCTGCCCCTGCAGCCGGGCAGCACCGTGATCGCGTTCTCCAGCGGCGCGGTGCTGGCCGGCTCGCCGCTGTCCGGCGGGTACGCCGGGGCCAAGGCCACGGTCAAGTACATCGCCGGCTACGCCGCGGACGAGGCCGAGCAGGCGGGCCTGGGCCTGCGGTTCTGCGCGGTGCTGCCGCAGCTGACCCCGGTCACCGGCCTGGGCGCGAAGGCGGTGGCCGCCTACGCGGAGCGCAGCGGGCTGTCCGTGGACGAGTTCCTGGCCCGCCGCGGCCCGCTGCTGACCGCCGAGCAGGTGGGCGAGGCCGTCACCGATCTCGCGGCCGGCCGCGATGAGGGGGCCAGGGCGTACGTGCTCAGCGCCGCCGGGCTCACCCCGCTGGGCTGATTGCGTGGCTGGTCACGGGCCCGCAATGGGCCCGCCGCGCGGGTGATGGCGGCGGTGCCCGGCGGCCCGCGGGCCCGGAACCGTATCCCGTCAGCTACCGCAACCGGGTGGTGCGGGGCGCCGGGCCACGGCGCCCCGCACCGGTCGGCGGCGATCTTGTCCGGCCCGCCGGCGGCTGAATTTGGCGCGGATAGGTGCGGTCCGGGCGGCAACGGGGGATTAATACCGCGGCACCGGATGCTGCCCCCAGTGTCGGGCCGGTGAGCACGTGCGGGAGGTGGCCGGGTGTTCGACGAAGAGCAGCTGAGAAACATGAGCTCAGAGGACCGGGCCCGGCTGCTCCGCACCATCGCCGAGATCGACGCCACGAGCCCTGTGCACACCAGCCCCGCTACCGCCCGGCCCGGCAGCCGGCGCCGCCGCATGGTTGTGCTGATCGTCATCGCCACCTGCTGCGTGCTGCTGGCCGCGTGGACCGCGATGCTCGCGGCCACCCTGCCGATGCAGTACCGGGCCGGCGGCTGGCGCGGCGCCTGGGTCGGCTTCGACGTCGCGCTGCTGATGGCGCTGGCCGCCACCGGGTGGGCCGCCTGGCACGGCCGGCAGGTCCTCATCCTGTGCCTGACCGTGGTCGCTACCCTGCTGCTGTGCGACGCGTGGTTCGACGTGGTGCTGGACATCCGCACCCGCGGCTTCGGGATGAGCCTGGTCACGGCGGTGGCGGTGGAGGTGCCGCTGGCCGTGCTGGCCGTACTCGGCGCCCGGCGGCTGCTCCGGCTGTCCCTGGGCCGGGCCGGGCTGCGGGCCGGGCCGCCGGGCCGCCGGCCGTCGCTGTGGCGGATGCCGCTGTTCAGCGAACCGCCCGCGGCCGAGTTCCGCGAGCTGCAGCCGCAGCTCGCCCGGGACGCCCGCGGCCGGCCGGACGGGGCGCCGTCGGACGGCCCGGCCGCCACCGGATGATCTGCGGCCGGCGGTTTAGCGGCCGGCGGTTTAGCGGCTGGTCCCGCGTGGCAGCAAGGTGGTCATGAAGATCCTGATGACCGGCTCGTCCGGGCTGATCGGCACCGCCCTGACCGGGGCGCTCGAAGGCCGTGGCGACGAGGTGATCCGCCTGGTCCGGCGCCCGGCGCGGTCGTCCGGTGAGCTCTCCTGGGACCCGCACGCCGAGCGCGGCGGGGTGGACCCGGCCGCACTGTCCGGGGTGGGCGCGGCGGTGAACCTGGCCGGCGCGCCGGTTCAGGGCGGGCGCTGGACCACCGCCCGCAAGAAGCTCATCCTGGACAGCCGCCGGTCCACGACCCGGGCCCTGGCAGGTCTTCTCACCGCGCTGCCCGAGCCGCCGGCCGTGCTGCTGTCCGGCTCGGCCATGGGTTACTACGGGGACACCGGCGACCGTGAAGCGGACGAGTCGTCCCCGCCGGGCCAGGGTTTCCTGGCCGATGTGGTGCAGGAGTGGGAGGCGGCTGCGGAGCCCGCGGCGGCGGCCGGGATCCGGGTCGTGTACCTGCGCACCGGCCTGGTGATGTCGGCACGCGGCGGTCTTCTCGGCCCGCTGCAGTTGCCGTTCCGGGCCGGCCTCGGCGCCCGGATCGGCTCCGGCCGGCAGTGGATGAGCTGGATCATGCTGGCCGACTGGGTGCGGATCGCCTGCTACCTGCTGGACAAGCCCGACCTGTCCGGCCCGGTCAACCTGACCGCGCCGAATCCGTGCACCAACGCCGAGTTCACCGATTCCCTGGCGGCCGCCCTCAACCGCCGGGCCGTGCTGTCAGTGCCCTCCTTCGCCCTGCGCACCGCGCTCGGCGAGCTCAGCACCGAGCTCCTGTCCAGCGCGCGGGTGGTGCCGCGGCGGCTGCTGGAGGGAGGTGAGCCGGGCCTGTGGGCGGCCGGGTCTGAGATAGGGCCCGCGCTGGCTGCTGAACTCCGCTGATCCCGTGCGTCATCCCGCGCGCCGCGGCACGGGATGATCTGGCAATGAGCACAGCCGACTGGGCGCCGCCGCACGCCCGCTACCCTGCGGTCAGTGGTCTTCGGGCCGCTCGTCGCGCAGTCCCGCGGATGCCGTCCGGCGGGGGAGCGGCGCCTCGAGCAGATGGCTCCCGGCCTGGTGCCGGCGCTGGCGGCCACGGTTGGCGATTACTCCCCGCAGGGCTGCGCCGCGGCGCTACGCGCGGCGGCCGGCCTGTACCGCCAGCTGTGCGACGAGACCCCTTCGCTGGTGCGCCGCGCCGCTGCAGAGGCCGTTAGCCTCAGTTACCTGGCGCAGATCGAAGCCCGGATCCCGTCGCCCGGCGATCGCTGAGCCCGCTCGCCACCCGGGTGATACTGGGGCGGTGCCGTATGACCCGACCATCTATCTCGGCTCGGCGGCCCACTACCGGTGCGGCCGCCCGGCGTACTCGCCGGGGCTGGAGAGCTTCCTGACGCGGGAGACGGGTCTCGATGGGAGCGGCCGGCTTCTGGATGGTGGCTGCGGCCCTGGCGTGCTGACCGTGCGTCTCGCTCACCTGTTCCGCGAAGCCGTCGGCCTGGACCCGGACGCGGACATGCTCGCGGAGGGCGCCCGCGCGGCGGGGGAGCGCGGGATCACGAACATCCGGTGGGTCCGGGGCCTGGCCGAGGACCTGCCCGCGGTGGCGCCCGGGCCGTACCGGATGGTGACCTTCGGCCAGTCGTTCCACTGGACCGACGAGCAGCGGGTGGCCGAGACCGTCTACGACCTGCTGGAACCCGGCGGCTCGCTGGCGCTCATCGTCCATACGGTGGCGGGGCGGCCCCGGCCGCATCCCGGCCCGGGCGTGCCGCCGATCCCGCACGACGAGATCAGGGCGCTGGTGGAGAAGTACCTCGGGACGACCCGGCGGGTGGGCCAGGGCACCGCTCCGGTGCGGGCGCACCGCTTCGAGGACGTGCTGGTGCAGACCCGGTTTGGCGTTCCGCGGCAGTTCTTCGTCCCGGGCATCCCCGACCTGGTGCGCGATAGCGAGAGCGTCCTGTCCGGCTACCTGTCCCTGGCGACCTCGGCACCGCACCTGTTCGGTGACCGCCTTGACGAGTTCGCCGGGGAAGTGCGGGCGCTGCTCGCGAGCCGGTCCGCCGATGGCGTTTTCTGGGACTGGCCGGGCGACACCGAGGTGGTCATGGCCCGTAAGCCCAGCTGAACCTGGCGGATGTGACGCGGCTGGGGAAACGGTGCGATTCACAGAGTTCCGCACATCCAGCATCGAGGCGATGGAGGAGGTCGGCAGCCGGCGGGAGGAGGCTGCCGCGGGCAAGCGGACGGCTGGGCGGCGCATCTTGTGCCCTGACCGCAACGACGCCAGCCACTTTTTCAGCCTTGTGTTCTTCGATTCCTGCGAGTCAGCGATGGAGAACCCCAGCCTGCCCGAGACGCAGCAATTCCCGGCGGAGATGATGGGCCGCGCTGACGGCCCGGCTGCCTTCCACGACCTGGACATCACCGACGACCGCTCCCAGCGCGCGGTTACGCGCCGGTTTACCAGGCGCCCTGCGCCGGTTCGTAGCACCCGGGGGCCGGCTGTGCCTAGGGTGGGCGGCACACTCTCCGGGGGAGGCGGCATGGACGTACCTGCGATGTTCCGGGCAGCGGTGGCCGAGTTCGGTTCCCGTGTCCAGCAGATCGGCGATCACCAGTGGGAGGCAGCGACGCCCGATGATGGCTGGGCGGTTCGCGACCTGGTGAATCACATTGTCAGTGAGGACCTGTGGGCGCCGCCGCTGCTGGCAGGATCCTCGATCGCCGAGGTCGGCGACCGTTTTGACGGCGACGTGCTCGGCGCCGATCCCAAGGCCGCCTGGGCGGCGGCGTCCGCCGATGCAGTGCGGGCGGTGGAAGCGGACGGCGCGATGGGCCGGATCGTGCACCTCTCGTTCGGCGACTTCCCCGGCAGCGAGTACGCCCGGCAGCTGTTCGCTGACCACCTGATCCATGCCTGGGATCTGGCGCGTGCCATCGGCGCGGACGAGCGCCTGGACACCGGGCTCGTGACGTCCTGCGCGACCTGGTTCGAGGCGGTCGAGGACGCCTACCGAAGTGCGGGCGCTATCGCCGCCCGGCCGCCGGTGCCTGGCGATGCGGACGCCCAGACCTTGCTGCTAGCCCGGTTCGGCCGGCAGGCCTGACCCTAGCGGCCGAGGCCGGCCCAGGAGGCGAAGAGGCTGGGGTCCTCATGGGCGCGGCGGGCGGAGGCGATGGCCAGGACGGTCTCGTGGACCATGGGGTGATGACGGGTCTGCTGCGGCGCGATGCGGCGGGCTTCCTGAGGGTGCCGGAGACCGCGACGCTGAGGCCGGGCCGTCGTTGGTGCGTTCCAGAGCCCTGCAGCTGGCAGGGTCGTTCATGGTGCAGACCCGGCAGCGCGATGTCGCACGGCTCCGCACCGACGAAGCGGGCCCTGCCGGTCACCGGCAGGGCCCGCTTTCGCAGGATCTACAGCCCGAGTTCGGTCGCGAAGTCGCCTTCCTCGAGACGGTCCTTCACCGTCACCAGGAACCGGGCCGCGTCCGCCCCGTCGACCAGGCGATGGTCATACGTGAGGGCCAGGTAGACCATGGACCGCACCGTGATGACCTCGCCCAGCGCCGGGTCCTCGACCACCACCGGGCGCTTCACCACGGTGCCGGTGCCCAGGATGCCGACCTGCGGCTGGTTGATGATCGGGGTGTCGAACAGCGCGCCGCGGCTGCCGGTGTTGGTCAGCGTGAACGTGCCACCACTCAGATCATCCGGGCTGACCCGGCCCGCCCTGGTCCGGTCCGCGAGGTCCGCGATCTTGCGGGCGAGCCCGGCGATGTTCAGGTCGCCGGCCTTGCGGATCACCGGCACCATCAGGCCGCGCTCCGTGTCGACCGCGATGCCCAGGTGCTCCGCGTCGTGATAGGTGACCTGGTTGCTTTCGGTGTCGATGACCGCGTTCAGCTTCGGGTGCAGCTTCAGCGCCTCGACCGTGGCCAGCGCGAAGAACGGCAGGAAGGACAGCTTCACGCCCTCCCGCGCCTCGAACGCCGCCTTGGCCCGGTTCCGCAGGCGGGCGATCTCGGTGACGTCCGCCTCGACCACGGTGGTCAGCTGCGCCGAGACGTGCAGCGACTCGACCATCCGCTTGGCGATGACCTGCCGGGCCCGGGACATGTGCTCGGTCGTGCCGCGCAGACGGGAGGGCACGATCTGGGCCCGGCCGTTGCCGCCCGGAACCTCGGCCGGGGCCGCCGCAGCCGGCTGCGGCGGCGCGGCCACCGGCGGCGCAGCCACCGGCGGCGGGACGTCCGCGGGGGCCGCCGGGCTGGGCGCCGCGGCGGCCGGCGACGGGGCGTCCGCGGGGGCAGCGGCCGGCGCGGGGGCCGTGCCGCGGCCGGACCGGGCCGCGTCCAGCACGTCCTGCTTGCGGATCCGGCCGCCGACGCCGGTGCCGGCCACCGTGGCCAGGTCGATGCCGTGCTCGCTGGCCAGCTTGCGGACCAGCGGGGTCACGTACGGGCCCTCGGCGGTGGGCTGCAGCACCTGCCCGGCGTCCTCGGCCGCCGGGGCCGGGGCTGCCTCCTGCGCAGGGGCCTGCTCCGGGGCCGGGGCCTGCTCCGGGGCCGGGGCGGCAGGGGCTTCCTGCGCGGGGGCCGGGGGAGCGGCCGGGGCGGGCGGCGCCGCGGGCGGGGCCTGCTGAGCGGGCGCGACCTGCTCGGCGGGCGCGACCCGCTCGGCGGGCGGGGCCTGCTCGGCGGGCGGGGCCTGCGGCGGGTAGGCCGGCTGCTCGTAGCCGGGCTGCTGGTATCCGCCCGCATAGCCCTGCTGGGTCGGCTCCTGGCCGGCCTGCTGCGGGTAGGTGTCCGGCGAGATATAGGCCTGCGGCGGGTAGGTCGGCGGCGACGGGTAGCCGGGCTGGTACTGCGGCTGATACCCGGGCGGCTGCTGGTACTGCTGAGTGGCGTACTGATCCGGCGCCTGCTGCGGCTGCTCGGCGGGCGCCGGCGGGGCCGCGGCGGGCTGCTCCTGCGCGGGCGCCGGCGCCTGCGCGGCGGGCTCCGTGGCCGGGGCCTCGGCCGCCGCGGGCTGCGGGGCAGGCTCGGCCGCCGGGGCGGCGGGCTGCGACGGCGCGGCGCCATCTTCGTCGATCACGGCCAGCTCGGCACCGACCTCGACGGTCTCATCCTCGGCGACCGTGATGCCCCGCAGGATGCCCGCGACGGGAGACGGGATCTCGGTGTCGACCTTGTCGGTGGAAACCTCGAGAAGCGGCTCGTCGGCCTCGACGCGCTCGCCTTCCTTCTTCAGCCAGCGCGTGACCGTGCCCTCGGTGACGCTCTCACCGAGCTGCGGCATTTGTACGGAGACCGACATGGCGGTTCGCGACTCCTTCGCTGTTCAACCGCGCTGTCAGCGCGGCCCGGGATCCTGGGGGCCGGGATGCTGCCCGCGCCGCGCCTGGGCACGGCGCGGGCTCTGTGGTTAACCGTGCACGTGGAGTGGCTTGCCGGCAAGGGCCAGGTGGGCCTCGCCGATCGCCTCGGACTGGGTCGGATGCGGATGGATGAGCTGGGCGACCTCGGCGGGCAGCGCCTCCCAGTTGTAGATGAGCTGCCCCTCGGCGATCAGCTCGCCCACGCGCGCGCCGACGAGATGCACGCCGAGCACCGGGCCGCCCCCTGCGGTTGCAATGATCTTGGCCGCGCCCTGCGTCTGCAGGATCTGGCTCTTGCCGTTGCCCGCTAGATCGTAGGTGAACTCGGTGGTCTCGATGCCCCGTTCGGCCGCGGTTGCCGAGGTAATCCCGACCGAGGCGACCTCAGGGTCACTGTAGGTGACCCGCGGGACGCCGTCGTAGTCGATCGGGGTCACGTGCAGCCCGGCCAGCCGCTCAGCGACCAGGATGCCCTCGGCGAACCCGACGTGGGCCAGCTGCAGGCCCGGCGTCAGGTCGCCGACCGCGGAGATCGTCGGCACTCGCGTCTGGCAGTACTCGTCGACCTTCACGAAGCCGCGCTCGACCTCGACGCCGGCTTCCTCGTAGCCGAGCCCGGCCGACACCGGGCCGCGGCCCACCGCGACCAGCAGAAGCTCCGCCTCCAGCGTGCTGCCGCCCTCCAGGGTGACCACCACGCCGGACCCGGTGTCCTTCACGCTCTCGAACCGCGCGCCGAGCTTCTGGCCGATGCCGCGGCGCCGGAACGCCCGCTCCAGCAGCTTCGAGCTGGACTCCTCCTCGAGCGGCAGCAGATGCGGCAGCATCTCCACGATCGTGACCTCGGCCCCGAACGACCGCCACACGCTGGCGAACTCAACGCCGATCACGCCGCCGCCCAGGATCACGACCGAGGCGGGCACGTGGTCCAGGGTCAGCGCCTGGTCGCTGGTGATCACCCGCTGGCCGTCGATGGCCAGGCCCGGCAGGCTGCGCGACTCAGAACCGGTGGCCAGCACCACGTGCGCGCCGGTGTAGACGGTGCCGCCGGCCTGCACGCTGGTGGGCGATACCAGCTTGCCCTCGCCCTCGACGACGTCGATCTTCCGGGACGCGATCAGGCCCTGCAGGCCCTTCCACAGCCGGGTGACGACCTTGTCCTTGTAGGCGTTCACGCCGGGCATGTCGATGCCCTGCAGGGTGGCCTGCACGCCGAACGCAGCGCTGTCCCTGGTGTGGTCGGCGATCTCCGCCGCGTGCAGCAGCGCCTTGGTCGGGATGCAGCCCCGGTGCAGGCAGGTGCCGCCGACCTTGCCCTTCTCGATCAGGGCCACGCGCTTGCCAAGCTCGGCCGCGCGCAGCGCACAGGCGTAGCCGCCGCTGCCGCCGCCGAGGATGACGATGTCGTAGCCGCTGCTGTCGGTCACCTTGAGCTCCTTGTCCGATGTCCGGCCGGGTCAGGCGGCCCGCCGGGGGTTGTGCCTGGCCGCGCCGGTGGGGGTCGCGCAAGCTACCTAAAGCCGCCCCTCGGCCACGTCGAAGGCCAGCTGGACCAGCGTGCGGACCGCGGCGCCGGTGCCGCCCTTGGGCGTATACCCGTAAGGCTCGCCTTCATGGAACGCGGGCCCGGCAATATCCATATGCGCCCAACGCACACCGCCGGGCACGAATTCCTTCAGGAAAAGGCCTGCGACCAGCATTCCGCCGTGCCTTTCCCCGGTCACGTTGGCCAGGTCGGCGACCGGTGAATCCAGGCCCTTGCGCAGCTCCTCGGGCAGCGGCATGCCCCAGGCCTGCTCGCCGGCCCGCCGGGCCGCGTCGACCACGCCCTCGCGCACCTCGTCGGAGTTGGCCATGATCCCGGCGATCCGCGGGCCGAGCGCGACCAGCTGGGCGCCGGTCAGCGTGGCCACGTCCACCAGCAGGTCCGGGTGGTCGTCCGCGGACCGGGCCAGCGCGTCGGCCATCACCAGGCGGCCCTCGGCGTCGGTATTCAGCACCTCGACCGTGGTCCCGCCGTAGATGGTGATCACGTCGGACGGCCGCTGCGCGGTGGCGCCCGGCATGTTCTCGGCCAGCGTCAGGTAGCCGACCACGTTGACGGCCGGGCCGAGCGCGGCGGCCGCGCGGACCGCGGCCAGCACCGCGGCCGCGCCGCCCATGTCGGACTTCATGGCCTCCATGGCCTTGGCCGGCTTCAGCGACAGGCCGCCGGAGTCGAACGTGATGCCCTTGCCCACGAACACCACGGTCTTCTGCGCGCCGGCCGGGTTATACGCCACCCGGACCAGCCGCGGCGGGTGCACGGACCCCTGGCCGACCCCGGTCAGGCCGCCGTACCCGCCGTCGGCCAGCGCCTTTTCGTCCAGCACCTCGACGGAAAGCCCGGACTCGGCCGCCACCCGCTCGGCCTCGGCCGCGAACGAGGCCGGGAACAGGTGCGACGGGCTGGTGTTCACCAGGTCGCGGACCAGGCCCATGGCGTCGGCCAGGATCCGGGACCGGTCCACCACGGCGCTGCCCGCGGTTCCGTTAGCCAGCACGGTGAGCTCCCGGCCCGGCACCGTGGCGGCGCGGTAGCGGGTGAACTCGTAACCGCCCAGCAGTGCGCCCAGCGCGACCGCCTCGGTCTCCGCGTCGTCCCTGGCCGGCAACGCCAGCGCGACCTGCCGGTGGGCCGGCCCCAGCGAGCGGACCGCGGCACCGGCCGCCCGCCGGAGTGCCTCACCGTCCAGCGGGCCGCTGCCGTTCGACGCGCCCAGGCCGACCGCCACGATCAGCGGCGCGGCCAGCCGCCCGGCGGTGGCGATCTTGGTGATCTCCTCGGCCTTGCCGGTCGCGCCGAGCGCGGCCAGCGTCGCCGCGAGGCTGCCGTCGAGCGCCGCGTCGACATCCTCGGCGCCCGGCGCGGGAGCCGGCCCGCCGGTTCCTGGAAGCACGCCGATGATGATGGCGTCGGCGGTGGCCTCGCGGGCGGATGTCTGGCTGGTCAGCAACGTCGTCGTCACGGCTCCGATGCTAGTGCCTGCCCGATCGGCCCGATCAACCGATGGCCCGCACGGGCGCACCGCCGCCACCACCGCCGGCACCGCATACGCCGGGAAGCCGCCGCTGCGTAAGGTGGAGGCAAGGGTTGGGAGGAGGCAGGTGAACGCCGTTCCGCTGTTTCTCACCGTCTTCGTGGCCTGCGCGGTGGAGGCGGTCGAGGCCCTGACCATCGTGCTGGCCGCCGGGCTGACCCGGGGCTGGCGTCCCGCGCTGCAGGGCCTGGGCGCCGCGCTGGCCGTGCTCGCGGTGATCACCGCGGTGCTGGGCCCGGCGCTGTCCCTGCTGCCGCTCGCCGTGCTGCGGCTGGTTGTCGGCGCGCTGCTGGCCGCGTTCGGCCTGCAGTGGCTGCGCAAGGCCATCCTGCGCTACTCCGGCTACAAGGACCTGCACGACGAGACCGGCATCTACGCGCGGGAGACCGCGGCCGCCCGGTCCGCGGCAGCCGGCGGGCGCGGCTGGATCACCGACTGGTACGCGTTCACGCTGTCGTTCAAGGGCGTGCTGCTCGAGGGCCTGGAGGTGGTGTTCATCGCGATCACCTTCGGCAGCAGCCAGCGTGACGTCGGCGCGGCCGCGCTGGCCGCGGTCGCCGCGGTTGTGGTGGTCGCCGGGGCCGGCCTGGTGGTGCGGGCCCCGCTGGCAAGGGTCCCGGAGAACACGCTGAAGTTCGCCGTCGGGGTCATGCTGACCTCGTTCGGCATCTTCTGGGGGACCGAGGGCGCAGGCGCCTCCTGGCCCGGGAATGACGCCGCGCTGCTGGCCGTCGTGCCGGCCGTGGCCGCTACCGCGGGCCTGGCCGCTATGGTGCTGCGCCGCCTCCGGGAGGCCAGCACGGCCCCCGCGAGCCCGGCGCAGACGGTCCCCGCCAGCGAGACAGCCCGGTGAAGGCCCGGCTCCGCGCGATCGGCGCGTTCTGGTACGACTTCGTGATCGGCGACGACTGGCGCGGCGCGGCCGTCGTCGCGGCCGCCCTGGCGGTGACCGCGATCCTGGCGCACAAGGCCGGCGTCAACGCCTGGTGGCTGACCCCGGTCGCCGTCCTCGCCGCCCTGGCCTGGTCTCTCCGCCGCGCGGTCAGAGCCCAGCGCCGCAGCGGCGGCTAACGCCGCCCGCCGCGGCTAGCCGCGATACCGCGGGCCCCCCGTGTTCCGCTCCAGCTGCGCGATCCGCTCGGTCAGCGCTGCCTCCGCGCGGATTTCCTCCTCGCTCGGCGACAGGGCAATCAGCGCCGTCAGCACGAAAGCCAGGATCGAGATACCCAGGATCAGCGGGAGAAGGAATCCCGCGGCCGACGCCCCGGTGGTGGCCACCGGCGTCCCCGGCGCGACCGGGTACATCTTCATCGCCGCGATGCCGGTGTAGTGCATGCCGCTGATCGCCACGCCCATGATCAGGGCCGCGCCCACCGTGGACCAGATGTTGCGCAGCCGCAGCGCGAACCACAGCGCCACCGTCGCGGCCACCACCGCGATCACCACGGACGCGACGAACAGCACCGGGCTGAACTGCATGCTGGCGTCCATCCGCATGGCCGCGATGCCCATGTAGTGCATGCTGGCCACGCCCACCCCGGTGATCACGCCGCCGATCAGCAGCCGCGGGGTGGTGTCGTCGCCGAACCCGACGATGAACAGCCCGACCATCGTCACCGCGACCGCGATCAGCATGCTCAGCACGGTCAGCGGCACGTTGAACCGGATCTGCTGGCCCGGGATGCTATAGCCGAGCATCGCGATGAAGTGCATGACCCAGATCCCGGCGGCCCCGATGGACACCGCGCCGAGCACCAGCCAGCGAATCCGCGAACCGCCGCTATGGGCCTGAGCCCGTGCGGTACAGCGCAGCCCGAGAAACGAGCCGAGTACCGAGAGCAGGTAGGCCAGACCGGGCGTAAGCAGCCCGTAAGTGAAGTTGTGCACAGTAAGCATGAGACAGGGCCATTTCCTAGGCGACATTGCGGATACTAGCCGGGCAACGTGCCAGGTCATGGGCGATTTCCGGAAGAAAGATGAACTGGATTCGGGCGGACAGTACGCCCGTACACACCCGCGAATACGCGGGTTATCCGGGGGGATTACTCTCGGTAATCAACCTGGCTGCCGGGCCGGTAAAACCTGCCCCGCGGGCGATATTCAGCCTGTCCCACGGGCCCGCACCAGCCCGTTCTCATAAGCGAACACCACGGCCTGAACCCGGTCCCGGAGCCCCAGCTTGGCCAGTATCCGGCCAACGTGCGTTTTCACCGTCGCCTCGGACACGAACAGGCGGCCCGCGATCTCCGCATTCGAGAGACCCTGCGCGACGTGGGTCAGCACCTCGGCCTCCCGCTCGGTCAGGCAGGCCAGCTCGGTCGGCGGCGCCGCCGCCATCGCCGTCGGCAGCAGCGGGGCGAACTGGTTGATCAGCCGCCGGGTGGTGGACGGCGCCACCACCGCGTCCCCCGAGTGGACCGCCCGGATGGCAAACAGCAGCTCATCCGGCGGCACGTCCTTCAGCAGGAAGCCGCTGGCGCCCGCCTTGAGCGCCGCGAACGCGTACTCGTCCAGGTCGAATGTGGTCAGCATGAGAACCCGGGGCAGGTCACCGGCCTGGCGGAGGCGCCGGGTCGCGGCCACGCCGTCCAGCCGCGGCATGCGCGCGTCCATCACCATCACGTCCGACGGATGCGCCCGGGCCGCCTCGATCGCGGCCAGGCCGTCCGCGGCCTCGGCGACCACGGTCATGTCCGGCTGCGCGTCCAGCACCATACGGAAGCCGGTCCGCACCAGCTCCTGATCGTCGACCAGGATGATCCGGATCGTCATGCGCCGTGCCCGGTCCTGGCCAGCTGGCGGCGGCCCGCAGCCTGATCCGGGTCCAGCGGCAGCATGGCACTGACCCGGTAGCCGCCCGCCTCCCGCGGGCCGGCCGCCAGCGTGCCGCCGTACAGCGTGACCCGCTCGCGCATCCCGGTGAGGCCAAGCCCGGCGCCGTCGTCCGCCGCGGCCGCGCCGTGCCCGTCGTCGGTCACCTGCACGTGCAGCTCGCTCGGCGTGAACCGGAGCAGCACGCACACCGAGGCGCCGATCCCGCCGTGCTTCCGCGCGTTGGTCAGCGACTCCTGGACCACCCGGTAGGCGGCCAGGCCGACGCCGTCGGGCAGCGGCCGCGGCTCGCCCTCCAGCGTGAACGTCACCGTCCGGCCCGCCGCCCGGGTCTGCTCCAGAAGATCCCGCAGCTGGTCAAGGCCGGGCTGCGGGGCCAGGTCGGCGGCCTGGTCGTCGGACCGGAGCACGCCAAGAAGCCGCCGCATCTCGGCCAGCGCCTGCCGGCCCGTGGCCGAGATCGCGGTCAGCGCCTGCCGGGCCCGCTCCGGCTCGCCGGCCAGCGCGTAGCCGGCCCCGTCCGCCTGCACGACCATCACGCTGACGTTGTGCGCCACCACGTCGTGCAGTTCGCGCGCGATCCTGGCCCGCTCGGCCGCCGCGCCGATCTGCGCCTGGATGTCGCGTTCCCGCTCCAGCCGCGCCGCCCGGTCCTCCAGGGCTACGTAGTAGGCCCGCCGGTAGCGCATCGAGTCGCCGAGTACCCAGGCCAGCAGCGCCGCGCCGCCGTACACGACGAGCCCGGTGAGCAGCATGTGCCGGGCCTGCGCCCAGCTGTCGGCCATCCAGTACTCGAGCGCCACCATCGAGCCGGCGATGGCGACCAGCAGCCCGGGAACCGACTGCGACCGCGGCCGGTAGGCGGCCAGCGTGTACAGCAGCACGACGATGGCCGCGTCCGCGGCAGAGGGGCCGCCCTTGGTCAGCGCCTGCAGCCCGCCGCCCGCCACCCCGATCCAGAACGCGGTGGTCGGGGCCTTGCGCCGGAACGTGACCGGCACCACCATGATCGTCAGGAACGGGACCTGCCACAGCGCCCCGGTATTGACGGCCTTCTTCAGCCCGAGCAGCACCAGGACCAGCGCCAGCGTGCCGTCCACCACGAGCTGGTGACGGCGCAGCCAGGCGTACACGGCGGACACCCGTCTAGCGTATTCGCGCCACCACGACCCTGTCGTCCGCCTAACGGCTGATCCGCACCCACCCAGAGTCGGACCTCAGGGATCGCTGCGGCCAATAGCGTCCCTGATCTTCTGGGCGTAGCTGGCCGCCTCGGCGTCGCTGTCGTACTTCGTCCGCGGCCAGAAGAAGCCGCGCAGGCCGTCTCCCTTGGTCCGCGGGACCACGTGCACGTGCAGGTGCGGCACGCTCTGGCTGACGATGTTGTTCAGGGCGACAAAGCTGCCCTGCGCGCCGAGTGCCGGGCCGATGGCCGCACTGACCGCCTGGACCCTGGTGAACAGCGGGCCGACCAGCCCCGGCGGAAGGTCCGGCAGCGTGACGTGGTGCTCCCGGGTGGCGACCAGCACGTGCCCCTTGAACACCGGCCGGATGTCGAGGAAGGCCACGGCGGTGCCGTCGGACAGCACGATGTGCGCCGGCCGGGTGCCCGCGATGATCTCGCAGAACAGGCAATCGGTCACCCGGGCACGGTAGCGTGCCCCCGTGGCGGCAGCAGACGGACGGCGGCATGTGCTGGCGATCGGCGGGTTCGCGGGACAGCGGTTTGACCAGGGGGTGCCGCGGCTGGTCCGGCACGCGGTCGAGCTGGCCGGCCGGCCGTCGCCGCGGGTGTGCCTGATCGGCACCGCGATGGGCGACGACGCGGCCTCGGTGCTGCGCGGCTACGCCTGGCTGCAGGCCGCCGGGGCGCAGCCCAGCCACCTGCAGCTGTTCCCGATGCCGAACGTGACCGACCCGGCCGGCCTGCTGCTCGCCCAGGACGTGATCTTCGTGGGCGGCGGCAGCGTGGCCGGCCTCGCCGCGGTGTGGCGGGTGCACGGGCTTGATGAGGTCATGCGCCGCGCCTGGGCGGCCGGGATCGTGCTGGCCGGGGTCAGCGCGGGAGCGCTGTGCTGGTTCGAGGGCGGGACGACGGACTCGTTCGGCCCGCGGCTGCGGGCGTTCACCGGCGGGCTCGGGCTGCTGCCGGGCAGCTACTGCCCGCACTACAGCTCCGAGCCGGCCCGGCGCCCGCTGTACGAGGAACTGGTCGCGGCGGGCACGCTGCCGCCCGGCGTGGCCTGCGACGACGGGGCCGCGGCGCACTACGTGGACGGGGCGCTGGCCACGATCGTGACCGAGCAGGCGGACCGGCATGGCTACCGCGTCGAGCCCGACGGTGCGGGCGGCGTGACCAGCACCACGCTCGCCGAGGAGATCCTGCAATGACGCGACAGGCCGTAGCGGGCCCCCGCCGTTACCGGTCTGACCGCAGGCCACCGGCTGGGCGCCGGTCGCCGCGCGGCCGGCCACGCTCTCCGTACCGATCGCCCTGCGGGCCGGCCGCCGCTGGCCCGCCCGCCAATCGCGAGAAAGCCATGCCTCAGCCCGGTGCTTGCCTTAGCTCAGCGCAAGCACCAGCAGGCACGCCGCGGTGCTCACCTCGCAGATCGCGCCGAGCACGTCCCCGGTGATCCCGCCCAGCCGGCGCACGGCCAGCCAGCACAGCAGCAGGCCCGCGGCCAGCCCGGCGGCCATGGCCACCGGGTAGATCAGGCCGTACGCGGACGAGCCGGCCACCGCCAGCGCGGACAGCACGGCCGGCACCGCCGGGTGCAGGGTGCCCGCGACCAGCGCGCCGAGGCCGTCAGGCCGGGCCGGCGGGATGCCGCGGCCGCAGGCCCAGGCCATGGCCAGCCGGCCGCACAGGGCGGCCGCGGCCACCGAGGTCACCCCGCGGCCCAGCGCGTCGGCCTGGGTGAGCGCGGTCACCTGGAGCAGCAGCGTCAGGCAGAGCACGGCCACGCCGAACGGCCCGATGTCGGACCGCCGCATGATCTCCAGCGCACCCGCGGCCGGGCGGCGGCTGCCCAGCCCGTCGGCCGTGTCGGCGAGCCCGTCCAGGTGCAGGCCGCGGGTCAGGACCGCCAGCGTGATGACGGCCAGCGCACTGCCCAGCAGCGGCCCGGCGTGCCAGTACCGCTGGAACACGTAGAGCACCAGGGCCGCCGCCGCGCCGAGGGCCAGCCCGACCGCCGGGGCCAGCGCCATCGCGTCCCCGGCGGCCTGCCGGCTGGGCGCGGGCGGTGCCGTCGCGGTGGCCGGCGGCCGTAGCCCGGGCGCCTCCGGGTGCCCGGCGGGGGGAGCGTGGCCCGCGCCCCCGGATCCGTAACCCTTACTGAACCAGGAGGTGGCCGGCGGGGCCGCTGGCGGCCGGCCGTTGCCGTCCTTCGGCCATGGGCCGGGCAGCGGGATCGCGGTCAGCAGGGTCACGGCGAGGCGGAGGCCGTCCGCGCCGCGGCGGAACCAGGCCTGTTCCATGGCACGCCAGCCTAGGCGGTAGAGCGGTTCGCTGGCGGCTTATGCGAAACCCGTCAAAACGCCGCAAAATCCTGGCCGTTTCGGTGGACGCGTACTATCGTGACCCCATGGCCGACTACTGGTCCATTGAGGTGTTCAACGGGTCCGGGTCCTCCGCGATGACCTGGCGCCAGTCGTACGGCTCCGCGCTGGTCGAGTCCGCGCTGTCCAACGGCGCCAGCGAGTGGGCCTGGATCGAGACCCGGTGGGGGGTCGTGCTCGAGGTCTGCTTCGCCGAGGAAGCCGACTGGCTGCGGTTCCGCGGCCTGCCGGCCGTCCGGGCGGCCCTCGACGGCGTACCGGACCCGGTCAACGGGCTGCTGGTGTACCGCGGCCGGGGCGGGTCCGCTGGCTCCCGGTCGCCGCGGCGCCCCCGCCCGGCCCCGACCGCGGGGGCGATGGCCCTGGAGGAGGTGGTCACCGAGCACGTTCTGGACCTCACCCCTACCGTGCCGGGCGACGATGCCGGGGTGCTGGCCAAGGGCGGCCCGGCGGTATTCGCCGTCTGACGCAAACCCGGGCCTCCTCGCCGCGGATCCGCGTTGCGCGGCTGTGACCCTCGCTGTTCGGCATCAGGCGCGGGAACAGGGCAGGATGGGGGTATGAGGGATACCAGAGCCTCGGCCGGCGGCATGCGGTCGGCGATCGAGCGAAGTGGCTACTACCCGGGTGTGGTGTCCGACGCCGTCTGCGCGGCGCTGGGCCAGGAACCCGTTGTCTCCTACGTGGTCCAGCACGACGCCCTGCTCGATCCCGGGATGGAGGTCCGCCGGCACATGACCGTGCTGGTGCTCACCCCGACCCGGCTGGTCTACTCGCACACCGACGAGCACCCCGCGGAAGAGGAAGGCGGCCGTCCCCAGGCCGAGACCAGCACCGAGGCCGTCCGGTTCGCTCAGATCTCCTCGGTCGCGGTGACCCGGGTCGTCGCCGACCCCGCGTCCTACCTGCCCGGGGTGACGATGCCCAGCGAGGTCGTGCTGACCATCGGCTGGAACGTCCTGTCGCACATCGAGCTCGAGCCCGCGCACTGCGGCGACGAGAGCTGCGAGGCCGACCACGGCTACACCGGGACGATCACCGCCGACGACCTGACCATGCGGGTGAGCGAAGCAGCGGACGGGGAGGATGCCGTACGGCAGGTGCTGGCGTTCGGGCAGGCACTGTCCGAAGCCACCAGCCGGCCCTAGGCGCACAAACCCATGGCCGAACAGCCGTCGGTTGCCCCGACGCTGCCTCCCTACGGCGAGACCACGCTCGCCGACCTGTCGACCTCGATCCTGGCCTCACTCGGCGTGGCGGGCGAGGCCAACCCGCTGAACCTGGCCGCGGCCGACCGGGTCTGCCTGCTGGTCGTCGACGGCCTCGGCTGGGAGCTGCTGCGTGATAGCCAGGCCGCGGCGCCGTTCCTCTCCGAGCTGGCGATGACCGCACGGCCGCTGGTGGCCGGGTTCCCGGCGACCACCGTGACCAACCTCAGCTCGCTGGGCACCGGGCGGCCGCCGGGGCAGCACGGCATGCTCGGCTACCAGGTGCTGCAGCCCGGCCGGGGCCGGCTGCTGAACGGGCTGCGCTGGGACCCGGGCGTTGACCCGCTGACGTGGCAGCCGGGGTCGACGATCTTCGAGCGGGCCGCGGCGCAGGGCATCACCACGTTCCGGATCGCGCCCGGCTCGTTCCGTGGCAGCGGCCTGTCCATCGCGTCGATGCGCGGCGCGGACTACCGGTCCGCGGACAGCCTCGGCGCGCTGGTCGCGGAGACCGCCGACGCGCTCAGGGAAACCCACCGTTGCCTGGCCACCGTCTACTACGGGTCGCTGGACGCCACCGGGCACGCGCTCGGCTGCACGTCGGCGGCCTGGCGGTATCAGCTCGGCCACGTGGACAAGCTGGCCGAGCAGCTGGCCGCCGCGGTGCCGCAGAACACCGTGCTGCACATCACCGCCGACCACGGCATGGTCGACGTCCAGCCGCAGGACCGCATCGACCTGGACGACGGCGCCGGCCTGCGCGACGGTGCCGCGCTGATCGGCGGCGAGCCGCGGGCCCGGCACGTGTACACCGAGCCGGGCGCGGCCGCCGACGTGCTGGCCGCCTGGCGGGAGGTCCTCGGTTCCCGCGCCTGGGTGGCCTCCCGGGACGAGGCCATCGCGTCCGGCTGGTTCGGCCCGGTGGCCGGCCCGATGGTGGCCCGGGTCGGCGACGTGGTCGCCGCGCCGGCCGGGCCGTGGGCCCTGGTCACCAAGGACGAGCCCGCCGAGTCGGCCCTGGTGGGCATGCACGGCTCGCTGACCACCACGGACCAGCTGGTGCCGCACCTGATGCTGGCCGACGACGAGCCGGGGTTCCGGTGACCTCAGTCCGGCCAACGTGAACACCGCGGTGGCCGGCGGATGGCAGGCTGGAGTCCGCGGACAGCTGTCCGGCCGGGTCCGCTGAACCGGACGTTTGTCCACAGTCCACCCCGGGAACCCGACAATCCCGGCGCGGGTTATCCACGGAAACTGCGAGGTTATCCCCAGCATGAGCCCGCCCCCGCCCGGCCCGCTGATCACTCCCGCCGGGCTCGCCCGGCTGCTGGCGAAACCGGACCGGGCGGAACGCTCCGGGCGGCCGGTGCGGCCCGTGGTGCTGGACGTCCGGTGGCGGCTGGCCGGCCCGCCGGGGATCGACAGCTACCGGGCCGGGCACATCCCCGGCGCGCTGTTCGCCGACCTGGAGACCGACCTGGCCGGCCCGCCGGGCGGCCCCGGCGGGCGGCACCCGCTGCCCGACCCGGTCCGGTTCACCGACGCGATGCGCCGCGCCGGGGTTCACCACGGGCAGCTCGTGGTGGCCTACGACGACGGTGACGCGGCGCCCGCCGCCCGGGCCTGGTGGACGCTGCGCTACTACGGTCACCCGCAGGTCCGCGTACTGGACGGCGGCTACCGGGCCTGGTTGGCGGCGGGCCTGCCGGTCAGCGTGGCCCCAACCAGCCCCGGCTACGGGGACTTCACCGCGGAACCCGGCGGCATGCCCGTGCTGGACGCGGACGGCGCGGCCGCGCTGGCCCGGTCCGGCGTGCTGCTCGACGCCCGCGCGCCAGAGCGCTACCGCGGCGAGACCGAGCCGGTCGACCCGGTGGCCGGGCACATCCCCGGCGCGCGGAACGCTCCCACCGCGGCCAACCTGGGCCGCCGCGGCCGGTTCCGGCCGCGGGCCGACCTGGCCGCCAGGTACGCCGAGCTGGGCGCGGCGGACAGCGGGCGCCCGGTCGGGGTGTACTGCGGCTCCGGCGTCACGGCCTGCGCCGACGTGCTCGCGCTGGCCCTGGCCGGCGTGGACGCGGCGCTGTACCCGGGCTCCTGGTCGGGCTGGCTGGCCGACCCGGACCACCCGGTCGCCACCGGCCCCGAACCCGGCTAGGCCGCCGGC
>DASVBE010000281.1:0-6604 GCA_036375995.1 Streptosporangiaceae bacterium | reverse complement strand
TGGCTGAGCTGGCTGCGCGGGTGGCCGCCGGCGAGACGGACCCCTACACGGCCGCCGACGAGCTAGTCAGCGGCTGAGCCCCCGGCGCCGCTGGCCGGCGTGGCCGGCGTGGCCGGCGTGGCCGGCGACGGGTGCGCGGCCGCGATCGCGTTCCTGGCCTCCTGGATCACCGACTCGATGCGCAGCCGGGCCTCGTACGCTTCCTTGCCGCCGCGCACCCCGAACAGCCGCCGGGTGACGACCAGGTAGATCACCAGGGCCAGGTTGACCAGGAAGAAGATGATCCTGGTCACGGTGATCTTGTCGGTCAGGTCGTAGATCTCGTAGGGGAGGCCAAGCGAGGTGACGATCATCGCGAAGTACTCGCCCCAGCGCTGTTCCAGCCACAGCCCGATGCCCTCGACGGTCTCCAGCAGCGCGTAGGCCAGGACGCCGCCCGCGATCAGCTTGATCGTGTTCGGGCTGACGGTCAGCGCACTGTGGATCAGGCCGATGACCTTGGAGTGGCCGACGTCGTAGCCGAGCTGGCGGAACAGGCTGCGGATGGCCGGGTAGTCCTTGTCGAAGGCCCGCTCCAGCGAGACCCGGGACACGCCGAACTCCCAGATCGCCCAGGCGATCACGCCGAATACGATCGCGCGCAGGAACCGCTCGACGGCGAAGATGCGGAGCACGATCGCGCTGCGGATCTCCTTGCCGCGCAGCGGGGTCGGGGCTTTGTCGGCCGGCCCTGACCCGTCCGCCGGCCCGGGGACAAAGGTGCCGCAGCGCAGGCAGCGCCAGGCTTGCCCCTCCGGTGTGAGGGCGCTGAGCTGCGCCCGGAGGTCAGTTTCGGCCGGGGCGTAGGTCACGTGCCCCCGTCGGCCGCAGTCCAGCAGGCTCCATTCCACGCGGGCAGCCTACCCAGAACCCGGGAGCCCGCCATCCGCAGCGAATTTCCGTGATCTTTCGGGCATTGGCCGCGGACTCCGGTAGCCGCGCGGTCAGGCCAGCGGGAAGCGGGCCGTCCTGGTCCACTGCCCGCCGGAAGCCGGCCCCACCAGCAAGGCCACCGCGGCCGCCTGGGCCTCGATGGGCAGATGCGGCCGAAGGGCCTCCTCGGCCGCGCGCATGTCCGCCAGCGGCTGCCGGAGCCCGACGGTCAGGTGCGGAATGACATCCTCGTGCTGGCCGCCGTACGGGGGACACGCGGGAAAGGCCGCGAACACCCGCCCGGTCAGCGCGCGGAATGGCCCAGGGTCATCCGGCGCCAGCCACAGCACCTGATCGCCGAACCACGCCGTCCTGGCCAGCCAGAACCGGAACCGCGGCAGGCCACCGAACAAGCGCGAAAGCTCATCGAGCACCGGCGGCCCGATGGCGGCCGGCGGCAGGAACGGGGCCATCACCGTGATGTGCGCCGGAATGCCCATCGCCGCGTTCTCGTCCAGGCGCTCCCGGTGCCCGGCCACCGCGGCCTCAGCCTCGGGCACCTCGACGACCAGGGCGCTTTCCAGACCAGGGTCCGTCACAACCCAGGACGCTACTGTGCTTGCTGGCTCGCTGCGGGCCGCTGGAGAGGCGCTGCCTTCCCTCCTCGCTCCCTCGGCGCTCCTTCGTCGCGCCTCATCGCTCGTCAGGAAAACAGCGCCGCGGCCCTCCGCGAGCCAGTGCTAGCCGCTCGCTGCGGGCCCGGCCCCGCGCGGCGACCGGTCTGCGCCGGCCGGGCCGCCCTGTACCGTGTGCCTGTGCGCAAGCCGCTGGACCTGCCGTTCGACCCGATCGAGCGCGCGGCAAGCATCTGGGAGCGCAGGTTCGGCGATTCCCGGGCGATGGCCGCCGTGACCTCGATCATGCGCGCGCAGCAGATCCTGCTGGCCGAGCTGGACGGTCTGCTCCGGCCGCACGGGCTCACGTTCGCGCGCTACGAGGCGCTCGTCCTGATCACCTTCAGCCGGGCTGGCGAGCTGCCGATGCGGACCATCGGCCAGCGGCTGATGGTGCACCCCACCAGCGTCACCAACATCATTGACCGCCTCGAGCGCCAGGGCCTGGTCACCCGCCGCCCCAACCCGGAGGACGGCCGCGGCACGCTGGCCGGCATCACCCCGGAGGGCCGCGCCGTCACGGCACGAGCCACCAAGGACCTGATGGCCGCCGGGTTCGGGCTGGGCGAGTACCAGGAAGACGACCTCGACGCGATCTTCAGCCTGCTCCGGGGGCTGCGCGTCGCCGCGGGTGATTTTGATGATGTACGGCCCGCTGGAGCGGGCCAATCCGCCTCGGCCGCGGTCCCGCCGGGCGCCGGCACGGAAGAACCCGCCGGCCGCTGAGCGCTAGCGGCTCCGCACCACCGACGGCTGCCAGCTCTGCCCGCCATCCCTGGTGATCCACACCTCGTGCCTCGACGTATCCGCAGGCAGCGCCACCCCGCGCGACTGATCGGTCATCCCCACGTAGCTGAACCCGCGGCCCGGCCCGCGTCCGGGGCCGAGCGCCAGCCGCCAGGTCTGCCCGTTGTCGGCGGACTCGACCAGGCCCTCGGTGGTCGCGACGACGACCAGCCCGTTCGCCCCGGCCGCCAGTGAGGTCGCGGTGCCGTGCCCGGGCACCGCGGGCTGCCGCGGCCAGCTGTGCCCGCTGTCCGTGGAGACGTAGAGCACCGCCCGGGCCCCGCCACTGCACAGCAGGTACAGGCTCCCGGACTGATAGGTGAGCAGCGCTCCGGACGGGGTTCCGGTGCCCGGCTGCGGCGGCCCGGGCAGGCAGCCCTGCGGGACCCGGCCCGCCATACTGAGCGCCTCGCCGGTCAGCCCCCCGGTCAGCACCCTGCCGTCCGGCGCGAGCAGGAACACCGTGCCCGACGAAGGATCAGCGGTCGCCCCGGCGGACAGCGTCAGCACGGCCGAGGCTGCGCTGGAGCTGGCGTGCAGCGCGGTGGCGCCGGGCACCGGCCGCCAGCCCGACGCCTGCCCGGCCGCCCCGGCCGCCGCCGTCTCCAGCGTGAACCGGTTGCAGTCCGCGGCGAAGTCGGTGCCCTGGCCCTGGCACTGCCCCCACACCGCCAGCACCTGGCCGTCCACGGTCTCCAGGTCGGTGACCCGGACCCCGGACGGCAGCCCGACCTGGGCCCAGGACGCCCCGCCGTCCTCGGTCACCCACAGCGCGGGGCCGAACGCGAAGCCCTGGTCCTGGTTGAGGAAGCGCAGCTGGCTGACGCCCGCAGCGCCGTCAGGGGACCCGGCGGCCGGCCCGGACACGCCGAACCAGCTCTTCCCGTAGTCGTCGGTCCCGGCCAGCGACGTGCAGGTGGACTGGCCGGGGCACGGCCCGGCCGGCTGGCCCTGGCCGATCACCGCGCCGAGCCGGCTGCTGACGAACGTGATCGAGGTGGGCTGGAAGCCGCCCGCCACCGTGGCCCCGGCCCGGTGCTGGCTGAGCGACGACGGGTTGACCGTCACCGACAGGCTGGCCGACGGATGCGGGACGGGGGAGACCGAGGAGGACTCCGGCTGCGGCGACGCCGAGGGCGCCCGGGTTCCCGAGGGCGCGGCCGTGGCCAGCGTGCCGCCCTCGGCCAGGCTCTCCTGCCCGGGCGCGTGGCCGCCGGGCGGGCTGGTCAGCGAGCTGATGATGGCCGGGGCCGACGCCCCGCCCGCGATGACCACCGCCGCCGCGGCCGCCGAGGCGAGCGCCTGGCGTGCCTTGCGCTGCCGGGCACGCCTGCGGACCCGCTCGAACGCGCCCGGAGCGGGGGCCAGGAGCGCGACGTCCTCGTTCAGCCAGCGATCGAGTTCGTCGTCGTACGGGTCAGTCACCGGCGCTTCCTATTGCTGATTTCAGCTTGCTGCGCGCGTGGTAAAGGTCGGCCTTGATGGTGCCCTCCGGCTTGCCGAGCATGGCCGCCACCTCCCGTACCCCGAACCCGCCGTAGTAGTGCAGCAGGAACGGGCTGCGCAGCCGTTCCGGCAGCCCCTCGATCAGCGTCCGGACGTCCACGTCCTGCGCCGGGTGATACGACGGGTCGCGCGGCGCCCCCGCGGTCATGGTCGCGATCGCCTTGCGCTCCCGGCCGGTCTTCCGCCAGTGGTCGCGGACCAGGTTGGTGGCGATCATGTACAGGTAGCTGTGCGGGCTCTCCAGCCCGGACCAGCGCGCCAGCAGGCGGGTAAACGCCTCGGAGGCGATCTCGTGCGCGGTCTCGTCGTCGTCGACCAGCCGCCGGACCCACCCGGCCAGCCGGGGGTAGGAGGCGTTGAACAGCTCCTCAGCGGCGGCACGGTCTGCCAACCGGAGCCTGGCCACGGAGCTCCCTCGCCTCGTCCCCGTTTCCGGCGCCACGTACCAATGTCCCACCGCCGCCGCGCCGCCCCCGATGGACGCCAGGCTGTGAGCGCCGCTCGCGCAATATCGCATATGTCTTACCACACATTCCGCGGGTCACGGATGAGGCAACCCGGGCCCCCGTAGCGCCCGGGTATATCCCTGAGACTGCGCAGACCCCCTGGCGGTTGCGGACCAGCCGTTTTCTTTGCGTGGGCGGGCGGCAGCGGGGCATACTCTGGGGCAGAGAAGATAGTAGGACGTCCTACTAAATCCGGACGACGGCGGGATGACGCGATGACCGCGCACGAGGAGCCAGCGCACGACGAGACGGTGCACGACGGGACTGGCCCGGACGGGCATGGCCAGTACGGGACTGGCCAGCAGGGGACTGGCCGGCCCGGGACGCCCGCGGAAATCGCCGAGGGCCAGGCGCGCTGGCAGCGCCGGTACGACGCGTCGCGCAAGCGGGACGCGGACTTCACCACGCTGTCCGGCCTGGAGACCGAGCCGGTCTACGGGCCGCCGCCGGGCGCCGCCGTGCCCGGGTTCAGCCGCATCGGCTGGCCGGGGGAGTTCCCGTTCACCCGCGGCCTGTACCCGGCCGGCTACCGGGGCCGGACCTGGACCATCCGCCAGTTCTCCGGGTTCGGCAACGCGCGGGACACCAACGAGCGGTACAAGATGCTGCTCCGCGGCGGCGGTGGCGGTCTGTCGGTCGCGTTCGACATGCCCACGCTGATGGGCCGCGACTCCGACGACCCGAAGTCGCTCGGCGAGGTCGGGCACTGCGGCGTGGCCATCGACTCGGCCGCGGACATGGACGTGCTGTTCGACGGCATCCCGCTGGCCGACGTGACGACCTCGATGACGATCAGCGGCCCGGCCGTGCCGGTGTTCTGCATGTACCTGGCCGCCGCCGAGCGCCAGGGCGCGGACCTGTCGAAGCTGGACGGCACCCTGCAGACCGACATCTTCAAGGAGTACATCGCGCAGAAGGAATGGCTGTTCCCGCCCCAGCCGCACCTGCGGCTGATCGGCGACCTGATGGCGTACTGCGCGGAGCACATCCCGGCCTACAAGCCGCTGTCGGTGTCCGGCTACCACATCCGCGAAGCCGGCTCGACCGCCGCCCAGGAACTGGCGTTCACGCTGGCCGACGGGTTCGGCTACGTCGAGCTCGGGCTGTCCCGCGGCCTCGACATCGACGTCTTCGCGCCCGGCCTGTCGTTCTTCTTCGACGCGCACGTGGACTTCTTCGAGGAGATCGCCAAGTTCCGCGCCGCCCGCCGGATCTGGGCCCGGTGGCTGCGCGACGTGTACGGCGCGAAGACCGAGCGGGCCCAGTGGCTGCGCTTCCACACCCAGACCGCCGGGGTGTCGCTGACCGCGCAGCAGCCGGACAACAACGTCGTGCGCACCGCGATCGAGGCCCTGGCCGCGGTCCTCGGCGGCACCAACTCGCTGCACACCAACGCGCTGGACGAGGTCCTCGCGCTGCCCAGCGCGCACGCCGCCGAGGTCGCGCTGCGCACCCAGCAGGTGATCATGGAAGAGACCGGGGTGACCAACGTCGCGGACCCGCTGGGCGGCTCCTGGTACGTGGAGGCGCTGACCGACCGGATGGAAGCCGAGGCCGAGGAGATCTTCGCCAGGATCAGGGCGATGAGCGAGGACGGCTCGATGACCTCGGGGATCCTTCGCGGCATCGAGGACGGCTGGTTCATGGCCGAGATCGCCGAGGCGTCGTTCACCTACCAGCAGCAGCTGGAAAAGGGCGAGAAGAAGGTCGTCGGGGTGAACGTGCACACCCAGACCAGCGAGCAGCCCATCGAGATCCTGCGGATCAGCCACCAGGTGGAGCGCGACCAGGTCACGGCGCTGGCCCGCCGCCGGGCGGACAGGGACGAGGCCGAGGTCAGCGGCGCGATCGCCGCGCTGCGCGAGGCGGCCCGCGGCGACGGCAACATGATCCCGCCCATGCTCGCCGCGGCCCGCGCCGAGGCCACCCTCGGCGAGATCTGCGACGCCCTCCGCGAGGAATGGGGCACCTACTCCGAAGCCCCCGCTTTCTGAGTTGTGCTAGCTGGCGAGCTCCGGGCCGCTGTGCTTGCTGGCGAGCGAAGGGCCGCTGGAGAGGCAGTGCTAGCCGCTCGCTGTGGGCCGCTTTAGGGGCGCTGCCTTCCCGCTGTGCTTGCTGGCTCGCTGCGGGCCGCTGGAGAGGCGCTGCCTTCCCTCCTCGCTCCCTCGGCGCTCCTTCGTCGCGCCTCATCGCTCGTCAGGAAAACAGCGCCGCGGCCCG
>DASVBE010000276.1:0-28207 GCA_036375995.1 Streptosporangiaceae bacterium | reverse complement strand
GGAAGCGCCCCGAACCCGGTCTGGCCGCCCATGTCATGAACCCTGCTCACATGATCACGGTAGCAGTGCTTGCTGGCTCGCTGCGGGCCGCTGGAGAGGCACTGCCTTCCCGCTGTGCTTGCTGGCGAGCGCAGGGCCGCTTGAGAGGCGCTGCCTTCCCTCCTCGCTCCCTCGGCGCTCCTTCGTCGCGCCTCATCGCTCGTCAGGAAAACAGCACCGCGCCCCTGCGCTCGCTGGCCTGCTACGCCGGCGCGTCGCGCCTCATCGCTCGTCAGGAAAACAGCGCCGCGGCCCTGCGCGAGCCAGGGCCGGCTCCGCCGGCCGAAGCGGGATGCGGGCTGCGGGCCCCGGCCGGCCGTCGGCATAATCGGGACCCTGCCGCGCTGATCAGCGCGCCGACCCCGGAGGTGCCCGTTGGCTGACCCGCGAACGCCGATGGCGGCCCCGGCCGCAGTCCCCCCGCTGCCCGGTGACCTGGACGGCCTGCTGGCCCCGCTGGCGGCCGCCTTCCACCGGCAGGGCAGCCAGCCCGGCCTGGCCTACGGGGTTGTTGCGGGCGGCTCGCTGGTGCACGCCGGCGGACTGGGCGAGCAGTGGCTCGGCGGGCCGGTGCCGGGCGCGGGCACGGTGTTCCGCATCGCGTCGATGACCAAGAGCTTCACCGCCGCGGCGGTGCTGCTGCTGCGCGACGAGGGCGCGCTGGCCCTGGACGACCCCGCGGGCAGGTATCTGCCGCAGGTGGCCAGCATGCGGCTGGCCTCGCCGGACTCCCCCGCGATCACGATCAGGAACCTGCTCACGATGACCGCCGGGTTCCCCACCGACGACCCGTGGGGCGACCGGCAGCAGGGCCTGCCGCTGGACGCCTTCGACCAGATCCTGGCCGGCGGGCTGTCGGTCAGCTGGGCGCCGGGCACCCGGTTCGAGTACTCCAACCTCAGCTATGCCGTGCTCGGCCGGGTCATCACCGCGGTGACCGGGATGCCCTACTCCGACTTCGTGTCCAGCCGGCTGCTGACCCCGCTGGGCATGACCGCGACCGGCTACGAGCCCGGCGGGATCAGCCCGGACCAGCTGGCCCGCGGCTACCAGCGGGCCGGCGACGCCTGGGCCGAGCAGCCGCTGGACGGCAACGGCGCGTTCTCCCCGATGGGCGGGTTGTTCAGCAGCGTGGCCGACCTGGCCCGGTGGGTCAGCGGAATGGCGGGCGCGTTCCCGCCCGGCGAGGAGGCCGACGGCGGGCCGCATCCGCTGCGCCGCGCGTCCCGCCGGGAGATGCAGCTGCCGCAGCTGGGCATGCCGCCCCGGCCGGCCGGGCGGCTGCCCGGCGGGGCGGACTCGGGCTGCTACGGGTTCGGGCTGTTCATCGAGGACGACCCGGCGCACGGCCGGATCGTGCAGCACAGCGGCGGCTACCCGGGTTACGGCAGCCACATGCGCTGGCACCCGGCCACCGGCCTGGGCACGATCGTGCTGGCCAACGGAACCTACGCGGACGCGCCCGGCCTCGGCGCCCGGATGCTCGACGCGCTGCTCACCGCGTCCGCGGCGCTGGCCAGGGCGGACGGCGCAGCGACCGGCGGCACGGGGCCGGCCCGGCTGACCGTGAACGGGCCGGCGCCGTCCGGGCCGTGGCCGCAGACGCTGACCGGGCAGCAGGCGGTGACGACGCTGCTCGGCCGGTGGGACGACGCCGCGGCCGCGGCGCTGTTCACCGAGAACGTGGCCTGGGACCGGGCGCTGGACCGGCGCCGGCGGGACATCGCGCAGGTCCGCGAGCGGATCGGCGACTTCCGCGCGGACCCGTCCCGGCCCGCCTCCTTCGACACCCCGGCCCAGTGCCGGTGGTGGCTGCGCGGGCCGCACGGTGCCGTGGAGGCCAAGATCAAGCTCAGCCCGGAGCGCGAGCCGCGGGTGCAGTACCTCACCGTGGCCGTCCCGCCGGCCCCGGACGGCCCCCTCAGCGGCGTGGTCAGCGCGCTGGTGGCGATGATGAACAGCGCGCTGGAGTGGCCCGCCGGGGTGAGCACCGCGCCGGACGTGGATCTCAGCCTGCTGCTGCGCCAGCTGCGGATGGCAGCGACGTGGGCCGGGCCGGTTCAGCTGACCGGCTACACGGCCGGTGACGGCGCCGCGTCGGCGACCGCGGAACTGGCCGGAGTGACCGGCACGCTGAGCCTGTCCGTCACCATCGACCCGGGCACGGGGGTGCTGCTGCAGGCAGAGGTGCTGGTGGTCCGCTGAACGCGGCGGCCGGAGCCGGAGCGCGGCGCCCGCGCCCCGGCAGCCGTACACCTTCATCAGGGACAGGCTGCGGGGGAAGCCCGGCGTGGCGGTGCGTGACGGGGCGCCCTGGTGGCCCGGGTCAGAGCCGCTGGTACATGATGTGCAGCCCGGTCAGGCCCTGGGTGGGGTGGCGGAACCCGTCAGGGACGGTGCACAGGATCGCCATGCCGACCGACTGCCACAGCGCCACGGCCCGGGTGTTGCTCGCCGCCACCGCGTTGAACTGCATGCCCCGGTAGCCGTCAGCGCGGGCGGCGGCGAGCACGTGCTCGGCCAGGGCCCGGCCGACGCCGCGGCCGCCGTGCGCCGGGTCGACCATGAACCCGGCGCTGGCGATGTGCGCGCCGGGACCGCCCTTGTTCGGCCCGCTCTCCGCGGTTCCCAGGATGGTCCCGTCCGGGTCCACCGCGACGACCGCGCGGGCCGGGAACGGCCGCAGCCAGTAATCCCGGGCGTCGTCCGAGCTCATCGCGGTGTCCCAGCAGAAGGTCTGGCCGGCCCGGACGATGCCCTCCATGAAGGACCACATCGCGGGCCAGTCGGCAGGGGTGGCGGGTCTGATGATCACGCTGCCCAGGATCTCCGCTGGGCGGCGGGTCTGGCGACTGGTTTGCCGCCCGGCGGCGAGTCCGGGCGGGCGTGCCCGGGCCGGGGGCCCGCAGCTACGGTAGGGATCATGGTGTCTTTCCGGCAGCCCGGCATGATCATTACGGACCGTTCCTTTACCGTGCCGCTCGACCATGCGCAGCCCGGCGGGGCGGCGATCGAGCTGTTCGCCCGCGAGGTCGCCGCGCCCGGCCACGAGGCCGGCAGCCTGCCCTGGCTGCTGTTCCTGCAGGGCGGTCCGGGCTTCGGCGCGCCCCGGCCGGCCGGCGACGGGGGCTGGCTGGAGCGGGCCCTGAAGGACTACCGGGTGCTGCTGCTCGACCAGCGCGGCACGGCCCGTTCCTCGCCGGCCAACCGGCGCACGCTGGCCGGGCTCACCCCCCAGCAGCAGGCCAGCTACCTGGCGCTGTTCCGGGCCGACTCGATCGTGGCCGACGCCGAGCTGATCCGGGGCCAGGTCACCGGCGGCGAGCCGTGGTCGGTGCTGGGGCAGAGCTTCGGGGGCTTCTGCACGGTCACCTACCTGTCGTTCGCGCCGCAGGGGCTGCGCGAGGCCCTGCTCACCGGCGGGCTGCCCGGGCTGCACACGCACGCCGACGACGTGTACCGGCAGACCTATCCGAAGGTGGCCGAGCTGAACCAGGCGCACTACGAGCGCTACCCGCTGGACGTGGCCCAGGCCCGGCGGATCGCCGCCGCGCTGGCCGGCTCGGACACCCGGCTGCCCAGCGGGGCGCGGCTGACCGTGGAGGCGTTCCAGACGCTGGGCCTGCTGCTCGGCGGCGCGGACGGCTCCGCCGAGCTGCACTACCTGCTGGAGAACCCGTTCGCGGGCGGCGTGCTGTCCGACGACTTCCTGTACCGGGTGCAGGACCAGCTGAGCTTCGCCGCCGGGCCGCTGTACGCGCTGGTGCACGAGGCCTGCTACGGGCAGGGCCGGGCCACGGACTGGTCGGCGCAGCGGGTCCGGGCCGAGTTCCCCGCCTTCGACGCCGCGGCGGCGCTGGACGGGGACGCGCCGGTGCTGTTCACCGGGGAGATGATCTACCCGTGGATGTTCGAGCACGACCCGGTCCTGCAGCCGCTGCGCGAGGCCGCTGAGCTGCTCGCGGCCAAGGACGACTGGCCGCCGCTGTACGACGAGGACCGGCTGCGGGCCAACGAGGTGCCCGCCGCGGCGGCCGTCTACTACGACGACATGTACGTGCCGCTGGCGTTCTCCGCGCAGACCGCGGCGGCGATCCGCGGGCTGCGGAAATGGGTGACGAACGAGTACCAGCACGACGGGCTGCGGGTCAGCAGCGGCCAGGTGCTCGACCGCCTGCTGGCGATGGTGCGGGGGAACGTGTGACCACCCCGCGGCCGGACGCGGTCGCCCGGTTCACCGGGTTCGCGGGCGCCTACGACTCGGCCCGGCCGCGGCCGCCGGCCGAGGTGGCCGAGGTGATCGCGCAGTGGTGCGGGCGGCCGCGGCCGGATGTCGTCGACCTGGGCGCGGGAACCGGGCTGGCCACGGTGATCTGGGACGGCCGGGCCGGGTCGGTGACCGCGATCGAGCCGTCGGCTGACATGCGCGGGATCCTGGCCGGGCGGATCGCCGCGCTGGAGGCGGACCGTGCCGCGGCACCCGCCGGCCGGACCGGCGCCGGGGCGCCGACCACGTTCACGGTGACCACGGGCACCGCCGAGGACACCGGGCGGCCGGCCGGGAGCGCGGACATCGTCGCGGTGAGCCAGGCCATGCACTGGTTCGACCCGGCCCGGGCGCTGCCGGAGATCGCCCGGGTGCTGCGGCCCGGCGGGGTCCTGGCCGCGTTCGACTGCGACTGGCCGCCGTGCACCGACTGGCAGACCGACGCCGCCTACGCCGCGTTCGAGGAGCAGACCCGGGCCGTGGACGTGGCCAGGGAGATGCAGCCGCCGCGCGCGGAGAAGTCCGGGCACCTGGGCCGGATGCGGGCCAGCGGGCTGTTCCGGTTCGCCACCGAGATCGCGGTGCACAGCCAGCAGTACGGCGACGGGCAGCGGCTGATGGACGTGGCGCTCAGCCAGGGCGGCGTGGTCGCGCTGCTGAAGGCCGGGGCGACCGAGGACGAGCTGGGCCTGACCCGGCTGCGCGAGGTGGCCACCCGGCGGATCCCGGAGCCGCGGCCGTTCTGGTGGACCTACCGGATCCGGATGGCGGTGCGCTAGGGCCTGTCTCGAGGTCCCGGGTCGATCAGGGAGCGGGCATCCCGCGCCCGGCTGGCAAGGCGGAGGAGGAGCCCATGGCTCCGCGATGGGCGACGCCGGCAACGCCGCCAGGCGGGATGCGGGGGCCCGCGAGCCGGCCAGGGACCTCGAGAGAGGCCCTAACTGGCGGGCAGGCCCCACCCGGCGCGCAGGCCGGCCAGCAGGCGGTGGAAGTCCGGGCAGGTCTTGGCCACGCACTGCGGGTCGTCCAGGGTGATGCCGGGCGTGCGCAGCCCGATCAGGCTGCAGGCCATGGCGATCCGGTGGTCGGCGTAGCAGGCGATGTGCGCGCCGTGCGGCTGGCCGGGATGGACGGTGATCCAGTCCGGGCCGGTCTCGCAGCGGATCCCGCAGGCGCGCAGGTTGACGGCCATCGCCTCGAGCCGGTCGCTCTCCTTGACCCGGACGTTGCCCACCCCGGTGATCGTCACCGGGCCGTCCGCGAACGGGGCGATGGCGGCCAGCGTCGGCATCGTGTCGGAGATGTCGCGCATGACGAACTCGCCGCCGGACAGCTGCCCGGTGCCGGTCACCGTGATCGCGTCGTCGGTGGCCTGCACCTGCGCGCCCATCGCGGCCAGGACCTGCGTGCCGAAGGCCAGGTCGCCCTGGGCGGACCGGCGGCCGAGGCCGGGGACGGTCACTGAATTGCCGGTGAGCGCGGCGGCGGCCAGGAAGTACGAGGCGGTCGACGCGTCCGGCTCGATGGTCAGGTCCGCGGCCTGGTAGCCGGTGGGCTCGAAGGTGAAGATGCCGCTGTCGCTGCCAGTACGGGCGCCGCGCCGCGCGCGGGCGCCGAACCGGGCCATCATCGCCAGCGTCAGGTCCACGTACGGCGCCGACACCAGGTCGGTGACCCGGATCCGCAGGCCCTCCGCGGTCAGCGGGCCGAGCAGGCACAGCGCGGTGAGGAACTGGCTGGACACGCCGGCGTCCAGGACCACGTCGCCGCCCTTGACACCGGCCGCGCGGATCCGCAGCGGCAGGTGGTCGCCGTCCGCGGCGGTGATGTCCGCGCCCAGCTGGCGCAGCGCGCCGAGCAGCGGCGCCATCGGCCGGGCCCGCATCTGCGCGCTGGCGTCGATGTCGTATGTGCCGTGCCCGGCGGCGCAGAGCGCGGGCAGGAACCGGGACGCGGTCGCGGCGTCGTGGCACCACACCGCGCCGCCGCCGGCGGGCGGGCCGGACGGGCTGCCGGTGATCTCCCAGCGGTCGTCCGCTGCGGCCAGCGGGTAGCCGAGCGCGGTCAGCGCGGCCAGGAAGGCCCGGGTGTCGGCGGCGCGCAGCGGCTCGCGCAGCACGGTCCGGCCGGACGCGGCGGCGGCCAGGAACAGCGCCCGCGCGGTTACCGACTTCGATCCCGGCAGCCGGACCTCGGTCATCAGGTGCCCTTGCCTCCCGTGTGGCGGTGCTGCCGACCACCTTAGGGCAGCCGGCTGGCCGGCCCGGACCGGCCGGCCGGGGCCGGTCAGTTATATAGTTGCCGTTAAGCAACTGTTCCGGGGATTTAAGCTGAGTGAGGTCGTGCAGGAAACCTCTGGCCGGGCCGCCCGGCCCGTACCGGGTAGCGAGGGCACCAGCGGCCGCTACAAGTGGGTCGCGCTGTCCAACACCACGCTGTCGGTGACGATGGCCACGATCGACGCGTCGATCGTGATCATCGCGATGCCGGCCATCTTCCGCGGCATCCACCTCAACCCGCTGGCGCCCGGCAACGTCAGTTACCTGCTCTGGATGATCATCGGGTATCTGCTGGTCACCGCGGTGCTGGTGGTCACGCTGGGCCGGCTCGGCGACATCTTCGGCCGGGTCCGGATCTACAACCTCGGCTTCGTGGTGTTCACGATCGCGTCGATCGCGCTGTCCCTGGACCCGCTGTACGGCAGCGCCGGCGCGATCTGGCTGATCGGCTGGCGGATCGTGCAGGCGTTCGGCGGGGCGATGCTGATGGCCAACTCCGCGGCGATCCTGACCGACGCGTTCCCGGCCCGGCAGCGCGGCATGGCGCTGGGTATCAACCAGATCTGCGCGATCGCCGGCCAGCTGATCGGCCTGCTGCTGGGCGGCATCCTGGCCGCCTGGGACTGGCGGTCGGTGTTCTGGATCAACGTGCCGATCGGCGTGTTCGGCACGATCTGGTCCTACCGGAGCCTGCGCGAGATCGCGGCGACCCGGCGGGCCAGGATCGACTGGATCGGCAACGTCACGTTCGCGCTCGGCGCGGGCCTGCTGCTGGTCGCGATCACCTACGGCATCCAGCCCTACGGCGGCCACCCGACCGGCTGGACCAGCCCGTTCGTGCTCGGCGGCATGGCTCTCGGGGTGGCCCTCCTGATCGCGTTCGGGATCGCCGAGACGAAGATCGGCGACCCGATGTTCCGGCTGAGCCTGTTCCGGATCCGGGCCTATGCGGCGGGCAACATCGCCGGCCTGCTCGGCTCCATCGCCCGCGGCGGGCTGCAGTTCATGCTGATCATCTGGCTGCAGGGGATCTGGCTGCCGCTGCACGGCTACGACTTCGCCGACACCCCGCTGTGGGCCGGCATCTACCTGGCCCCGCTGGCGTTCGGGTTCCTGCTGGCCGGGCCGGTGTCCGGCTACCTGTCCGACCGGTTCGGCCAGCGGCCGTTCACTACCTCGGGGCTGCTGCTGTCGGCGACGGCGTTCGGCGGCCTGCTGCTGCTCCCGGTCAGCTTCCCGTACCCGCTGTTCGCCCTGCTGATCTTCCTCAACGGGGTGGGTTCCGGGCTGTTCGCGTCGCCGAACACCTCGGCGATCATGAGCAGCGTCCCGGCCAGCCACCGCGGTGTGGCCTCGGGCATGCGGGCCACGTTCCAGAACTCCGGCACCTCGCTGTCCATCGGCATCTTCTTCTCGCTGATGGTGGCGGGCCTGGCCGCGGAGCTGCCCCGGGCGCTGGCCGCCGGGCTGCGCGGCCAGGGCGTGCCCGCCGCGGTCGCCGCGCACGCCTCGCACCTGCCGCCGGTCAGCACGCTGTTCGCGTCGTTCCTCGGCTACAACCCGGTCAGGAACCTGCTCGGCCCGGGCATCCTGGACAAGCTGCCCGACCGCAACGTCCGGGTGCTGACCGGCAAGGAGTTCTTCCCGCACCTGATCACCGGCCCGTTCCATCACGGCCTGGTGATCGTGTTCGCCGCGGCGATCGCGATGTCGGTCACCGCCGCCGCGGTCTCCCTGCTCCGCGGCAAGCAGTACTACTATGAGGCCCCGCAGCCGGTCCCGGCCGCACCTCTGGCCGGCGTAGCCGGCAGGGCGAGCGCAGGTGCCGTCGGCGCTGCTTTCCTGACGAGCGACGCCGGCGCGACGAAGGAGCACCGAAGGAGCGAGGATGGAAGGCAGCGCCTCTCAGCGGCCCGGCGCGAGCCGGCTAGCACAGACGACGCGCCTGGTCCACCTCGCCTTTGACGCCAATGACGTAGGTGCGCAGGCCCGGTTCTGGGCGGCCGCGCTGGGCTGGGAAGTCGTCCACGAGGACGACGAGGCGGTGGTCGCCCCCGCCGGGTTCGGGTATCCCGGCCCCGGCGCGGTGCCGCTGGTCTTCGTCCCGGTGCCGGAACGCAAGACGGTCAAGGACCGGGTGCACCTGGACCTGGCCACCAGCTCCGCGGAGCACCAGGCCGAGCTGGTCAGCCGCCTGACCGGTCTCGGCGCCAGGCCCGCCAGCGTCGGCCAGGGCGACGTGCCCTGGGCAGTGCTGGCCGACCCGGAGGGCAACGAGTTCTGCGTGCTGGAGCCGCGGGATGTGTACTCCGGTACCGGGCCGGTCGCCGCCATCGTGACCGACTGCCACGACCCGGCCGCGCTGGCCCGGTTCTGGTCGCAGGCGGCGGGCTGGACGGTCTGCTACCAGGAGGACGATTTTACCGGGCTGCGCGCTCCGGCCGGCACCGGGCCGTTCCTTGAGTTCCTCCAGAAGCCAGACGCCAAGCAGGTGAAGAACCGGCTGCACCCGGACCTGGCCCCGGAGAAGACCGACGACCGGGACGCCGAGCTGGCCCGGCTGCTGGCGGCCGGGGCGACCCGGGTGGACGTCGGCCAGGGTGAGGTGACCTGGGTCGTGCTGGCCGACCCGGAGGGCAACGAGTTCTGCCTGCTGTCCTCCCGCTAGGCCCTAAGCCGCGGACGCCAGGTCCAGCGCCTCATCCGCGGACAGGGCCATGCCCCGGGCGTGGGCCTGCTCGAACGGCTCCAGGCCGAGCTGGGCCCGTACCCGCTCCAGGCTGTCGCGGCGGTAGCCGGCCTCCAGTTCCTCCCACGGCAGCCCGGTCCGGCTGAGAAAGGCCTTCGCGGCGCCGTGCAGGGCGGCCGCCCGCTGGCCCTCGCCGGTATCCGCGGCCAGGCACGCGAGGCCGAGGAAGGCGTAGGCGCTGCCGTAGCGGTCCCCGTTGCGGCGGCTCCGCCGCAGTGCCCCGAGGAAGCTGGCCCGCGCGCCGCCGGCGTCGCCGTCCTGGCGGAGCACCCAGCCCATGTTGATCGACAGGTGCGGGTCCTCGGTCCTGATCTCGCGCATGGCCTCCGTCGCCTGGTTCAGGTAGGCCCGGGCGGCGGGGATGTCCCTGGCCCGCAGGGCGTGAACGCCGGCGTAGTTGGTCAGGTAGTAGGCGAAGAGATAGTCGCCGGACCGCCGGGTGCAGGCGATCGCCTCGGCGAACAGGGGCGCGGCCGCCGCGGGTTCGGTGAGGGCGAGGCAGTGCAGATACCCGTTCAGGCTCTCGCCGAGCAGGACGTCGTCGCCAGCCTCGCGGGCGAGCCGGACGGCCTCCCGCCCCGGGGCGGCTCCCCGCTCCGGATCGCCGGCGTGGTAGCACGCGGCGCTGAGGGCGACGAGCGATTCGATGAGCAGCCCGCGGGCGCCGAGCTGGCGCGCGATCGTGATGGCCTGCTCGCTCAGCTGGCCCGCCCGCGCCACGTCGGCGTAGCGGCCCGCCAGGGCGGCAGTGGCCAGCGCTGACCCGTACAGCTGCGGGTCCGCCCGTGCTTCTGGCCGGTCCAGGGCCGGCCTCAGCAGCGCGATGGCCTCCTCACCCCGGTCCCGCGCCATCCAGTAGCGGCGCAGGGCCACGCCCAGGCGCAGCACCTGCCGTGTCCCGTCCGGGCCGCTGGCCGCCTGCTCAGCGGCCCGGCGCAGGTTCGCCCGGTCGGCGTCCAGCCGGGCGAGCCACTCCCCCTGGCCGGGCCCGGTCAGATACGGGGCCGCGGTCTCGGCGACCGACAGGTAGTGCGCGCCGTGGGCCGCGGCGGCCATGGCCTCTTCGCCGGCCCCGGTGAGGCGCTCGGCGGCGAACTGGCGGATCGTCTCCAGCAGCCGGTAGCGCAGGGCCGGCCCGGCCGGCTCGGCCACGACCAGGCTCTTGTCCACCAGCGAGCCGAGCAGATCGGCCACGTCGAACGCCTCGATGCCGCCGAAACCGCACACCGCCTCGGCGGCGTCCAGATCGAAGCTCCCGGCGAACACCGACAGGCGGCCAAGAAGCACCTGCTCGGCCGCACTGAGCAGCGAATAGGACCACTCGACGGTCGCCCGTAGCGTCTGGTGCCGTTCCGGGGCCGTGCGGCTGCCGCCGGTCAGCAGGCGGAACCGCTGGTCGAGCCGGCCGGCCAGGCCGCTCAGCGACAGCGACCGCAGCCGGGCGGCGGCCAGCTCGATGGCCAGCGGCAGCCCGTCGAGCCGCCGGCAGATCGACACCACCAGCGGCGCGGTCTGCTCGTCGATGACCAGGCCGGTGCCCTGAGCCCGCGCCCGGTCGGCGAACAGCGCCACCGCGTCGGAGGACCCGGCCGCCGGCAGGCCGGTATCACCCGCGCCGGGAAGCGACAGGGGCGGCACCCGGTACACGGCTTCCCCGCTGATGCCCAGCGGCTCGCGGCTGGTCGCCACCAGATGCACCCGCGGGCAGTGCCGCACGATGGCATCGGCGGCCTTGGCGCAGGCGCCGATCAGGTGCTCGCAGTTGTCCAGCACGATCAGCACGTCCTGCGGGGCCAGCGCGTCCAGCAGCGCCTCCTGCGCGGGCCGGCCCGGCGGGACGGCGATACCCAGCACCTCGCAGATGGCCGGGGCCACGGCCTCGGTGTCCGCGACCGCCGCCAGCTCGACCAGCCAGGCGCCGTCGCTGTACCCGTCCAGCACCTGGGCTGCGACCTGCAGGCTCAGCCTGGTCTTGCCGCTCCCCCCGGCGCCGGTCAGCGTGACCAGCCGGCCGGACCGCACCAGCGCCCTGACCTCGGCCAGCTCCCGTTCCCGCCCGACGAACGCCGCCAGCTGGGCCGGGAGATTGCTCAGCACCGCCGGGGACTGCGGCGGCCGGGCGGGCGCAGGCTGCGCGGGCGGCTGCCATTCGAGGGCGGGATCCTGCGCGAGCACGGCGGCCTCGAGCCGCCGCAGCTCCGGGCCGGGCTCCAGGCCGAGTTCGTCCGCGAGCACGGCGCGGCACCGCTGGTAGGCGCGCAGCGCGTCGGCCTGCCGGCCGCACCGGTAGGTCGCCAGGATCAGCTGTTCCCAGCGCCGTTCCCGCAGCGGCCGGGCCGCGACCATCGACTCCAGCTCGGTCGCGGCCTCGGCGGGCCGGCCCAGCGCCAGCCACGCCGCGACCCGGTCCTCGGCGGCGAGGTCGTGGGTCTCGGTGAGCCGCGCGAGCGCCGGCACCGCCCACGGCTCGCCGGCGAATTCGGCCAGCGGCTCCCCGCGCCAGAGCGCGAGCGCGTCCTCCAGCTGTGCCGCGGCGGCCGCGGGCTGGCCGCCGGCCAGCTCACCCCGCGCCCGGCGGGCCATCGCCTGGAACCGGAGTGCGTCCACCTGATCGTCGGTGGCCCGCAGCACGTACCCGGGCTCCTGGGTGATCAGCACCGTGGCGGGTGCGCGCGGCGGCCGGCCGGGCTCGAGCACCCGGCGCAGCTGCGAGACGTAGGCCTGCAGCGACGCGGTCGCCGCCGGCGGCGGGCCGTCCCGCCACAGCAGGTCGATCAGCCGGGCGGCCGGGACGACATGCCCGGCGTCCATCAGCAGGATCGCCAGCAGCGTGCGCTGCAGCCGAGGGCCCAGATCGACCTGCTGGCCGTCCCGCTCCACCCGGAAGGTGCCGAGGACCCCAAAGCGCAGGCGGCTGTCGCCGGTCATCTCCGGCGCTGGTCGGCCCCCCACGGCTCAAGTCTGGCACGCCGGGTCATGACGGCACGGACGCACCGGCCCCGTACCCTGCGCCGGGCCGGCTTGGGGATGACTTGGCCCCGGCTTGCCCGGCGGCCCAAGCCGCCGTCCCGGCGGGCTCCAAGAGGGTCCGCTGACGCTGGTTCTGCACCGGCGGAAAGGCCCGTGCAGACCCAGAAAGGACCCTGTCATGAATGCCTTTGCGGCACCTTCGCTGAAGCCCCGCCTGCTGGACCCCACCCTGGCCGGGAAGATACTGCTGCCCAGCGACGACGGCTTCGATGAGGCCCGGCGGGCGTGGAACCTCGCCATCGACCAGCGCCCGGCCGCCGTGGTGTTCCCCGAGTCGGCAGCCGAGGTGGCGGCGGCCATCCGGTACGCCGCTGACCGCGGTCTCCGGGTCGCCGCCCAGAGCACCGGCCACAACGCCGGGCCGCTCGGGGTGCTGGATGGCACCGTGCTGCTGCGGACCGGGCGCATGCGCGGCATCCAGATCAACCCGCGCACCAGGACCGCCCGGGTCGAGGCCGGCGTGGTCTGGCTGGACGTCGTGCACGCCGCCGCCGCCCACGGGCTCGCCGCCCTGGCCGGCTCGTCGCCGGACGTGGGCGTGGCCGGGTACACCCTCGGCGGCGGCCTCAGCTTCCTCGGCCGCAAATTCGGCCTGGCCGCCAGCAACGTGACCGCGATCGAGCTGGTGACCGCCGACGGCGCGATAGTGCGCGCGGACCACGAGCACGAGCCCGACCTGTTCTGGGCGCTGCGCGGCGGCGGCGGCAGCTTCGGCGTCGTGACCGCCCTCGAGTTCAGGCTGTTCCCGCTCACCCACGCCTACGCCGGCGTGCTGTGGTACCCGATCGAGCGCGGGGCCGAGGTGCTGCACACCTGGGCCGGGCTGACCCGCAGCGGGCCGCCGGACGAGCTGACCACGGTGGGCCGGTTCCTCAACTTCCCGCCCGTCCCGCAGGTCCCCGAGCCGGTCCGCGGCAAGTCCTTCGTGGTCGTCGAGGCCTTCCACGTCGGCGACCAGGCCCGGGCCGATGAGCTGCTCGCCCCGCTGCGGGCCCTCGGGCCCGTCAGCGACACGATCACCCACGTGCCGGTGCCCGCGCTCAGCCACCTGCACATGGACCCCGAGGAGCCCGTCCCCGGGGCCGGGGACGGCCTGATGCTCGGCGAACTGCCGGCCGAGGCCGTCGACGCCTTCGCCGGCGTGGCTGGTGCCGGGGCCGCGTTCCCGCTGGTGTCGGCCGAACTGCGGCACCTCGGCGGCGAGCTCGGCCGCGCCCGGCCCGGCAACGGGGCCCTCGCCTCGATCGACGCGCAGTACGCCCTGTTCGCGGTCGGTATGGCCCCGGTCCCCGAGCTGGAAAGGGCGGTCATGGCGCAGGTCGGCGCGGTCAAGCAGGCCCTCGCCCCGTGGGCCGCCCCGCAGATGTACCTCAACTTCGCCGAGACCCAGGGCGCCCGCGGGCGGTTCTGGACCGAGCACGCCTACCAGCGGCTGCGCCGCATCAAGGCCGCCGTGGACCCCGGCGACATGATCCGCGCCAACCACCCCGTCCGGCCGGCCCGCTGATGCCGGGCGCGGGGCGAAGGCCCTGGGGACGGTATCCGTCCCCAGGGCCCTTTCTGCCCTGCACTGTGCCGCTGGCCCGCCGCGGTGACAACTCGGGACAGCCCTCCCGCGTCTTTGCGTGCAGGGTGCCCGCACCGGCGGCACCCGGCCCGTTCCAAGGGGGACTTCCGATGAAGCTTGCTGCCTTCCGCCGTGCCCTGGCCGCCGTCGCCGGGACGGCCCTGGTCTCGTCCGCGCTGCTGGTCACCGCCTCGGCCCCCGCCCCGGCCGCGGCCACCCAGCCGGCCGGGGTAAAACCCGCCGCCGCCCAGCCGGTCCTTGTCGACTGCGTGGGCCACGCCAAGGTCGAGCCGTCCCAGCAGGTGCTGGCCTGCGCCGACGGCAACGACGTGCTGATGAAGCTGAACTGGTCGCACTGGGGCGCCCAGGCGCTGGCCACCGGCCGCGAGGCGATCAACGACTGCACGCCGACCTGCGTCGGCGGCACGTTCCACAAGTTCCCGGTGATCACCGTGCTGTGGCGGGTCCGCCCGCGGCCGCACCACGCCGCCCAGCTGATGTTCACCCGGGCCACGATCATCTACACCGGCAAGGTCCCGGCCGGCTTCCACCGCACCCGCACCGTCCCGCTGTTCGGCTAGCCGGCAAAGCCGGCCCAGCGAGCCAGCCCGCACTACGAGAGATCCTTGGCGAAGTCGGCGCTGAGCCAGTGCTCGGGCGTCATCCGGATCGCGACCTGGCTGCCGGGATCACCGTCACCGGCCGCGGCCATGTAGGCGTGACCGCCCTCGTCGCCCAGGTACCGGCGGGCGATGGCCAGCCGCTCGGCCCAGTCGATGTCCTCGATGACCGCGGGCCCGGTCACGGTCACGTACTTGTACGGCGGCCGCTCGTCCTGGGCGCACAGGGCGAACCGGCCCGCCGCGGCGATGGCGAGGGCCTTGCGGCTGTCCCGGCTGGTGCTCACGCTTACCACCCCGCCGGGCTGGTAGGTGTACCAGACCGGGACCGTCAGCGGCGGGGTGCCGCCGCCGCCGTCCACGCTGAGCACCCCGACGTGCAGCCCGGCGAGGAACTCCTCCCGCTCGGCCCGGTTCATGCTGTGCGACACGGCTGCTCCTCACGGATCCGTTTGCGGGGCAAGGAAATCTGGCCGCAAACCAGTGTCGCAGATCCGCTTCCCGCAGCCCGGGAGCGCCCGGCTAGCACACGTGTCAGCGGGAGTAGACCCGGTCGGGAGTGATCAGCACGGCGGTCCGGCGCTCGGCGGCCATGGCCCGGTCGTAGGCGCCCAGATCGTCGTGCTGGCCGCCGGCCGCGGTGAAGATCTCCCTGAGCAGCAGCCGGAGCCGGTCCGCCGGCACCCCGGGCAGCGGGTCGTCCGGGCCGGCCAGTTCGGCCGGCCCCTCCGCGGCCACCCACCGGAAGCCGGCCCGCAGCACCACCGTGGCGCGGGGGCGGGCCCGCAGATGGTCAAGCTTGCGGGACCGGCCGGCCGCCACCACGCCGACGGCCGGCCGGCCGCTGACCGGATGAGCCACCACGCCGGCGCTGACCACGGAGACGTGGACGGTGCCGTCCGGCCGGGCCAGCGCGAGCACGGCGAGGCCGTGATCGCGCGGCACGAGGTCGGCGAACGGGGCGAGATCGGCGCCGCTCCCGGCGGCCCGCGGCCGGGCCCGGAGGGTGGTCATGGCCGCGGCCCGGCGACGCGGAGCCGCATGACCTGGCGGATGCCGAGCATCCGGAAGCTGACCCGTTCCATCGGGCTGAACATCGACCGGACCAGCGGCTGGGCGTCGGCCACCTGGAGCAGTTCGGGCTGGGTGATGTCGTAATCCTGGCCGTTCAGCCGGATCGAGCAGCCCCCGGCCGCGCGCACGTTCCGCGACCAGTCCGACTCGTTGCCGAACGTGAGCGGGATGACGACCACGTCGCCGCTGAGCCGGGCACTGGCTGGGGTCATGTAGCTGCGGCCCGAGCGCCGGCCGGTATGCCGGATCTGGGCCGCCATGGCGAAGTGCCGCCGCCCGGCGAGCTTGCGGATCAGCGGGTTCAGCACCTTGGTCATCGGCCGCAGCATGATCCGCACGATCAGCGACGGGGGGACCGGCGCGGCCGCGGCCGTGCTGGCCTGCCCGGGTCCGGCGGTCATCGCCGGTGTCCTTCGGCCGCCGCGGCCGCGGTGCGGTGGTCAGGGGGCTGCCGGGTGCTGCCGATGATGATCTCGAGGTTGAGCATGTGCTGGCCTTCCTGGCCAGCCCGGGCATGGCCCGGGCGCTGGCTGGCCGCCGGATGGCGGCTGCACCGGTAAGGACGAGAAGGGCCCGCGAATAGTGACGGCCGGCTACTGCAGGCCGGACAGCTGGGCGCTGACGAAGCTCAGCTTGCGCGGGTCGCCGATGACGTGCACGGCCTGGATGAGCCCGCCGTGCAGGGTGAACACGATCAGGCCGGCCAGCGTGCGGCCGCGGAAGGCCAGCACGGCGGGCTGCCCGCCGACCGGGTGCGAGACCAGCGTGGCGCCCGGGCCCCAGAACCGCAGCAGGTTCCCGGCCACCTGCCCGGCGCCGGTGACCACGCCGGGCACCAGGCTGGCGGCCGGGCCCAGGTCGACCTCGCCCCATGCGTCCGGGGCGAGCACCTCGAGCAGGCCGCCGAGGTCGCCGGTCGCGCAGGCGGCGATGAACTTGTCGGTGACCAGGCGGTGCTCGGCGGAGGCCACGTCGAACCGGGCCCCGCCGGGTGCCGCGGAGATCTTCTGCCGAGCGCGCCTGGCCAGCTGCCGGCAGGACGGCTCGGGGCGGCCCACGGTCTCGGCCACCGCGGCGAACGGCAGCTGGAAGATGTCGTGCAGGACGAACACCACCCGCTCGGGCGGGCTGAGCCGCTGCAGCATGGCCAGCAGGGCGAGCCGGACACCGTCATCGAAGGTGACCCGGTCGGCTGGGTCGGCGAGCGGAGGCTGCGCCGCTCCGACGGCCGGCCCGACGAACTCGATCTCGCTGGCGTCGTGCGCCCGTTCCCGGCGGGACCGGGCCGACCTGATCCGGTCCAGGCACAGGCGGCTGGTCACCACGATCAGCCAGCCCCGCTCGTCCTCGATCTCGCCCAGGTCCGCGCGCATCAGCCGCCAGAACGCGTCCTGGACGGTGTCCTCCGCGGCACCGATATCGCCGAGCATGCGAAAGGCCAGGTCGATCAGGTACGGACGGTGCTCAGCGTAGGCGCGGCTGATCTCCCCGCGGTCCTGCTCACCGTGCACACCGCACCTCCTGACCGGCCGGCTGGGGCCACCGGTTCCTGCCCTGAAGGACGGCACAGCCCCGCGGAAAGTGACAGCGCCCGCGGCCGGCCTGGCCGCTGTCACTTTCCTGCCCGCTGCGCCGTCCCTGCCTGTGCCAGCACCGCCTTACCGCAGAGGGGAAGCCATGACCCGGATACCGAGCCACACCATCGAGGATGCCCCAGCCGCCGCGCGCCCGCTGCTGGCGGACGTCCTCCAGTTCTCGCCCACCGGCCGCCTCCTCAACCTGCACGCCCAGATGGCGCACGCCCCGGCGGTCCTGGACGCCTACGTGTCGATCCGGCGGGCCGCCGCCCAGCACGGCACGCTGGACCAGCCGGTCCGCACCGCGCTGATGCTGGCCGCCGCGGTAGCCGGCGGCAGCGAGTACGCGCTGACCGTGATCTCGCAGCTGGCGCTGCGGTCCGGCTGGCGTCAGGACCAGGTCACAGCCCTTCGGTCCGGGCAGGACCTGGGCGAGCCCGGTACCGACGCGCTGCTCGCCGTGATCAGGGAGGCCGCGGCCCGCTCCGGCCGGGTCAGCGACGCCACCTGGGCCAGGGCCACCGCCGCGGGCTGGACCGACGGGCAGCTCGCCGAGGCCTTCGTCTACCTGGGGCTGACCCTGTTCACCGGTTACTTCCTCAACTACGCGGACACCGACCTGGACCTCCCCACGGTCCCGGACGCCCCGGCCAGCCCCGCCCGCACGGCCCGGACCGGGGGCCGGTGACATGGAACTTGTCCAGGCCCGCTTCGTGACCGACGACGTCCCTGGGCTGGCCGCCTTCTACGCCCGCCTGGTGCGCGCCCCGGCCGTGCTGAACGACTACTACGTCGAGGTGCAGGCCGGGCCGGCGTCGGTCGGCTTCTCCCGGCGCCGGTTCACCGAGTGCCCGGCCGGCCTGGGCGGCCCGCCCCGCCCGGGCCGCCCGGGCGCCTTCGTCCTCGACTTCCAGGCCGATGACGCCGACGCCGAGTACCCGCGGATTGCCGCCCTCGGCGTCGACTGGGTCCTGCGGCCCGCCACCCAGCCCTGGGGCAGCCGCAGCATGATCTTCCGCGATCCCCAGGGCAGCTTGATCAACGTGTTCTCCTGCGGAGGGGATTCGGATGGCCACTGACATGGCCGAAGGCAAGGCAGATATGATCACCGTCCACGGCCCGGCCCGCCCGGCCGGCGGACGGGCCGCCGCACAGCGGCCCGGCAGCGGGCCGGCCAGCACCGCCGGATCCCACCGCCCGGGCCTGGCCCTGATAGTGATCTCGCTGGCCCAGCTGATGCTGGTCCTCGACGAGCTGATCGTGAACACCGCGCTGCCGCACATCCAGCGCGCGCTGCACTTCTCCGGCACCGGCCTGGAATGGGTGGTCACCGGGTACGCGGTGACGTTCGGCGGGCTGCTGCTGCTGGGCGGCCGCTCCGGCGACATCCTCGGCCGGCGGCGGATGTTCGTGGCCGGGATCGGCCTGTTCACCTTCGCGTCACTGGCCGGCGGCCTGGCCACGCAGCCCTGGCTGCTGATCGCGGCCCGGATGCTGCAGGGCACCGGCGCGGCGGTCGCGGCACCGGCCGCGCTGTCGCTGATTGCGGTGACCTTCCCCGAGGGCCGGCTCCGCACCCGGGCGCTCGGCGTGTACGCGGCGATGACCGGGATAGGCGGCGGGATCGGCGTTGTCGCGGGCGGGCTGCTCACCACGTACGCGTCCTGGCGCTGGGTGTTCTTCGTCAACGTGCCGGTCGGCCTGCTGCTCGCGGCCGGCGCCCGGTTCGCGATCCCGGAGTCCCAGCGCTACCGCCGGAGCTGGGACCTGCCCGGAGCGGTCACCGGCACGGCCGGGTTCGCGCTCCTCATCTACGGCCTCACCCGGGGCGCCACCGGCCCGGACGGGGTCTCGCACTGGGCCGATCCGGCCACGGTGGGCGCGCTCGCCGCGGCCGCCGTCATGCTGGCCGCGTTCCTGCTCATCGAGGCCCGCACCGCGCAGCCGCTGCTGCCACTGTGGATCTTCGCGAACCGGAACCGGGCCGGCGTGTACCTCATCCTGCTCTGCCTGGCCTCGACGTTCTTCGGCATGTTCTTCTTCCTGACCCTGTTCACCCAGGTCGTCTGGGGATACAGCGCGCTGCGCGGCGGCCTGGCCTGGCTGCCGTTCATCGGCGGCTTCATCGTGACGGCCGGGCTGTGCACCCGGCTGGTGCCGCGGTTCGGCGCCCGCGTGCCGATGACGGCGGGCGCGCTGATCGCCCCGGTGGGCGCGTTCTGGCTGTCCCGGGTGCACGAGCACAGCCAGTACCTGACCGGGGTGGCCCTGCCGCTGATCGTCTTCGCGGCCGCGGCGGGCCTGATCTTCGTGCCGCTGACCATGACCCTGGTGGCCGGCATCAAGGACGAGCACGCGGGCGTCGCGTCCAGCATGTTCAACGCCGGGCAGCAGGTCGGCGGGGCGGTGGGCCTCGCCGTGATCGGCAGCGTGGCCTGGTCCGTGGTCAGCAATCATGCCCGGGCCGCCGGCCCGGCCGGGGCCCCGGCCTACGGCCACGCGCTGGCCCTGGGCGTGACCACCGCGCTGACGATCGGCGCGGCGGCCACTTTGCTGGCCCTCGCCGTCACGCTGGTCACCATCCGGGTCCGCCGCGAGGACCTGCCCGCCAGCCCGCTGCCCGTCTAGGGCAGTGCGTAGTACTCCTGGTAGACCCGCTCGGCCGCGGACCGCGCGCCGTCCGGGTCCCAGGGCCGGTCAAGGAACCGGGCCGGGCTGAGCGAGCGGACGTACGGCGACGGGTCCGGCTGCAGGCTCTCCAGCAGGTGCGCGGCCAGCCCGGCGGAGCCGGACACGCCGTGCGCGTTGCAGGCCGCGGCCATCACGAAGCCGTGCAGGCCGGGCACCGGCCCGAGGACGAAGCGGCCGTCCGGGGCGAACGCCGGGAACCCGCGGAACACCTCGCGGACCCCGGCCTCGGCCACCGCGGGCACGAGCGCGGCGAAGTCCCGGGCGAACCCGGTCAGCACCGGCCAGTCCGGCTGGGCCGGCAGCGGCTGGCCGATGCCCACGGCCCGCGGGTCCAGGCTCAGGCTGGCCGCCTCCCAGCCGCCGCACAGGATGCCGGGCCCCTCGGCGCGGGCGTACACGCTGATGTCGGGGACCCGCAGCACCGGCAGGCCCGCGTGCCAGCCGGGCACCGGGACGGTGACGAAGTACTCGTGCCGGACCGGCACCACCGGCAGCGCCACCCCGGCCAGCGCGGCCACCGCGGCGGCCCACGGCCCGGCCGCGTTGATCACCAGCCCGGTGGCCGCGTCGCCCCGGTCGGTGCGCACGCCGGTGACCTCGCGCCCGGCCAGCGCCAGCCCGGTCACCGTGGTCCCGGTGGCGAACGTGACCCCGCGCGCCCGGGCCGCCGCCGCGTACGCGGTGACCAGGCTGTGCGGCTGCAGGTAGCCGTCGGCCGGGCACCACAGCGCGGCCTTCACCGCGCTGGTGTCCAGCACCGGGCACAGCTCAGCGAGCCGGGCCTGGCCGACGAACTCGGTCTCCAGGCCGGCCGCGCCGGCCACCGCGGCCAGCGCCCGGAACTCGGCCACCCGGGCGTCCGTCAGCGCCAGCCGCAGGCTGCCGGTCTGCCGCCAGTCCGCGGTGTGCCCGGTCTCCTGCTCGATGGCGGCGTACAGCGCGACCGAGGCCATCGCCAGGCGGCACCGTTCCGCGGTCGAGCGGACCTGCCCGACCAGGCCGGCGGCCTGCCCCGAGGTGGCCCCGGCCAGCTCGCCGCGCTCGATCAGCTGGATGTCCCGGTAGCCCGCCCGGGCCAGGGTGAACGCCACCGCGCAGCCGACCGCCCCGCCCCCGATGATCGTGACCTCAGCATCCCGGACCTCAGCCACCGCACCTCCCGACCGGCCCCCGCCAGCATCGCACCCCCCGGGGTGGGCTGGCGTACGCTGACGCCATGCCGCGTTATGAGTACCGCTGCCGCGCCTGCGGGGCCACCTTCGAGCTGAGCCGGCCGATGAGCCAGGCGTCCGATCCGTGCTGCTGCCCGGACGGTCACGACGACACCGTCAAGCTGCTGTCCACGGTCGCGGTCGGCGGCCGCGCCAGCCAGTCCCCGTCCGGCGCGGGCGGCGGCGGCTGCTGCGGGGGTGCCTGTGGCTGCCGCTGATCAGGCCAGCGCTGCTCAGCCGGGCACTGGTCAGCCCGGCGGGCTGACCGCGGCCCAGCTCGCCGCCGGGCTGACGGCCAGCACCGAGGTGCTCGCCGCCCTGGCCAGCCAGCCGGACCTGAGCACGCCGATCCCCACCTGCCCCGAGTGGACCATGCGCGAGCTGTGCGTGCACACCGGCCGGGCGCACCGGTGGGCCGCCGCGATCACCAGCAGCCGGGCCCAGCAGCCGATCCCGTTCCGTGAGGTGCCGGACGGCAAGCTGCCGGCGGAGCCGGCCGAGCGCGGCGAGTGGCTGCGCGCGGGCGCGGAGCGGCTGACCGGCGCGGTCGCCGAGGCGGGCGCCGACCCGGTGTGGACCTTCCACGGGGCCCAGCCGTCGCTGTTCTGGCTGCGCCGGATGGCGCACGAGACCGCGGTGCACCGGGCCGACGCCGACGTGGCCACCGGCCAGCCCACCGAGCTGGACCCGGTGCTGGCCGCGGACGGCATCGACGAGTGGCTGATGGACATGTCCAGCATGGCCTGGGAGGGCAGCGACCAGCGGCTCAGGGCGCTCCCCGAGGGCCGGTCGATCCACGTGCACGTGACCGACCCCGGCGTGGCCGGGGAATGGACGCTGCGCAGCGAGCCGGGCGTGATCACCGCGGAACGCGGTCACGCCAAGGCGGACGTGGCCCTGCGCGGCCCGGCCACCACCCTGCTGCTGGTGCTGATGCGCCGGACGCCGGTCGCCGGCTCCGGCGCGGAGGTGCTCGGCGACGCCGCCGTGCTGGACAACTGGCTGGACGTCGTTAAGTTCTGACCGCTACAGCCAGCCGACCCTGGCGCTGACCAGCGGCGGGCTGCCCGGCTCGCCGGTCGGCGCGACGGCCAGCTCCCCGGCCGCGACCCCGGCCAGCAGCCGCGCCACCGTGGCCATGATCTCCGCGGCCGCGCCGCGGACGCTGACCGCGTCCCTGGCCAGCGCGTCGTCCACCGCCAGGCCCGCCCGCTTGACGATGCCCTCCAGGTCGGCGAGCTGGTCCCCCACCCACTGGGGCGGGTCGGCCAGCATGGCCTTCTCGAACACCCGGTGGCCCGGGTCCCACCGCTCGCTGAACTGCGGGTGGTGGTGCGCCCGGTTCAGGCTGCCCGGGCTGTCCGCCGACTCCAGCAGGTCGGCCCGCCACACCGGCTGGCCGACCCCGATCGGCTGGGCCGAGTAGATCGACCCGTGCAGCTCGCCGCGGTCCAGCAGGCGGACCTCGAGCCGGACGCCCCGCTCCGGGCTCTCCTGCCCGGGCAGCGGATTCGGGTCGATGAAGTACAGGTCGCTGACCAGCACGGCGGCCCGCTCGAACCCGAACATGTGCAGCATTGCACGCTCCTCCCGGCCCCGGCGGCGCTCAGCTGAACCGCTCGACCTGGCGCATCTTGTTGGTCGCGTCCAGCGCGGCCACCTTGTAGGACTCGGCCAGCGTGGGGTAGTTGAACACGGCGTCCACCAGGTAGTCCACGGTGCCGCCGCAGCCCATCACGGCCTGCCCGATGTGCACCAGCTCGGTCGCCCCGGTGCCGAACACGTGCACCCCGAGCAGCTTGCGGTCGGCCGGCGAGACCAGCAGCTTGAGCACGCCGTAGGAGTCGCCGATGATCTGCCCGCGGGCCAGCTCCCGGTAGCGCGACACGCCCACCTCGAACGGGACGCAGTCGCGGGTCAGCTCGTCCTCGGTTCTCCCGATGAAGCTGATCTCCGGGATGCTGTAGATGCCGATCGGCTGCAGCGTGCTCGTGTCGTGCACCGGCTCGCCGCAGGCGTGGTGCGCGGCGATCCGGCCCTGCTCCATCGAGGTGGCGGCCAGCGCCGGGAAGCCGATCACGTCGCCCACCGCGTAGATGCCGGGCACCGGGGTGCGGAAGTGCTCGTCGACCTTGATCCGGCCGCGGCTGTCCGCGGTCAGCCCGGCCGCCTCCAGGTTCAGGTCCGCGGTCATGCCCTGCCGGCCCGCGGAGTACATGACGGTCTCGGCCGGGATCTTCTTGCCGCTCTTCAGGAAGGCCATCGCGCCGTCCTCGTGGGCCTCCACCGCGGCGACGGTCTCCCCGAACCGGAACGTCACGGCCAGGTCGCGCAGGTGGTACTTGAGCGCCTCGACCACTTCCAGGTCGCAGAACTCCAGCATCCGGTCGCGCTGCTCGACCACGGTGACCTTGGTGCCCAGCGCGGCGAACATCGAGGCGTACTCGATGCCGATCACCCCGGCGCCGGCCACCACCATGGTCCGCGGCACCCGGTTCAGGTGGATCATGCCGTCCGAGTCGATCACGGTCCGCTCGTCGAACGCCACGCTGGCCGGCCGGGCCGGCCGGGTGCCGGTGGCGATGATGATGTTGGGCGCGCTGGCCGTGCGTATCCGCCCGCTGCCGTCGTCGATCTCCAGCGTGTCCGGCGCGGCGAACCGGCCGAGGCCGGGCATGATCGCGATCCGGTTGCGGGTGAGCTGGCTGCGGACCACGTCGTTTTCCCGGCTGACCACATGCCGGGTGCGGGCCGCGAGGTCGGCGACCGTGATCTCGTCCTTGACCCGGTAGCTCTGCCCGTACATCTCCCGCTGGTCCAGGCCGGTCAGGTAGAGCACGGCCTCACGCAGGGTCTTGGACGGGATCGTGCCGGTGTTCACGCAGACGCCGCCGATCATGTCCGGCCGCTCCACGATGCCCACCCGCCGGTCCAGCTTGGCGGCGGCGATGGCCGCCTTCTGCCCGCCCGGACCGGAGCCGATCACGAGCACATCGAAGTCATGCACGTCACCAGTGTGACCAGGTTGGCCGTACCGGGGAAGGCCGGCTCGCAACCGGATAACCAGCCGGCGGCTAACCAGCCGGGCCGTCGAAGCCCTGCGGGGGCCTCCCGCGGATCGGGCCGGTCCACGTTGTGGTGCAGCGAAACCGAGGCCAGCCAGACGTCCTCGTCGGGCTTGTCGTCCTTGCGCGGCCTGGCCACGAGCCCGAACCGGCCGGCCCGGCCGGCCCCGGATAATCAAGAGTTCTTGATCAAGAAACATTAATCAGCGTTTCTTGATCAAGGAACGCTGAACAGCCGGCCAGCAAGCGATCGTTCGGCCCTGCGCTACCGGGGAGACGGTGTCCCGTCACTCTCGCCCCTGGCTCCGTGTTACTCTCCGCTGCTATCCTGAGCTTCCGGCCAATTGGGGCCGAATGTCCTTTTCCGGTCCCTGCATACCGCTGCCGTCCCGTCGTGAGGCCACTTTTGCGAGATGCGCTGCGTGAATTCGTCCTTGACGGCGCCACGCTGTGCGCGGCCGGCGACGGCGTCACGCTGGCTGGGCTGGTCCCGGTGGGGCCGCGGTTCCGCTGGCAGCCCGACGGGCGGCCGTGCGCGATCCGCCGCACCTGGCTGGACACCTTCGACTGGCGGCTGTACCGGGCCGGCCTGACCCTCGAGCTCACCAGCCGCCCGCGCGGGCCGGCCGAGTACCGGCTGACCGGCCGCGACGGCGAGCTCATCGCGGCCCAGCCCGCCACCCAGCCCGCCGCCGCCCCGGCCGGCTCCCGCTCGCCCCGCGCCGCCCAGCAGTCATGGCTGCTCAGCGCCCTCCCCGAGGGCCCGCTGCGCGAGCAGCTGGCCCCCGTCGTCGGGGTCCGCGCCCTGCTGCCGGTGGCCCGCGCCGTCAGCACCGCCCGCCAGCTCCGCGTGCTCAACGACGACGACAAGACCGTCGCCCGGGTCACGGTCGACCAGATGACCCCCGCGCCCAAGGCGCCGAGCCTGCCGCCCCGGCTCGTCATCACCCCGCTGCGCGGGTACTACTCCCAGGCCGACCGGCTGGCCCAGCTGCTCACCGCCGCGGACGGGGTGACGCAGGCCAGCACCGGCCCGCTAGAGCAGGCGCTGGCCGCGGCCGGACGCCACCCCGGCGATTACACCGGCAAGGTCAGTGTCCGGCTCGAGCCGCAGCAGCCCGCCGCGGCCGCCGTGGCCACCGTGCTCACCTCGCTGCTCGACACCCTCGAGGCCAACGTCCCCGGCACGATCCGGGACATCGACACCGAGTTCCTGCACGACCTGCGGGTCGCGGTGCGCCGCACCCGGTCCGGGCTGAAGCTGGCCGGGGACGTGCTGCCGGCCGGCCTGGCCGCCCGGTTCCGGCCCGAGTTCAAGCGGCTCGGCGACCTGACCACGCCGACCCGGGACATGGACGTGTACCTGCTGGGGTTCGACGGCATGGCGGCCAGCCTGGTCGCCGCCTCATCCGCGGACCTGGAGCCCTTCCGGGCCCATCTCGCGCGCAAGCGCGCCGTGGAGCAGCGGCAGCTGGCACGCGGCCTCCGTAATCCTAAATTCCCGTTGCTGTGCCGCGACTGGCGCGAAGCCCTCGCGGCTGTGCCCGCCAGCCGGCGGGCCCGCCCTACCGCCCGCGCCCTGGCCGACCAGCGGATCCGCAAGGCGCATCGCCGGGTGCTCGCCGACGGCGCCGTCATCACCCCCGCGTCCGCCCCCGAGGCCCTGCATGACCTGCGCAAACGAGCCAAGGAACTGCGCTACGCGCTGGAGATCTTCGGTTCCCTGTACGACCCGGGTGCGCACTGGCAGGCGGTCAGGGAGCTGAAGGCGCTGCAGGACTGCCTGGGCACGTTCCAGGACACCCAGGTGCAGACGGACGAGCTGCGCGCGTTCGCCGGCGAGATGATGGCCGGGCAGACCGTGCCCGCCGCGACACTGCTGGCCATGGGCGAGGTCGCGGCCGGCCTGGCCCGCCAGCAGCACGCCGCGCGCAGCGAGTTCGCCGGCCGTTTCCGCGACTTCGCCGGCCCCGGCGGGCAGAGCCGGATCCTGGCCATGACGGGGGAGGCCCGCGGATGAAGATCTTCGCCACGTACAACATCAAGGGCGGCGTGGGCAAGACCGCCACCGCGGTCAACCTGGCCTACCTGGCCGCCAAGGACGGCCACCGGGTCCTGCTGTGGGACCTGGACCCGCAGGCCGCCGCGACGTTCCTGTTCCGCATCCGGCCGCGGGTCAAGGGCGGCGGCAAGGCGCTGATCCAGGGCACCCGCACCCTGGACGCCGCGATCAAGGGCACCGACTTCGACCACCTCGACCTGCTGCCGGCCGACTTCACCTACCGCAACCTGGACCTGCTGCTGGACTCGGCCCGCAAGCCCGAGCGCAAGCTCGGCCGCCTGCTGGCCCCGCTGCGGAGCGGCTACGACGTGGTCATCCTCGACTGCCCGCCGAGCATCTCGCTGCTGTCCGAGAGCGTGCTGCACGCCGCCGACGTGCTGCTGGTCCCGCTGATCCCGACCACCCTGTCGGTGCGTACGCTGGACCAGCTGACCGATTTCATCGACGGCTTCGAGGGCAAGCAGCCGGGCATCCTGGCCTTCTTCTCGATGATCGACCGGCGCAAGCGGCTGCACAAGGAGATCGCCACCACCCTGCCCGCCCAGCGCAAGGACGTGGCCACCGCGGTGATCCCGGCGCTGTCCATCATCGAGCAGATGTCCGTGCTGCGCGCCCCGGTGACCTCGTTCGCGCCGCGCTCGGCCGCCGCGCGCAGCTACGTGGCGCTGTGGCACGAGGCCGCCGACCGGGCGGGGCTGGCGCACGGGAACTGACCCGCCGGCCTGGGTAACTTCCAGGACTGGATACGGAACGTAGTCAGCGGGCGCCGTCCGCGAAGGCGATCAGCGCCTCATTGACCTCGGCGGGCCGTTCCTGCTGGGTCCAGTGCCCGCAGCCGGGCAGCAGCACGGTTCCGCGCAGGCCGGGCACGGATTCCGCCATCCGGTCGATCGCCGTGCGGGCGCCGGGGCCGGCGATCACCCCGTCCCGCTCGCCCGCGATGTACAGCGCGGGCGGTGTGATGGGGGCACCGTGCCAGGCACTGGTCAGCTCCCAGTTCCGGTCCAGGTTCCGGTACCAGTTCAGCCCGCCGGTGAACCCGGACGCGGTGAACTGGCCCGCGAAGTAGCCGATGTCCGCCTCGGTCAGCCAGCCGGGCAGCTCCGCCGGGTCGCTGAAGGCGTCAAGCAGCCCGCCGCCGGCGGGCACCAGCCACGGGGTTCCCGGGCTGTCCCCGGCCGCGCTGTACAGCGTCTTGCGGAAGGTCAGCCGGGGGTCGCGGGCCAGCTCCGCGTCGGCCGGGCCGAGCTGCTGGAAGTACACCATGTAGAACGCCTCACCGAACCGCTCGCGCATCACCGCGACCGGCGGCGCGGAGCCTCGCGGCCGCCACGGCACGCTCAGCGCGACCACGCCGCGGACCCGGTCAGGCCGCAGCAGCGCCACGTGCCAGGCCACCGGGGCGCCCCAGTCGTGGCCCACGACCACCGCGTCCGGCTCCCCCAGCGCGTCCAGCAGGCCGGTCACGTCGCCCGCCAGGTGCAGGATCGTGTACTCGTCGACCCGGGACGGCCGTCCCGTCTGGCCATAGCCGCGCTGGTCCGGGGCAACCGCGTGGAAGCCCGCCTCGGCCAGCGCGGTCAGCTGGTGCCGCCAGGAGTACCACGACTCCGGAAAGCCGTGCAGCAGCACGATCAGCGGGCCCCGGGCCGGGCCCGCCTCGGCGATGTGCATCCGCAGGCCGCGGACGTCGAGCTCACGATGCGAGATACTGGTCGTCCCGCGGCCGTCCGCGGCACCCTCCGCCATGGCCGCAGGATACCGGTGACCCGGGCCGGGTCCAGCTCACTGCGGGCAGGCCGGCGGAGCCGGCCAAGCTCGCGGAGGGCCGCGGCGCTGTTTTCCCGACGAGCGACGCGGCGCGACGTGTCGGCGAAGCCGGCCAGCGAGCGGAGGGCCGCGGCGCTGTTTTCCCGACGAGCGACGCGGCGCGACGAGTCGGCGACGCCGGCCAGCGAGCGGAGGGCCGCGGCGCT
>DASVBE010000321.1:0-3145 GCA_036375995.1 Streptosporangiaceae bacterium | reverse complement strand
ACGGACGTCCGGGCGGTGGACACCATCCGGGTGCTGGCCGGGGATGCGGTGCAGCAGGCGGGCAACGGCCACCCGGGCACCGCGATGAGCCTGGCCCCGCTGGCCTACCTGCTCTTCCAGCAGGTCATGCGGCACGACCCGGCCGACGATCAGTGGCTGGGCCGGGACCGGTTCGTGCTGTCCGCCGGGCACACCAGCCTGACCCTGTACCTCCAGCTGTACCTGTCCGGGTACGGGCTGGGCCTGGACGACCTGCGCGCGCTGCGCACCTGGGGGTCGCAGACCCCGGGCCACCCCGAGCACCGGCACACCCGCGGTGTGGAGATCACCACCGGGCCGCTCGGCCAGGGCCTGGCCGCCGCGGTGGGCATGGCCATGGCGGCCCGCCGGGAACGCGGCCTGCTCGACCCGGGGGCCGCTCCCGGGCAGAGCCCGTTCGACCACCGGGTCTACGTCATCGCCTCGGACGGCGACATCATGGAGGGCATCACCAGCGAGGCCAGCTCGCTGGCCGGCCACCAGCAGCTCGGCGACCTGATCGTGGTCTACGACCAGAACCACATCTCGATCGAGGACGACACCGGTGTCGCGCTGAGCGAGGACACCGCGGCCCGCTACGCGGCGTACGGCTGGCACGTGCAGACCGTGGACTGGCGCCGGAGCGACGGCTATACCGAGGACGTCGACGCGCTGCTGGCCGCCTTCCGCGCCGCCCAGGCCGAAACCGGGCGGCCGTCGCTGATCGTGCTGAACACGATCATTGGCTGGCCCGCGCCGACCAAGCAGAACACCGGCGATGCGCACGGTGCGGCGCTGGGCGAGGAGGAGGTCGCCGCGGTCAAGAAGCTGCTCGGCTTCGACCCCCGGCAGTCCTTCGTGGTCGAGGACGAGGTCCTGGCCCGGGCCCGGGAAGTGGCCGCCCGCGGCCGGGACGTGCACCGGGAATGGCAGGACCGGTACGCGTCGTGGCGGGCCAGCCACCGGGAGCAGGCCGCGCTGCTCGACCGGCTGCAGGCCGGGGAACTCCCCCCGGGCTGGGCCGATCACCTGCCCGCCTTCGAGCCGGACCGCAACGGCATGGCGACCAGGAAGGCCAGCGGCATCGTGCTGTCCGCGCTGGCCCCGGTGCTGCCCGAGCTGTGGGGCGGGTCCGCCGACCTGGCCTCCAGCAACAACACGACGATGGACGGCGCCGAGTCGTTCATCCCGGCCAGCGCGCAGACCAAGCACTGGCCGGGCGGTCCCTACGGCCGGACCCTGCACTTCGGCGTCCGGGAGCACGCGATGGGCGGGGTGCTGAACGGCATCGCGCTGCAGTCGCTGACCCGGCCCTACGGCGGCACGTTCCTGACCTTCAGTGACTACATGCGCCCCGCGGTGCGGCTGGCCGCGCTGATGCAGCTGCCGGCCATCTACGTGTGGACGCATGACTCGATCGGCCTGGGCGAGGACGGGCCGACCCACCAGCCCGTCGAGCACCTGGCCGCGCTGCGGCTGATCCCGGGCCTGGACGTGGTCCGGCCTGCCGACGCCAACGAGACGGCGGTCTGCTGGCGGGCGATCCTGGAGCACGGCGACCGGCCTGCGGGCCTCGTGCTGAGCCGGCAGAACCTCCCGGTGCTGGACCGCGGCCCGGCGACCGGGCTGGCACCCGCCGCGGGCGCGGCCCGCGGCGGCTACGTGCTGGCCGAGGCCAGCGCTGACCTCGGTGAGCTGCGGGTGATCCTGCTGGCCACCGGGTCCGAGGTGCCGATCGCGCTGGCCGCGCGGGACATGCTGCAGGCCGACGGCATCGGCACCCGGGTGGTGTCGCTGCCGTGCCTGGAGTGGTTCGCGGCGCAGGATCCGGCCTACCGGGACGAGGTGCTGCCGCCGGGCGTCCGGGCCCGGGTCAGCGTCGAGGCGGGCGTGGCGGCCGGCTGGGAGCGGCTGACCGGCGACGCCGGGCGCAGCGTCAGCCTCGAGCACTACGGCGCCTCGGCGGACTACACAACGCTGTACCGCGAGTTCGGGATCACCCCGGAGGCGGTCATGACCGCGGCCCGGCACAGCCTCAGCGACGCCGAGCACGGGACCCGGCCCGGCGGGCACCCGGCCGGTTTCGCCCCGGTGCCGGGCGGCACCGGCGACCGGCCTGCCTGAGCGGGCGGGCCGGCCTGCCTGAGCAGCGCCGGCCCGTCACGGCATCGTCTGGTGCGGGACCGGGCCGGCGGCCGACGGCCCCCGCAAGCCCGGTTAGCTACCCACTGGCCCGGCCGCTAAGCAGCGGACGGGCCGGCCTTCAGACTGCCGGGGAACGCGGCCAGCAGCTCCGCCGGGTCGCCGTAGACCGTGGCGGCCCCGGCGTCCAGGAGCTCCTCCCGGCTGGTGCCGCCGCTCAGCACGCCGATGCAGGGCACCCCGGCCTGCTGGCAGGCCCGGGCATCCCACACCGAGTCGCCCACGAACACGCTCTGCGCCGGGCTCATGCCGGCCTGCTCGAGCGCCACCTGGACCAGGTCCGGCGCGGGTTTGCTGGAGTCCACGTCGCCCGCGGAGGTCGCCGCGTCGATCGCCTCCTCGGCGTCCAGCGCCTCGCGGAGGACCTCCAGCTCGCGCGGGTCCGCCGAGCTGGCCAGCACAACCCGCAGGCCGGCGTCGTGACAGGCGCGGAGCAGGTCCGCCGCGCCGGGCAGCGGACGGAGCTGGGGCCAGTAGACCTGGTACAGGGCCGAGTGGGCGATCTTGATGATCTCGTCGGCAGCACGATCCCGGCCGGCCGGCAGCAGCGCGTCCAGCAGGCGGTCCGAGCCCATGCCGATCGCGCGGTGGATCGAGGCCATCGGCACGTCGTGCCCGGCCCGGGCGAAGGCTTCCCACCAGGCGACGGCATGCAGGTAGTTCGTGTCGACCAGGGTGCCGTCCACATCGAACAGCACGGCCTTGAGCTCGGCTCCGCCCGGGTCATTCCCGGCCGCCTGGTCGTCCGCGGGCGCGGTTTCCTGGCCGTCACCGGGCCCGGCCAGCCCCAGCTCGCGGGCCGCGTCGCCGGAGAGCCTGTCCAGCGCCGCCGCTATCTGGTCGGCCACCGTGGGTTCCTGCTCAGTCACTGTGACCTGCACCTCCTGGGTCGCTAGCGCGGTCGTCGCCGCCGGCGTCGCGGGCG
>DASVBE010000215.1:0-6967 GCA_036375995.1 Streptosporangiaceae bacterium | reverse complement strand
GGACGGCAGGCCCTCTGACGACGACCCGCGTGAGAACGGGCCACGGCTGGGCGACGAGCGCGCCACGCTGGCCGAAGCCCTGCGCCGTCAGCGCCTCACGCTGGAACTGAAGTGTGCCGATCTTGATGCGCAGGCTATGGCGCGGCGTGCCGTCGAGCCGTCGACGATGTCGCTCCTGGGTGTGGTGCGGCACCTGGCCGAGACCGAGCGTGCCACCTTCCGGATGCTGATGGCCGGGCAGGACGTGCCCCGGCTGTTCTGCTCCAGCACCGACCGTGACGGTGATTTCGACGGTGCTGTTCCCGACCCGCAGGTCGTGGCGCAGGCATGGGACGCATGGCGGGCGGAGGTGGATTTCGCCACGCGGTTTGTCGCCGGAGCGCCCAGCCTCGACATCACCGGCCGCGATCCCCTGAATCAGCACGGCAGCGGCGGAGGGCTGATCTCGCTGCGGGAGGTGCTGGTCGGAATGATCGAGGAGTACGCCCGCCACATGGGTCACGTCGACCTGCTGCGCGAGCGGATCGACGGCCGGATCGGCCAATGATGATCACGGAGGGTTTCGCACCGCCGGCGGTGGAAATCCTCCGTGATCATGGGAGGTAGGCGGCGTTCCCGGCTGGGCACGAGGCGCCCGCCGATGTAGCCAGTCGCACCCGTTACCAGGCAGCTCAGTGATTCCGCCATCCCCCCCAGGCTGGCATGCCCGCGGCCGGGCCCGGGACACGGCCACCGCTGCCGGTCAGATCAAGCGCGGCGGCCGGGCCAGGTAGCAGCGGGGGACCGGGCCCTCGTGCGAGCTGCGCTCATGGCCGGCGGGCCCGGCCCAGGAAGGCCATCAGCCGCTCGGTGGGCGTCGCGTCGCCCGGGGCGGGCACCTCAGGCCCGAACAGGCTGTGGTTACCGCCGTCCCGCAGGCCGGGCACGATCTGGTGCGCGACAGCCTCGGCGTGGGCGAGCAGGCCGGCCGGCAGTTCGGTGACCGGCTGGTCAGTGGCGATGGCAAGGTCCCAGCCGTGCACCACCGTGGCGAAGGCGGAGATGGCCATCACCTGGCCGGCCGGCAGCGGCCCGAGGATCGTGGTCAGCTCCGCGTCCGGGTCGGCCAGGCCGGCCCAGGCCGCCTGGGAACGGCCGGTCACCCGCTTCGTCGCGCTGACTGGGTCGCCGCCCAGCCGGTCCTGGCCACCGAACATGTCGTCGGCGGTGGGGCTGGCCCCGCCATCGGCGCTGGCGGCGAACACGTCGATGCCGGTCAGGGTGTGGCTCAGCAAGGTCCGCACGTCCCAGCCGGCGCAGGGGGTCGGGCGGGTCAGATCGGCCTCTTCCAGCGACTCGACCCAGCTGGCCAGCCGGCGCTCGGCTTCCACGAGAACGGCGTACGAGGACATCACAAGTCTCCCTAGTCATAGGCGATGGTGCTGTGCTGAGCGAGCGTGGTTACCGTCTGACCGGGGTCGGCCACAGCTCCAGAACTCGCTTTACTAGGAAGAACGTAAATGATGTGGGAAGCTGGCGGTAGCGGCAATCTGGTCATGGAGTCATAAGAACTGTGAATGAGTTGCGATGAACGTCGCGCACCTGCGCTACGCCCGGGCGGTCGCCCGGGAGGGGTCATTCGGGCGGGCGGCGCGGGCCTGCTCGGTCACCCAGCCCGCCCTCTCCAACGGGATCGCTGTGCTGGAGCGGACGCTCGGCGGGCGCCTGTTCGACCGGACGACCCGCGGCGTCACGCCGACCCCGCTCGGGCAGCGCCTGCTCCCGCTGATCGAGAGCACGCTGCAGGGGCTGGACACGGTGCTGGCCGAAGCCCGGCTGGCCGCCCGGCAGGAACCGCGCCCGCTGCGGGTCGGCGTCTCCCCGCTCATCAACCGCGAGCTGATCGGGGGAATGTTCGAGGCGGCCAGCGCGGCAGCGCCCGAGCACGCCGTGGTGCTGCGGGCGGGAGCGGTCTCCGACCTGCAGGACGCCCTGGCCGGCGCCGAGCTGGACCTGCTGCTGATCCCGGAACGGGACATGGCGCCCGTGTTCCGGCAGGCGATCGTGGCCAGGGATCCGATGGTGTTCATCGCGGCCAAGGCGGGCCCGGTAGCGGACGGCCTCGCGGCCATCCCGATCGAGTTGCGGGACACCACCGCGGTGCCGCTCATCCTGCCTACCGACGCATGCGGGCTGGCCCCGTTCACCCGCCGGGTGTTCGCCGATTCCGGGTTGCCGCTGCCCACCTATCCCGGGGAAGCGCACGACTGCCGCATCCTGCAGGACTGGGTGGCCCTGGGCCTGGGTTCGGCCCTGCTGCCAGGCCCCAAGGTGGCCGCCGGGACGCCGGCCCGCCCGGTGCAGCGTGGCGAGGTTCCCGTCACGATCGCCTACCAGGCCTGCTGGATGGCCACTTCACCGCTGCGGACGGAGATATCCCGCCTCGTGTCGATGCTGACGGCCATGTCCCGAGACGACCGGGCGGCCCTGCCTCAAGACGCCGCGGGCGGCGGGCTCATAGGGTAAGGGGTCATGACCCCTCAGCCACTGCGGGACATGATGGATCCGGGCTGGGCCGAGGCCCTGGAGCCGGTCGAGCCGAAGATCCGGGAGATGGGCGCGTTCCTGCGCGCCGAGGTGGCGGCCGGGCGGACGTACCTGCCGTCCGGGGATCTGGTGCTGCGGGCCTTCCAGCAGCCGTTCACCGGCATCCGCGTGCTGATCGTGGGTCAGGACCCGTACCCGACGCCGGGCAACCCGGTCGGGCTCAGCTTCTCGGTGCCGCCGAAGACCAGGATCCCGGCCAGCCTGATCAACATCTTCAAGGAGTACTGCGAGGACCTCGGCTACCCGCGGCCGTCGAGCGGGGACCTGAGCCCCTGGACCGAGCGCGGCATCATGCTGCTGAACCGGGCGCTGACCGTCCAGCCGGGCCGGCCGGCCTCGCACCGCGGCAAGGGCTGGGAGACCGTCACCGACCAGGCCATCACCGCCCTGGCCAGCCGGGGCACGCCGCTGGTCGCGATCCTGTGGGGCCGCGACGCCCGCAGCCTGGTCCCGCTGCTGGCCGGCCACGACAAGGTCGCCTGGGTCGAGTCCGCCCACCCGAGCCCGAACTCGGCGGACCGCGGCTTCTTCGGCTCCCGCCCGTTCAGCCGTGCCAACCAGCTGCTGGAGAAAATGGGCGCCGACCCCGTCGACTGGAAGCTGCCCTAACTGAGCTGCGACGGCTTAGCGGCCGGCGCCCGCCGGCCCGGCGCCGGGTGCTCTTCCAGGATGGGCAGCTCAGCGCATTCGGCGGTGCGGATCACGTACCTGATCGCGATGCGGAACAGCCATGGCATCTTCCTGGTGCCTTGCTCGGCGGGCACCACCACCGGCGCCCCGAGCGTCAGCTGCTGGTGGCCGAGGCGCATCCGGCAGGTGCCTGCCGCCTCGATGTTCCGGAACCAGTCCGACTGGCGCCCGAAGTTCAGCCCGACGACCACCGTGTCCCCGGCGCGGAAGGCACGCACCGGAGTATGGCGCAGGATGCCGGATTTGCGGCCCACATGCTCCAGATCGGCGAACGCGGCATGGCCGGCAAAGCGCAGGGTCATCCTGGCGGCACTGCCACGCAGATGCTTCGCCAGCGATCGCGAGAAGGTCATCGGCTGCCTGCCCTTCCTGGCCTCCGCCCCGTCGCGAGGCCACCCGGCCAGGGTCGCGGGCGGCAGGTCAGGAAAACGAGGGACGGCTGGCCCTTCCGGCACCGACCAACGGCCCGTCTCCGGACGGAGACGGGCCGGCCGGGGCGGGTACTGGGTGGAGACCTGCAGCGGACCGCCGTACTACGTCGCCCCGCAGCCGCAGTTCCGGACCCGGAACCCGGACTAGGCCCGGCCAGCCCCCAGCGGCCTCACCAGCACCACTGAGAGACTGGCGGGCATGAGCTATCTCGCCAGTGCTGACCGTTATGACCAGACCCCGTACCGGCGCTGCGGGCGCAGCGGCATCCTGCTGCCTGAGGTGTCGCTCGGGCTGTGGCAGAACTTCGGTGACACACAGCCGCTCGAAACCCAGAAGAAGATCCTGTTCCGGGCCTTCGACCTCGGCGTGACCCACTTCGACCTGGCCAACAACTACGGACCGCCGTACGGGGCAGCGGAGGTCAACTTTGGCGCGATCATGCGCTCGGACCTCCGGCCGTACCGGGATGAGCTGATCATCTCGACCAAGGCCGGCTGGGACATGTGGCCAGGCCCGTACGGCGACCGCGGCTCGCGCAAGTACCTCCTCGCCAGCCTGGACCAGTCGCTGGCCCGGATGGGCCTGGACTACGTCGACATCTTCTACAGCCACCGGTTCGACCCGGACACCCCGCTCGAGGAGACCATGAGCGCGCTGGCCACCGCGGTCCAGTCCGGGCGCGCGCTGTACGCCGGCATCTCGTCCTACTCCGCGGAGCGGACCGCCGAGGCCGCCGAGATCCTCCGGCAGATGGGCGTGCGCCTCCTCATCCATCAGCCGTCCTACTCGATGCTGAACCGGTGGATCGAGGAGTCCCTGCTGGACACCCTCGAAGAGGAGGGCGCGGGCTGCATCCCGTTCTCCCCGCTGGCCCAGGGCCTGCTCACCGGCAAGTACCTGAACGGGATCCCGGCCGGGTCCCGCGCCAGCCTGGACGGCAGCTCGATCGACAACGACCAGCTCGCCGAGGCGACCCTGTCCCACATCCGGTCTCTCGCGGAGATCGCCAGGGCCCGCGGCCAGTCGCTGGCCCAGCTGGCGCTGAGCTGGGCCCTGCGCGACCAGCGGGTCACCTCGGTGCTGATCGGCGCCAGCAGCGTGGCCCAGCTGGAGGAGAACCTCGCCGCAACCAGGAACACGACGTTCTCCGAAGAGGAACTGGCCGCCATCGACCGGGACGCGGTGGAATCGGGTATCAACCTGTGGGCCGGCTCCAGCGCCGGCTAACGACCGGCGACCGATGGGGGTCAGACACCGTGCACTCGGTAGGCCTTGTACTGCACCCGCGCCGCGACTGCGAGGGCGCCATCGGCTCGGTGCTGGAGTGGACGATGGCCCGCGGCGCCAAGCTCTACGGCGTGGACGACGAGATCAGCCGCGTCCAGGGCGCCACCGCGGTCCCCGCTAACGAGCTGGCGGCCATGGTCGACCTGCTGGTCAGCCTGGGCGGCGACGGCACGATGCTGCGCGCGATGCGGCTGTCCGACGGGCACCCGGCCCCGGTGCTCGGCGTGAACCTTGGGCGGCTCGGCTTCCTGGCCGAGGTCGACATCCCGGACCTGCCCGCCGCGCTGACCGCGATCGACAACAAGGCCTTCACCGCGGAGTACCGGCTGGCCCTGGACGCCTTCATCGACGGCCGCACGCTGACCGCGTTCAACGACATCGCGGTCGTCCGGGTGCCCGGCGAGGGCAGCGCCCGGGTCAGCCTGCTGGTCGACGGCGCGCCGTTCGTCGGCTACGCGGCTGACGCGGTCGTGGTCGCGACCCCCACCGGGTCGACCGCGTACAGCTTCGCGGCGGGCGGCCCGATCGTCAGCCCGGCGGTCGAGGCGCTGCTGGTCACCCCGGCCGCGCCGCACTCGGCGTACCGCGGCGGCCTGGTTCTGTCCACCCGCGACACGCTGGCGCTGGAGATCCTGCCGGACAGCGGGCGGCTCGCGGTCGAGGTGGACGGCATCGTGGCCCGGTACATCGGCCCCGGCGACCGGGTCGACCTGCAGTCCCGGCCGAACGCGGCCCGGGTCATCCGGCTCGGCATGACCACGTTCTACGAACGCGCCCGGCGCAAGCTGCGGCTCACCGACTCCGCCGAGCTCGACCCGTCCGCGCTGGCCCGGCCGCTGCTGGACCGGCCCGGCCCGGCCTGCTGACCGGACGCCGGAAACCGGACGCCGGAAACCGGACGCCGGAGACCGGACGCCGGAGACCTGGCGCCCGAGGCCGGAGACCGTTAGTTCCGCGCGGACTTCGCCCACGCCGCGATCTGCGACCGGGACGAGAACCCCAGCTTGGCCAGGATGTTCGCGACGTGCCTGGCCGCCGTGGCCGGCGCGATCACCAGCTCCTCGGCGATCTGCCGGTTGCTCAGCCCGGCCGCGATCAGCTCGATGATCTGCCGTTCCCGCGGGGTCAGCTGGTTCGGCAGCGGCAGCGCCGCCACAGTGCCCGCGCCGCCGGTGCCGCCACGCCCGCCGCCGAGCCGGCCGCCGTGCCCCGCCGCGTCGCCGGCCGCCGGCCCGCCGGCCGCGCCCGCACCGGGCCCGGACAGCGCCAGCGCGACCGCCTGGTCCGGGGTCATCGCCGCGCCCTCCGCCCACAGCCGCGACACCACGGCCTCGCCCAGCGGCCCGGCCGCGGCCAGGTACTGACTCACTTTCCCCCCGGACGGCGGCCGCAGCCCGGCGGCGCCGCGCAGCGACGCCGCCGCCGCGATCAGCCGGACCGCGTCAGCGGGCTCGTCCTGCGCCGCGGAAAGCTCGGCAAACGCCTCCAGGCCCCGGGCCACCCCGATCCGCGACCCGGTCGAGTGGCTGAGCATCAGGCTCTCCGCCAGGTACTCCCCGGCCGCCTCATGGTCCCCGAGCTCCAGCGCTATCCGGGCCAGCCCGGCCAGGCAGCGGGCGATCTCCGGGCGCGCGTCGATCTCCCGGAAGACCGGCAGCGCCTCGGTGTAGTACCGGCGGGCCACGTCCGGCTCGGACCGTATCCGGGCCAGGGTGCCGAGCCCGATCATGGTGCGGGCCGCGCCCCACTGCTGGTCGATCCGCCGCATCACGGCCAGTGCGGCCTGGCCGAACTCCTCGGCGTCACGCAGGTTCAGCCGCGCCCCGGCGGCGGTGGCCTGGGTGCCCAGCGCATAGCCCTCGTTGAACGGGTCCCCGGACTCCCGGGCCAGTTCCAGCGCCTCGACGGCCCGCACCGACGCCTCCTCCGGCCGGCCCAGGTGCAGCGCCGCCTCGGCCAGCAGGTTCAGCGT